>CAXTCN010000066.1:0-25117 GCA_964242575.1 uncultured Acetobacteraceae bacterium | reverse complement strand
GCTCCCGTTTGAGCCGAACACCGACATTCAAGATGTCACTATCGGACGCTTACGATGCAAAGCCGGTTCACCTCGACGATGCCGCGGCCGTTAAAGGCCCGGGCCACCGGGTTGCCGACCGTCACCACCCCGATGAGCTGGTGTCCGTTTGCCACGCCAATGCCGAATCGCCACGCGACGGGCGGCGCACAGTGTCGGTGATGGCGGGCAATGAAGGCCCGTGCCTCTGCGAAGCGGATCGGCCGCAGTTCGAGCTGCCAATCCAGCATGGGATGGCAGCCTTGGCCGTCGCTGACCCGGCGCAGGCGATGGCCGGTCAGCACCTCGGCGCCCAGCCGGCGCAGGAGGTCGCGCCCCCAGGCCGGGTCCTCGTCCATGCCGGCTGAAACGCTATCCAGCAACGCCTCGCAGCAGATGTCCAACTGAAAGTTGCCGTCTGTCCAGATGTCGCCGATCTCCAGCACCTCGGGCTGGCCGTAGAACCAGCAGGGGGCAACCGGAGGGGAAGGGTGTTGCAGGAGGGCGGTGCTCATGCGGGGCTGCTCGGCAAGCCGGTGGCGGACGGGACGGGTTGATCCTGGAAGTCCGGATGCAGCACCGGCAGGTCGGCCATCGGCAGCGCGTCGCAGTCCAGCAGCGCGTAGTCGCATCCTTGCTTCCGTGCGTAGCGCATCACGGCAAGAAGGTCGGCCGGCACCGGCGCAAGGGGGTCTTCATTGGCATAGATGAACCAGCCATGGCGGGTGCGCCCGCCCAGGATCTCGGCGCTGCGGTTGGCGGGGTCGCGCACCTCATCATCCGTGGTTTGCTCGTCCAGCCAGGCCCAGGTTTCGGGCCACAGGTGGCCGCTGGACACATCCAGGAACCGGCGGGCGTTCATGCTGCGCTCCAGTGCCGGACACGGGGGAATGGGAACGGGCTGTGTGCTGTGCGGGTGGACATGGCCGTGCTCCATAGGTGCGGAAACCCGCCTCGCGCGGGTTTCCGAGGTGGAAAGAAGGGGTCGGTTTCTACGCGCGGTGCGGCTGCGCCAGGGGAAAGCTGGGCGGCAAGTTCCTCGCGTGTCCGTCAGCCTGCCCCTCGGTGGTCGTCATCGGGACGCTTCCCGGAGCGGCTGGTCCGGCACCGTGGACGCCAGGTCGGACAGGAAGCCCGGTGCCGCCGCAAGGGCGTACAGCACGCACGCCATCATCATTGCGCCCAGCACCAGGCGCACCGTTTCAGTTGCTCTCATCCCTGCCGTTCCTTCTGCCCTGCCTTCATTCCTCGAAGACACAGCCCGGCAGCCGCGCCGGGACAGGGGGTGCAGGGGGCGCGCGCAGCGCGGGCCGCAGGCCCTTGCCCCTTGCGGCCCCTGGCACGACGCGGCAGGATCTCCCCTGCCCTTCTCAGCCCCGTTCCTTGCCTTTCCCTTGCTCGGTTCCATCCAAGATGGCGTCCTCCAAAGCGGCCTCAGCTTCCTGGTGGACAGGCTCGCTCATGCCCGTGCTTCCCCTTACTGGTCTGAGGACGGGGTTGGCGAGGCTGGGCGCGGCTGACCCAGCGCAGCACGGCGCTGGGCCTGGACCACGTCGTTCCAGTCGTTGCGTCCGCCAAAGGGCAGGATACGCCCGCTGCGCACCCCGGCTTCCGCTGCCAAGATTGCCAGCTTTGCCGCATGACGCTCCCCAGGAGCGTCGGCATCCGTGGCCTGCACCAGCACTGCATCGGGCTGGGCCGCGAGGTCCTGCAGCAGCACTTGTAGCGCCACCACCGTTTCCGGCCCCATACCACCGGCCGTGGCCGCATACAGCGTGTCCGCCCGCAGCCGCTCGATGCCGGCCAGGCTCATGGCGTCGATCGGCGCTTCGCACACCACAAGGCGCGTGGCCGGCACCGACAGGGATGGCGCCCGGCCCGAGAGCCGGAACAGGGTCTTGTGGCCGTCGGCCGAGAAGCCCCGGTAGTCCGGGCCGCGCATCTCAATCCCGATCACTTCCCCAGCCCCATCGCGGTGCGCGAACCAGGCGCTGCCATACGGCCCCTCGCGCACGGCATCCGCACGGGACGCGGCGGCCAGCACCGGCTCCTGTAGGGCGCGTTCCCCCGACAGGTAGCGCCAGGTCCGCGATCCTCGGGCCAAAAAGGGGCGTGTGCTCCAGCGCTGGGCGGGCGGCAGTTCGGGCGCATTGTCCCTCTTGGGATGAGGGGCAACCGGGAAAGAGGGAGCGATGCCGCTCAGATCCCGCAGCGCGCGCCGCACCTGGCCGAAGTTGAGGCTGGGCTCCAGGGCCTGCACGAGGGCGAACACATCCCCCTTGCGGTCGCTGGTCGGGTCCCACCAGCCCCGGCCCTCATGGTTCACGATCAGCACCTCGCCCGCGCTGCGGCGATACTTCCAGCAATGCTTCGTGCTGTCCCGCTTGTCGAGCTGCCATCCTCGCTGCTCCAGCACCACGGCGCAGCTCACGCCCGCCCGGAGCGCCTGGATCTCTTCGTCATATCCGTTCATCACCCTGCATCCTCCACCCTTGGATGCCCGCCTGAGGCCACGGGCCGGATGCGGGACAAGAGCGGGGGCGCAGCCCACGGGAGCGCAGCGACGCACTCTTGTGGCGCGTCCGGCGCCGGTGGCATCACCCTCATCGGTCTAAACCCTCCCCTCCTCCCCTCCTTTCATTCCCGCATCTGCGGATGCGAACGGCCCACAAACTTCTTGATACCCACAGCTGCCGTCTTAAACTTACAACATGATAAAGCTTTAATATTATAGTGTTATGGCACCAAAACGCTTCAAAGTTGATGTGCTCTTGTGTAACTGCATTGTTGCGTTTAAATAAGTTCAGTGATGTGGAGCGGCTGTGATGGCGCAACCTAAGAAGCTGAGCGGTGCTGCCTTAGCTGCACAGCTAAGTGTGTTGCCAACGTTTGCTGGGCCTCAAGCGGTGGCAGGCATTGAGACTGAACCTGCACACTCCGAGCCAACCAATGCCGACACAAAGTCAGCTCCGTATCCCACGGCCGTTCAGAATGCTTCGCCTCCCGTATCCTCTGCTTCCTTGCAACCTCACAGATCGCGAGGCGGCAGACCATCGAAGGCCGGTGTGGATGGTGTGCCCTTAAATGTCAGGCTGTCCCAAGGCGACCACCTTGCGCTGGCCAGACTGGCGGGGAACTTGCTCGTTCCGGGCAAACCGATGCCGACAGTGCAAGACGTGGTTCGGGGCTTGATCCGAGGGGCGTTGCAGGAACCTGACGCGGCCCTTCGCCTTATCCGACAGGCGGAGCCGTCTTAATGGCAAAGACAATCGTCATAGCGGGGGACAAGGGTGGCTCCGGCAAGACCACGACCAGTCATGCCATCGCGCATGGCTTGGCCATGTACGGCGTTCATGCCTTCCATATCTCGACCGATCCACGCCGGGAGATCCTGCCAGCCCAGGCTCGCCGCTACGCCACGCTGGATGGGCGCGACCCGAAAGCGCTCGGCGCCATCCTAGACCGCCTAGGTGAGATGGGACAGGGAGTTGCTCTCATAGACGGGGGTGGGGGTCGGCCGGATGTGGACCGCGTGCTGTCGAGGGCAGCGGACCTCACGATCCTTCCTTTCATGCAATCGCAAACCGACCTGCGGGTCGTAAAGGCCGACATGGACCGGCTTCCGGACGCTGTTGGTTTACCGAACCGCTGGCCGACCCAGAAATGGGCACGGGAGGTTGCTGACCGTGAGCTTAGGGAGGAATTGGAGGGCTACCTCGGTCGGCTGATGTCCCCCGTCCCGGAGATCAACGGCTATGTTTCGCTGTTGCGTGAGACCGGCGCGGCACCTCGGATTAACCCACCCTGCAAGCAGCTTGCGATGCGGATACTGGAGCGCATGGATCTGAGCGTTTTCAGCCTAGGAATACAGGAAAGCCATAACGCGGCAACGCCTTAGCGTTTTGGCGTTTTAACCGCGTAACCTCCTAACGTTTAGATCAGCCAAGCTGTGACCCGTACGGCCAATCGAAGCAGATTCGGAGTGCAGGTCTATCGGCATGTTTGGACGCAGGTCGAGTAGGACCTGCCTCAATCCGTGCGGCGCTTTGTGGCTGCGCTGTAGGGAGTAGGCGAAGGCTTTGGATGTAGGGACATGTGGGCGCTCCAGCGTCATTGGTCATCATGACGGTGGGAGGGAAGGGGATGGAACAGAGGCCAGTAGCCGCAGTCCCCGACCCGAAGCAGATGGCCAGTGCAAGGCCCCACAGGGTGCGAGGTGGCGCCTGCACACCTGATGCGCCATCCTCTCCGCCTGGTGCCCTCCATAGGACCTTGCCGAACCATGACGCCAGCCAACACCCTTGCTGCCCTGCCGACCCCCAGCCTGATCTTGGACGAGGGCCGGCTGCTGCGGAATGTCGCCCGCCTGCGGCACCGCCTCGATGCGCTGGGCGTCACGCTGCGCCCCCACCTGAAAACGGTGAAGTCGGTGGAGGTCGCACGGCGTGTGCTGTCCGGCGCCACGGGGCCGGCCACCGTCTCCACCCTGAAGGAGGCGGAGGTGTTCGCCGCGGCAGGCGTTCGGGACATCCTTTACGCCGTCGGGATCGCACCGCAGAAGCTGCCCCGCGTGCTGGCCCTGCGCGCCACAGGTTGCGACTTGGCCGTCGTGCTGGACTCGCCGGAACAGGCAAAGGCTGTGGCCGAGGCGTCCCGTGGGGCAGGCGACGACATCCCGGTGCTGATTGAGGTTGATTGCGACGGCCACCGCTCCGGCCTGCGGGCGGACGACCCTGCGCTCGCCGCCATCGGCCGTATCCTGGAAGATGGCGGCGCCGCGCTGCGCGGCGTCATCACCCATGCCGGGGAAAGTTACGGCGCGGTGGGCAACGAAGCGCTGGCTGCCTTCGCCGAGCGCGAGCGGCACGCCGCCGTTGCCGCAGCCGGGGTGCTGCGGGCCGTCGGGTTGCCCTGCCCGGTGGTGAGCGTGGGCTCCACGCCCACCGCGCACTTCGCGCGCGGCCTGTCCGGCGTCACGGAGGTGCGCGCTGGCGTGTTCGTGTTCTTTGACCTGGTGATGGCAGGCATCGGCGTTTGCACGCCGGACGACATCGCGCTGTCCGTGCTGGCCACGGTGATCGGGCACCAGCGGGAGCGCGGCTGGATCATCGTGGACGCGGGGTGGATGGCCTTGTCCCAGGACCGCGGGACGGCACGCCAGGGGGTTGACCAGGGCTACGGCATGGTGTGTGGCATGGATGGCCGGGTGCTGGACGGCTTGTTCGTCAGAAGCGCAAACCAGGAGCACGGCATCATCGCCCTGCGGTCCGGAAGCCCATCAAGCCTGCCGGATCTGCCGGTTGGCACCCTCCTCCGCATCCTACCGAACCATGCCTGCGCGACGGCCGCGCAGTTCGAGGGCTACGAGGTGCTGACGGCGGATGGCGCCTTGGATGCTGCTGGGCCGCTCGCCCATTGGCCTATGTTCCGCGGCTGGTAGGGAAGGGAACAGCGGTGCGGCTTGTCCCGTCTTTTGGGACAGCCCCAACTAGCAACGCCAACCCCTAGCTGCTTGCAGCATGAACTCGCATCCCATTCGCACGAGCCAGACATCCAAGGCGCTTTCATGTTCGGTCCTCAAGCAGTTCGCGGTCAGCTTGCGGAAGCATGTGAAAACCGGCGGTGGCGTAAAGGGTTATGACATTTACGAGTTTCAATGTTTTAGCGTTCTGGTGTTTTTACCTTAGAATGTTTTGGATGCGGCATGGGGTGACTTCCAACGAAGCACGTTTGCAAGGACGTTAGCCCCCGATGCGCGCCTAACTGCCTTGCCGGTTACGAGCAGGGTCACGTTCCCGAGCATCTAAACCCGCAATGGCTGGGTTGGGCCAAGCATTACGGCGGTGGCGAACCAGCCCGCACTCTGCTATCTGGTCAGGTAGTCAGATGAAACGCAGGCTATGTCGCAGTCCACGAAGCAATCGCCCCCACCATCGCCCATGCCGGCCGGCAAGGCATGGCGGCTGGAGGAGGCCAAGGCACGGTTCAGCGAGGTTGTGCGGCGCGCCCGCACCGAAGGACCCCAGCATGTGACGGTGCGTGGCCAGGACGCTGTGGTGGTGATCGCAGTCGAGGAGCTTGCGCGTCTGCTGCCACCCGGAACCCCGCAGCAACCGCTTGTTGCTTTCCTGCAAGGGTTGGGGCTGGGCGGTTTAGACCTTGAACGTGAGCGCGATCTTGGCCGCGACATTCCCTTGTGATCGGCTGGCTGCTGGATACCAATGTGGTGGCCGAGTTGGCCAACCCGCATGGCTCAGTGCGCGTCCATGCCTGGGCCGCTGCCCAGGATGAACAGCGCTTCTGCCTGTCCATTCTGACCCTCGGCGAATACGACAAAGGCCTGAACAACTTGCCTGACGGAAGCCCCATCCGACCACGGGTCGAGGTAGCCCTGACGGCGCTTGAGGCCCGGTTCGTTGGTCGGCTGCTGCCTGTCAGTGATCTCGTGGTGCGCCGCTGGGGCGCGATCAGTGGAGCCGTGAAGCGTACGACGGGCCAGTCGCCGCCGGTGGTGGACACCATGCTCGCGGCTACAGTGCTGGAGCACGATCTATGGCTGGTCACGCGCAACGTCCGAGACGTGCAGCACAGCGGGGCTGCAGTGTTCAACCCTTGGACTGACGACCCGACCTCGTATCGGCTCCAGGGAAGATCGAAAACCAGATCCGCCGCCAAACGGCGAAGCTAGGACAGACAGCACCGAACCCGCCTCTTTCTTCACCGGCACTGGATGCTTCTACCGCGTCCGGCAGCACCATTGTCCGGGATTCCGGCTTCTCGGACGGCACGGGCAGGGAAGGGGGTTTGCTGGCGCGCGGGGTTACTCGCACCAGGGAACATCAGCTATGCGCCCTAAGTCGGTCGCTTACGTCCCGCGAGCAACGCCCCGAAAGCGGCCATAGTTCTTGTAGTAGCGACGACCAAGATTGGGCAGCTTGGTATGACTTTCGCTGCGGCGGCATAGGTCCTCCCCTGGAGCAGCACGGCCAAGTTTTACAGCTTCAGGCCGATGTGCGCGACGATCAGTCGAGGCAATGCGCGTTGCGACGCGTGGTGGCACTTTGACGCCAGTCGCATCCATACGGCATTGCTGCCTGGCTCCGACAATCAGGTTTCAGCTACGGCAGGAACTGGCCCAAGGCTTCCATGGCCGTGATGTTCCACTCGTCCAACCGCCGCGGCAGTGCCGTGGCCGTGTCGGCAGAGCCGATTTGCCGCGTTTGGGCCAAAGCCAGCCAGGCTGCTGCGAATGAGGCAGGCGGCAAGCCGACCTTGGCCCGCCCCCTTCTGGGCTGCCCTACTTGAGGTGCTGGGCGAGGTGCTTGTTCATCTCAAACATGGTCACCCGGTCCTTGCCGAACACGCGCCGGAGCTTGTCGTCGGCCACGATCTCGCGCCCGTCATCCGGGTTCTGCAGCTTGTGCGCCTTGATGTACTCCCAAACTTTGCTCACCACCTCGCCGCGCGCCATCGTCCCCTCCCCCACAACCGCCGCCAGGTCGGGAGAGGGCTGCAACGGCTGCTGCAGTGCGTTCGGCTTGTGCCCGGCCTGGGGCTTCTCGACCGGGGTGCCGTGTGGGGGCGCCTCGTCCTCTAGGGTCCTAGTCCTCGTAGTTTTGGCCTCTGCGGCCTTCTTCGTCTTTGGAGTTTTGGTCATCAAGACACCTCCGGGTTGGTCATGGCCGCACTCGGAAAGCAGAACGCCAAAGAACGGCAATGTGCCACGCCGGGTGAAGCAGGATGGGCAGCTTGGCCGAAGGTGTCGCGTGGCTGCAACAGGCTGCCGTATGTGGCGAGGGAGGATGGAGGCCCACCGCGGGTGGTGGGTACGATGGACCCGGCCTTCCAGCCTCAAGCGAAAGCGCCGCAGTGACGAGGTCCACAGGCGTCAGGTCCTGTGTTGCAGGAAGCTTGGCCATTGGCCAAGTGCCCCCGACATTCCCGCGGCCCATGCCGACGACATCATCCGGCCATGGCCCCTGGCGTTCGGCCGATGCCTGTTCCATGTCACCCCTATGCCGCTGCTCGCCGAGGCCCTTGCCGACCTGCTCCGCACCGTGGACCGCCCCGGGTCCTTCTACGCCGCAGGCACCGCCGAACTGCTGCCACCGTCGCTGGAGGTGGAAGGTGTCGGACCTGTTGCCCTTCCGCTGCTGCCCGTGCAGGCCGGGCAACTGATCGACGCGGCCGAGCCGGCGCCCTTCGGCCGTGGGCAGGACACCATCGTAGACCCGGCCGTGCGCCGCTGCTGGCAGGTCGGCCCCAGCCAGGTGCGGATCGGCGGGCGGCACTGGGCGCGCACGCTCGACGGCATCGTGGCACGCGCGGCAGACGGCCTCGGCGTGGCCGGCCCGGTCACGGCCGAGTTCTACAAATTGCTGCTCTATGGAGAGGACGGCTTCTTCGTGGGCCACCGCGACACCGAGAAGACGCCGAGCATGTTCGCCACGCTGGTCGTCGTCCTGCCCTCCGCGCACGAGGGCGGCGACTTGGTCGTGCGCCATGCGGGCGAGGAGGTCCGGCTCGGCCTGCGCTGCGAGGAACCAGCGGAGGCCGCGTTCGCCGCCTTCTACGCCGATTGCGTCCACGAGGTGCTGCCGGTCGCGCAGGGATTCCGCCTCACGCTGGTCTACAACCTGGTCCGCCTTGGCGGCCGCGCGCCGGAGCCGCCGGACCACCGAGCCGAGCAGGCCCGTGCCGCGGCGCTGCTGCGCGGGTGGGACGATAGCGGGCCGGTCAAGCTGGTCCTGCCGCTGGAGCACGCCTACACGCCGGCCGAGCTGGGCTTCTCCGCGCTGAAAGGCGCCGATGCGGCCGTGGCCGGCGTGCTGGCCGCAGCCGCCGCAGCCGCCCGGTGCGACCTGCACCTGGCGCTGCTGACGGTCGAGGAGAACGGCCCGGCGGAGTACACCGGCGGCCACGGCTGGCGCCGGCGCGGCAGCTATGGCGACGATGACGAGGACAGCTTCGAGGTCGTCGAGGTCAGCAACCGCGACGTGGCCCTGACGGAGTGGCGGGGCCTGGACGGCGGCGCCCCCGCCATCGGGCCGGTTCCCGTGGACGAGGACGAAGAGCTGTCCCCACCTGGCGCCTGCGACGACCTGGCGCCCGACGAGCAGAGCTTCCGCGAGGCGACCGGCAACGAGGGTGCCTCGTTCGAGCGGACCTACCGCCGCGCGGCCCTGGTGCTGTGGCCGTCCGGCCGCCTGCCCGCCGTGCTGGCCCAGGCCGGCCTGTCCGTCACCCTGCCCTACTTGGAGGACCTAGTGGAGCGCTGGGCCGCAGCGGGCGCAAACCCCGTCTCGCCCTTGTGGGGGGAAGCGCACAAGCTGGCCAGGGAGGTGCTGAAGAGCTGGCCGGCCCATCATCCCTGGTCGGCTCACGGCGAGGCTCACGGCGAGAGCGTCACCAGCACCGCCCGGATGCTCGCGGCATTGTCGGCGCTGGGCGATGATGACCTGATCCGGCAGATGCTGGCCGGCGTCGTAGCCGCGGGCGGCCACGACGCGCGGGATGCCGACGCTATCCTCAATGCTCTCGGCCACCTCCTGCCGCTGGACCGCGCCGCGCTGGTGGAGCGTATCGTGCAGGGCACGGCTGGCACCGCCTTCGCTGCCTGCGCCGGGCTGCTGGCGCGGGCAGCGGCGTGGGGTTCCGCTGGGCTGCATGGGGCCGCCGCGACCCTGGTCGAGGCGATGCCCGGCAACCCGGCGCGTGCGGCGCCAACCCCGTCGTGGCAGCGGCCCGGACCGGTCACGCCGTGCACCGTCCTCGACCTTCTGGCCGGCCTGGGCGCGGTGGACCCAGCGCTGGCCGGGCAGGCCGCGGCGCACATGCTGGCTTGGCCGGGCACATACGGGATGGACGCCGTCCTGGTCCCGGCAGCGCGGGAGCTGCCCGCGGGCGCCCCGGGCGCCGGCCCACTGCGCGCTGCCTGCGTGGCGCACCTGCGCGCCCGCGCCGCGGAGCCGTTGGCGCCACCGGCCGATTGGCGCCGGGATAGCACGCTGCCGTGCCGCTGCCCTCGCTGCACCGAGCTGGCACGGTTCCTGGACGACCCGGAGCAACGCACCTGGGTGCTGAAGGCAGCCGAGGCCGACCGGAGCCACGTCGAGGGCACGATCCGCACGGCAGGCAGCGACCTGGACACCGCGACGGACCGCCGCGGCCGGCCCTACAGCTTGGTCTGCACCAAGACGCAGGCCAGCTACGAGCGCCGGGCCAGGCAGCGCAAGCAGGACCTGGCAGACCTGACGCTGCTGGCGGGCTGATGCGGCGCATGGCGCAACGCCGCAGTCGCTCACGCTGACATCGTTGCGAGGGACGAGCGTGCATAGGAAAGGCGGTGCGCCCGGCCCTGCGTGCTATGATGGCGGCCATGACCGCATCCGAGCCGCCCAACGCCCCTGCCCCGTTCACGCCGGCAGAGCGGGACTACATACGCCGCGAGCTCGACATGTTCTTCTCGACGCTGCCCAGTGTCGCCGAGGGCTTCCATCTCAAGACGTGGCGGGGCGGCCCGCAGGCAGGGCAGCCCAAAGTGCCGCTGGCTGCAACGGGCCTGCTCGAACGCGGGCTGATGTGCCTCGACACGACGGCCCGGATGCCGCGCCTGTTCTTCACCGACGTGGGGCTCAGAGCGTTGCGGGCGATGATGGCCGACAAGCGCTTGGCCGACCCGGCCAAGTTCGCGCACGTCCGCCAGGAACTCGGCATCGACCCAGCTCCGGGACACGCCGAGCAGCGGTGATGTGGCCACTCCGAGACGCGTAGTTCCTCGCGCTACAGCCTGGTTTTCACTGGCCCCCCGATGCCGTATCAGGACGGTCCTGAACCACAAGGATCGCAAATGGCTCGCAAGCCGAAGGCCGCCAGCAGCAACGAGCTCGCCACCTCCCCCGAGGAGGGTCTGGCCGCCCTGAGCGACACTCCTGTCCCGGTGCGCCAAGGACGCAAGCCGAAGGCGGCCGCCCCGCCCGAGCCGCCGGCCACGATGGACAGCGACGACGCGGTGAGCGGCACCGCCGATGCCGACGGCACCATCGCCGACCCAGTTGCGGCGCCCGTGCGCAAGCGGCCCGGCCCCAAGCCGAAGCAGCGGGCTGGCGCGGCCGAGGCGGCTCCGCTCCAAGAGGGTGCTGAGGTGAAGTCCGGACAGGAGGCCCGCGCATCGGATGCCACTCCGGAACCCATGTCGGCGACAAATGACAAGTCTGACGCCGGGACAGGTGGGCAGCAGGACCAGCAAGAGCACGCACGCGGCAGCGAGCCAGCCACGCCGGACGCCACCTTTGCCTCGGCCGCGAGCGGCGCAGCATCGTCTGGCTCAAGCCAGAACGCAGCGACCTCTGCGCAGCCTGCGGCCCAATGGGACCGGGCCACTGACACGGTTCAGTTTGACTGGGCCGAGGTCGAGCGGACGGCGGTGCAGGATGGCCCGAACCAGGCTATGGCCAAGCTGCTGGTGGCGGCGCGTGCCGAGGGGGCCAACTCGCGCTGGCCGCTCTAACGGGTAGCCGTCAGGCATCATCGGCTCTGGTGGCCGGCGCCCCCTCCCCGTTCCTGCCACCCAGGGCGACCAGCCACGCGTCCTGAACAGGCTTGGCATCTTGGTCAGATTACGGCTAGGTTCCGCCTCGTTTACGTCAGAGAGCAGCAGATATGGCGAGCGGAACAGTCAAGTGGTTCAACCCTGACAAGGGCTTCGGCTTCATCCAGCCGCAGGACGGCAGCAAGGACGTGTTCGTGCACATCACTGCCCTGCAAGCAGCTGGGATCAACAGCCTGAACGACGGCCAGAAGGTCAGCTACGATGTCGTGACCGAGCGCGGCAAGCAGGCCGCAGCCAACTTGAAGCTCGGCTGATTTCCTATGCTGCGCCGCCTGGCCCAGCCTTCGGTGGCTGCACCTGCCCTTTTAGTAAGAGGGCACTCACGCTTCCGGCTTCGGGTCTGCCTCAAGGAAAGCGGCGTGCGGCCATATGGCTGGGAAGTCTACGACGAAGAGGACTGCAGGAGCGTGCGGCAATCGTCGAGGCGGTTCCGCACGTCGGCTGAAGCATGGGAAGCAGGTATGGCAATCTTGGCTAGCCAGGAACAAGGGCCGTAGAGCCAGCACGCCCAGTGTGGTTCGGGGACTGCCGGAGTGTCTGGTTGTGAAACCTCCTTTGCAGCTTGAACGATCAAGGGTGCTTTGGTCGCGTCGCATGAGAACTGGGACTGGGCCACTTCGAGAGCCACTCCTGGACGGGGCTGTAGCGTCATGCGCTGGTAACGGGTGTCGTTTGCGCTTACCTGCAGCACCTGCGCCTCGCCGGGCACTGCTAGAGGGGGCGAGGGAAAATACAGACCCGGCATCCGGGGCCGTCCCCGTCGCCTAGCCTGCCCGCGGTGCGGCACGTCATCATGGGGCGGCTGCTCGCCTACCTCGCCCCGCCCATCCAATGCCCCCGGTGCCGATCGGGTCCCACGGCGGCGCTGCTGCATAGGCAGAGACCTTCCGGCAGTTTCTGGCGGGTCGCGTCGGACATAAAGGGTTTTCAGCAGGCTTCCGCCTCTCTATTGCCGGAGCATGGTTCCCCGATCTCGGAGAAGGACCGGGAAGGGTGAGTCGAAAACCGTGTCTACATTCTTGCGCCAGCCTGACACGCAAGCGGGTACTGCTAGCGGCATCGCAATGATGCTGCTGGGCGTGTTGCTCTTCGCCGTCAACGATACGCTCGGCAAGTGGCTGGTCGGCACCTACGCGGTGGGTCAGCTCATGCTGGTGCGCAGCGCGGCTGGGCTGCTCGCCATGGCGCCCTCCATTTGCCGCGCCGGTTCCAGCGTCTTTAGCCGGGTCGACCGCCCGGGGCTGCAGCTGCTGCGCGTGCTGTTTTCCACGCTGGAAAGCTCGCTGTTCTTCTGGGCCCTGACCGAACTTCCTTTGGCCGAGGTCATGACCTACTACATGGCTGGACCCATCTACGTCACCGCCCTGTCTCCCTTCCTGCTCGGCGAACGGGTGGGCTGGCGCCGATGGACGGCGGTCGCGGTGGGCTTTGGCGGCGTCGTGCTGGCCCTGCATCCCTCGCCCGGCTCGGTCTCCTTCGGGGCTGCCTGCGCCCTGGTCGGAAGCTTCTGCTACGCCCTGTTCCTCATCGCCACCCGCAAGCTGGCTGGCACGCCCGGCACGGTGCTGATGACCGGCCAGCTCCTGACCGCTCTCCTGTTCGGCGGCGTGCTGGTGCTGGCGCATGGCTGGACGCCGCCCGGCGCCCTGGACCTCGGGCTGATGCTCCTGCTCGGCTTCGGCTCGCTCGGCGGCAATCTTTGCGTCAACCAGTCCCTGCGCTTGGCACCGGCCTCCGCCGTCGTGCCCTACCAGTATACGCTGATCCTTTGGGGCATGCTGTTCGGCTACCTCTTCTTCGACGAAGTGATCGGGCCGCTTCCGCTTGCCGGTGCCGGGATCATCATCGGCGCCGGTCTGTTCATCTTCCTGCGCGAGCAGCAACTGCAAAGACGGATGACCTGATCTGCCCTTGTTGTAGATCAGCGTGGAGGAGAGGCTCATCCGCAGCCTCGGTGCAGGTCGTCATCATGCGGCACGGACAAAGCGTGCCCTGAGTGGGTCGAGCTTTGATCGTTTGTAGCTTTGTTATGCCGCCCTGCGGACGTCCGCTTACCCTTGCCGCCTACTACAGAGCGGATCGTCCGTTATCGGCCAGATGAAGCAAATCACCTGGCCGATGTTCGCCGATCACCACTCCCGACCGAGCGAAACCGCTCGGTCGGGAGGTGCTGCAGCTGACGCCGCTCAGGCGTCCATCCTGTGAAGCGCGCACAGCTTGTTGCCGTCCGGGTCACGAAGGTAGGCGAGGTACACGCCGCCCGAGCCACCTTGGCGCACGCCAGGGGCGTCCTCGATTGCGGTGCCGCCATTCTCGACGCCGGCTTTGTGCCACGCGTCACCCTGCTCAGAACTATCCACCGCGAACCCGATCGTGCCCCCGTTCGCGCCGGTCGCAGGCTCGCCATCGATAGGCTTGGTCACCATGAAGCGTCCGCCGCCGTGTGTGTAGATCAGGCGCCCTTTTTGGTCCTGCACACCCGGCTTGCCACCCATAGCTCCGAACAGGGCATCATAGAACGTCTTCGACCGGGTGATGTCGTTGCTGCCGATCATGACATGACTGAACACTCAACTCTCCTCAGCTTTTGCAGTATGCGAACCTTACAGGAATGGCGGCCCGCAGGGACACAGCTCCGGCTACACCGAAGAGCGCTGACTTTTCAACTTCCTGTCCATTTACGGCCGCTCTCCCAGGTATTGCGTCCCAAAGCTGCCTGGCCGCTTTCGGCCAGTAGCTGCGACCGCCGCAGGTCAACCATCGCTGCCCGGCTGATCACTCACGACGCCTTGGCCCGACGCGTCGCCCGCGCACGCTCCAGCGATGCCGCCTTGCGACGTTCCTCCCGCAGCACCTCGATCGTCGGCTGCCACCAGCCACGCGCCAACTCGGCCGGCCCAGGTGCCGTCCGTGCGGGCCAAGCCTGGACCAGCTCGGCATGGCTCGGCTTACGCCAACCCGCCCAGATCAGCGCGGCGGGTCCGGCGGTGACATCGGGGTAGAAGCGGGCGGCGATCCTGGGCTCGACGAGCTCGCCGGTGACCGCCTCGAACACCACGGGTCCCGCATGAGCCATCAGCGCGCGGTCAAGCGGCGGCAGCGCGTCCTCCGGCACAGGATATCGATGTCGGCGGCGTTCGGCGGCCTCGGCCCGCTTGTCCTCGTGCTCGGGGGAAACCCTGCGGCTCTCCTCGCGCTTCCGCCGCTCCTCGGGCTCGGCCCGGCGGGCGGCGGCCTCAATGGCGGGCCAGTGCCGGCGCAGTTCCTCGAACGATCGGAACGGCACGCGCCACGCCTTTGAGGCCGAGTCCCACCGAGCCCAGTGCACCCCCCGCAATTCGGCGATGACGGTTCGGGAATTCGGGGTTCGAACCACGAGGTCGTCGGCGACCTCCAGGTAGGGGCTCGTGATCGGCTCGAACGTGAAGGCGTCGCGGCCGCGCTCGTCGGCATGGGCCAGCACACCCGACCATTCGCGGCCCGACCAGGCCCTCAGACGCCGTTCCGCCGTGGTGCCCGGCACGAACCAGGCACGGAGGTCGTCGCGCCACCGTGCGCGCGGGAATGCTTCCCGGAACCGCTTCACTGTCATGTGGTCATACGGGAACGCCGCGGTCGCCCCGGGCGCGCCATCGCCGGCCTCCTGCTGCGTCGCGCTGAACTCCACCATGTCGTCGGTCACCGGTCCACTTCCTCCGTGGCGGCGCAGCTTGCCACCCCGCGCATTCCACGCGCAGCGTCTGGTGGTCCAATTTCTTGTCAAGGTGGGAGAGGGCAGCCATCCCGGACAGGAACCGGCAATCAGATCTTGTGCACGAACGTCCGCTTGGGCCAATGCTCGCTCGGAAGCTGCCCGTCCGTTGTCGGCCAATTTCTTGCCAGCCAAAGATGGACCCGAACCCGTTCGTGGTGCAGCCCACATGCCAGGGCAAGAACAGGAGCCACCAACTCATGCGCGCGAAAAGGCTCATGCTCTGGGAACCCCAACCTGCAAGCGGCGGTTTAGCCGCTGGCTCTGAAGGAGTTTCCGCCGCATGACCGACACGTCTCGTCGTGCCTTTGTCGCCGCCGCGGCCGTCACAGCTGCCGCCACTGCTGCCGTATCAGCGGCAGCGCAGGAAGCAAAAGCTCCAGGTGCGCCCACCACGCCTGCGGCGGCTGCCTATCCCAAGCCGCCCTTCCCGGCACAGAACCAGCCCTGGCCAGGCCTGGCATCCCGAATGACCCCGCGGCCCGATCATGGCGAGACGAGCTACAAGGGCTTGGGCAAGCTCGCCGGAAAGCGCGCGCTCATCACCGGCGGCGACAGCGGCATCGGCCGGGCCGCTGCCATCGCCTATGCACGCGAGGGTGCGTCCGTGGTCATCAACCACCTTCCCGAGGAGGAGCCGGACGCGCGCGAGGTGCGGGAACTGCTCGGTGGCGAAGGTCATCGGGTGGTGTCCATCCCCGGCGATCTGCGTGACGAAGCCTTTTGCAGCCGGCTGGTGAGCCAGGCCGCCCGTGAGTTGGGCGGGCTCGACATCCTGGTCAACAACGCCGCGCGCCAGCAAACCCGGCCGAGCATCGGCGCGATCTCGAGCGCCGACTTCGACGCAACCATGAAGACCAATGTCTATGCGCCATTCTGGCTCACACGGGCGGCGGTCGCGATCATGGGGCCGGGCGGCGTGATCGTGAACACCTCGTCCGAGCAGGCCGGCGATCCGTCGGAGGACCTGGTCGACTATGCCCTGACGCGCGCCGCCGTGCTCAACTTCACCAAGTCGCTGGCCAAGCAGCTTGCGCCCAAGGGCATTCGCGTCAACGCCGTGGCGCCAGGTCCTTTCTGGACGCCGCTCCAGGTGTCGGGAGGTGCGACGCCCGAGAAGCTGCAGCAGTTCGGCTCGAAAAGCTTTTTGGGCCGCCCCGGCCAGCCTGCCGAGATCGCTGGGCTCTATGTAGCCGCTGCTGACCCCGCGCTCAGCTTCTCCACCGGCCAGATCTTCGGTGCAACGGGCGGTGGAGGCCAGCCGGCATAGGCTCTGTCAGTTTTGAGTATACCACCCTAGCAGCACACACATGCGAGACACCGGAGCATGTCTCGCATGTGTTGTTTCAAGCGTTCGAAGACGCCAGCGAGGACGGGTCTAGACCCTCACAAGACGGTTGCGACGTCAGTTGGGCCGCGTTGCATGGTCCATGATGGTTCCAGAACGGCGGCGCGTGATGGCCAGCCCGATCAGGCCCATGCTGACCAGCATCATCGAGGCAGGCTCGGGCACGGCCACTGGCAACGCCAGTGCGAACACGCCGATGTTGTTGCCGTTGAAGCGCTCTGTGCCGCCGCTGGGCCGGTTCACCACGATCGCGCCACCCAGCCCATCGGACAGCGCCAGGGTCGTCGAGCCGCCGCCGTCAAGGTTGAGCGCCGTGTAGGCGCCGAGACCGATCAGCAGTTCCGCCGCCTCTTCCAGCGTGGCGCCGACGCTGTACCCGGGTTGCCGGCCGTCGATGGCCGCGAAGTAGAGATACTGGCCGTCTTGCGACAGGCCGACGTCGGTGCGGGGGTTGGGGCCGGCGAAGGCGCCAGGCGTTGTCGGCGTGGGCGGCGCCACGTTCAAGCCATCCTGCACCAGGATGGACGAACCGGACACCGCGTTGAACGCGTCCGCCGGCTGGGGCTGCGCGTTGATGGTGGTGATCGTCGCCTGGTTGGCCGCGGTCAGCAACAGGACAGCGTTGTTCTCGCCTGCAGTGTAGGGCGAGATGACGGTGCCGCTGGATACAGCGAGCCCGAGCAGCGACTTGGGCTGAGTGGTGGCGGCGCAGCAGGGCGCGAAGAAGCTGGCGTTGACCGCGACCTGTGCGTCCGAGCTTACGAGGAACTGACTTGTCGTTTCGGCGATGGTCTCGAGCGGGCCACTTGCGGGCGTCGTGGTGAAGCTGATCCCCGGAGCGCTCAGCGTCACGCGCAGGGCATAAGCCTGGCTGCCCTCGACGGTCGCGGTTTGGTAGTCGATGCCCTGGTAGATCGGCGTCCAAGTGCCGGTGGTGATAACGATGGCCTGCGCCGGCGCCGCGAACAGCAGCGCTACCGCAAACGAGGACAGGAACAGGCGGGAACGGGTCACTCCAGAACGGCGGGTCATGGCTGGATCCTTGGCTGGACAGCGTGCCGGGGCGGCAGGCCTTCACAGCTCGGATAGTGAAAACTTCTCCTACCAGTGACGCGCTTACCAGCGTGAAGATCTGAAGATAGCTGGCCGTTCTGCTGCAGCCTGATACCGAACCGCAGACCTACGATTGGCTGCTGACGTGCAGATGCTTTGCTCGATAACCGGGATTGCTTCAACGTATATGCGTTCGGTGTCGAGCTGTGATGTATGTCGGCCCCCCGGGACACAACGGGTGGGGCGGTTCAGTTTGACCTTCGGAGCCCCTCCATCTTTGAGGCGACGGGCGTGAAATCATAGTGCTTACCCGGGAGCAGGGGCGTCCGGGATGGCACCTATACCTTGCCGGTCGATCTGTTCGAGCCGCGCTTGCATCGCAGATGCCTTCGCCTCCACCTCAGCCATCTGAGCCCGTGCCGCCGCGAGTTCGCGATCCCGCTGCCTAAGCCTTTGGTCCAGCTCCGTAGCGGGCTTGATGCCATCCTTGGCAGCGTCGGGGTGCCCATTGGCTGTGACCGCGCCCATGTCGGCCAGTGCCACCATGATGGCCGACAGGTCCACCGGCGCCAGCGTGCGGGGCGCTATGACGCGCTCGCCCCGTTGCGGCGTGCGCGAACTGTCGAAGGTGTGGATGCGCGGGAACGCCACCTGCGCCAGCACACCATCCGAGGGCGCCCACACGTAGCCCTCGCCGCGACCGAGCCGGGGCAGGGCGGCCAGGATGCGACGGCCTTCCCGTCGGTCGGCTTGCCCCTCGATCCAGCGGCCCACGGCGTCCCGGTCCTGGCTGGCGGTGAGCTTCATGGACACCAGGATGTCGGCCTGGCTCAGCACGTCCTTGTGCAGCACCGCTGGCCGCTGGGTGATCAGCCACGGCACGAAGCCCCGTATGCGCCCGCGCCGCACGATCTCCTCGATCCTGTTCAGCAGCGAGTGCCCCCCAGTTTGCGCCCGCTGCGGCGCCCACAGGTCGGCTTCGTCCAGCACCAGGTGCAGCGGCTCCGTGTTGGCCTCATACAGCGTCTCCGCGAACGCCGTCATGAACTCCCGCCGGGCGGCGCTGCTGCCGAGGTCCGACACGTCCACCACGCAGGCAAGCTGGTGCGTGCCGACCAGCCGGCCGAGGGCGGCGCCCATGCCCTCGTGCAGCGCCACGTCGGCGTGCCGGCCCCCGAACACCACGACGGGGTAGCCGGACGGAGACCCCTCGGCCCCGGCGCGCAAGCCCCACCACACGCCAAGCGGGTCCACGATGCAGACCCGGGCACCTTGGCTCATCAGCCGCTCGACCAAGCCCTTGGCGGCGTAGGTTTTGCCGGACCCCGACGTGCCCACGATGGCGATGCGCTCGTCCAGCGCCGAGGGGGGCAGCACGCCGACGATGCTGTCATTAAGCCGGGCGCCCTCACCATCAGGGCGGCTTGTCCCGATGGCCCCGGCCCGGTAGGCAGCCATCAGGCGGCTGACGGTCGGCTCGCTCACCTTGTGCTCGCGCGCCATCTGCGCCGCACTGCTGCGGCCAGCGGACACCTCGGCCGTGATCCTTGCCCGCTGCTGCGCCGTCAGCTTTGAGCGCCGCCCGCCCACGCGTCCCGCGATACGCGCTGTCGCAAGGCCCGTGTTGATCCTGTCTCGTACGGCTGTGCGGTCGAACTCGGCAAGATCGCCGACCAACTGCGCCGTTGCTCTCCCGGCCGGTGTCGTGGTGTCGATCGCCTCCTTGAGACTGCGAAAGCCCGCGCCTGCCAGGGCAATGCGCTGCAGCAGGCGCACCACGTCCTGCAAGGACCGGCCCAGGCAATCTAGCCGGCAGACTACCAGGACGTCGCCATCGTGCAGTCCGTCTAGCATCCCGCGCAGCTCGGGTTGATCCCGCCGGCCGCCGCAGAACACGTCCTCGACGACCCGCTCGCACCCTGCGTTCTGCAACAGCTGCCTTTGCGCCAGCAGGCCGTCCTCTTCGATCTGCATAACTCGCATGTAGCCGATCATCATCCCGCTATCCTCCAGTCATCGAAGACATTCGGGACGGCATCAACATCTCGGTGCCCGTTGACTTTGTCGACAGGCATCCACAGCCCACGCTGGAGAGCAGTGCTATGAGAATGTTCGGTCTGCCACCGGCAATCGCAGCGCAAGACCTCTGGTCCAAGGGCCGGCGACGTCTCACCATCCGGCAAGGCCAAACGGACATTCGGGAGAAGCAGAACAATGACGACAAGCACGTGAGCGGCTTGCGCAAAGCCCTACAAAACAGGCCGTAGGGTTACAAGTTACGGGCGTCAAGATCTTGCGCATATCAGCGTATAAGCTTGCGTATTATAGGTTTGCAAAAGCTTTTTGAGCAGCCGGCGGGTGCAAGCTCAGGTTCATGCAGGCTGACCATAGAGCGCAGCGCTCATCGCTGCCCGTCAACAGGCCAAACGGTCCCCTGGCCCTGCTGCATTTGCCCTCGCGGCCTTCGTACCTCATTCTTTAACGACCGTTTACAGCGTGAAACGCGCTAGGTATCCTGTCGTATGATGAGCTTTGTTGCCTACCTGCGCGTGTCCACCGACAAGCAGGGCATCCGCGGGCTCGGCATGGACGCGCAGCAGGCCGCCGTTACGCGCTTCGTGGGCGCGAGCCACGGCAGGTTGTTGGCGCAATACGTCGAGGTTGAGAGCGGCAAGCGCGCCGAGCGGCCCGAGCTGCAACAGGCCCTCGACCACGCCAAGCAATTCCGCGCCACGCTGCTCATCGCCAAGCTCGACCGGCTGTCGCGCAACGTCGCCTTCATCTCCCGCCTGCTGGAAAGCGGCGTGGACCTGCTGTGCTGCGACATGCCGCAGGCCAACCGGCTCACGCTGCACATCCTGGCCGCGGTCGCCGAGCACGAGCGGCAGGCGATCTCGGAGCGCACGAAGGCGGCGCTGGCAGCCGCGAAGGCGAGGGGGACCAAGCTCGGCGCGCCGCACGGCAGCGACCCGTCGGCCGCGCGAGCGGAGCGGACGCGATCGGCTGCGGCATTCCGCGACCGGGTGGCGCCGGAGGTGGCGCGGCTGGCAGGGCAGGGGCTCTCGCTCCAGCGCATTGCCGCCGAGCTGAACCGGCTGGGCCGCGTCACCAGCACCGGCAAGGCATGGTATCCGGCAGCGGTGTGGCGCGTGCTGGCCTCAGAGCGTTCAGCGGCAACAGTGTCGACCAGCCCTGCGCTTCGGCGCTAATCAGCATCGCAAAGCTCCGTAGATGCACAGTTTCGTGGGCGCCGCGAACGCGCTGGTCCATACTTGGTCAGCATCAGCCAAAAACGCCGCAACCCAACCAGGGTGGGCAATTACCCTGCGAGCAGTTCAATCCTGGTGGAATACACTACATGATCATTGAAAATGATGTTCTGTACTGCCCAGAAAAGATTGACTGACGAATTATCCATGTGCTTCGCTTGGATCGTCGAGGTAGAGGATTTGAGACATGAGGTTGATGTCTAGATCAAGGATTGTCAGCCAGGTTCGGCCATACATAGAACAGCATCAATTGTTAAAGACTGCTGCTAAAAGGGTTGATCTAGAATTGTCCCGTCTCCAGCACCGGTTGGGCGCTCAAATTCCGGCCGTGATTCGTCCCGCGCCGCGCAAGCTTACCGTGGCGATTACCGCCGACTGCAACCTGCGCTGTCATGGCTGTCGCTACGGGCGGGACTTCATGCCAGGGGCGCGGCTGTCGCTCGCGACAATGCGGGAGATGCTCGATGACGCCAAGGCAGGTGGAGTGGAGACGGTTCGTTTCTATGGCGGCGAACCGCTCTTGCACCCGGACCTGCCGGCCATGGTGGCCCATGCGACGCAGGTTGGGCTGCGCAGCTACGTGACTACGAACGGGACGCACCTCGGTCCCCGGATCAAGGCGCTTCACGACGCTGGATTGCGGCTGGCAACGGTTGGGTTCTATGGGCTTGAACCTCATTACAGCGCGCATACCGGACGAGCCGGGCATTTCGAGCGGCTGGAACGAAGCCTTGCGACCGTACGCCAACTCTACGGCGCCGACTTTGAGCTACAGCTCAACTTCGTCATCATGCGGGGCACCGCCAACCCGCGCGCACTGGCGGAAGCCTGGGCCTTCGCCGAACGGTTCGGCATGTTCCTGCACCTCGACCTTGCAGGCACCACCATCCCATTTTTCCAGGGTGACGGGGTTGACCTGATGCCGCAGGAAGCAGACCGCTCCGAGCTCGAACAGCTCGCGGCCGCGCTGATCGCGCTCAAACGCCAGCATCCGGGCCGCGTGTTGCACTCGGATGCGTTCCTGAGGTCCGTGCCGGATTGGATGCTCAAAGGCACGGCCATGCGGGTGCCGTGCGACGCATACGGCATGATGTGGATTGGAGCTGACGGAACAGTCCAGCTTTGCGACACCGCCTTTCCTTTGGGCAACGTCGGACAGACCCGGCTCCGCGACATCCTGTTCGGCGAGGCGCACCGCAAGGCGGCCCGCGACGCCTTCCAGCTGAACTGTCCCAACTGCACCTGCCTCGTCGACTCGCGCATCCAAAAGGACCGTCCGAGTTACAAGCGATACGCGACACCGCTGCCGGGAGAAGCCGCGCATGTCTGAGAAGCTCGTTCCGCCGGGTGCGACCGGCGTGTATGGCGCCGCCCGCGACATCGTCCGCAACGTCGCGCGGCATAGCCCGGCGCTCAAGCGCACCTTGGCCCAGGCGCGCACCACGCTCGGGCTGGTGGAGCACACGGTCGGCGAGGCGCTGCCGGTCGTGATCCGGCCGCGTCCGCGCCGGCTTACGGTCGCGGTAACGGCGCATTGCAACCTGCGCTGCACGGGATGCCGCTACGGACGGGACTTCATGCCGGGTGAGCAGCTCGGGCTGGACACGGTGCGCGACCTGCTGGACGACGCGCGCGCCAGCGGCGTCGAACTCGTCCGCCTGTACGGCGGCGAGCCGCTGCTGCACCCGCAACTGCCGGCCATGGTGCGCCACTCCGTCGAGATTGGTCTGCCAACCTACGTCACCACCAACGGCACGCTGCTGCAGCACCGGTTCGACGCGCTGTTCGAAGCCGGGCTGCGCAACCTCACGATCGGCTTCTACGGCACGGGCGCACGCTACGATGCTTACGTCGGCCGCAAGGATCGTTATGTCCGGCTTGAGCAGGGCGTGTCGCACGTGCGTCGCCGCCATGGCGCTGAGGTCAACATCCAGCTCAACTACCTGATCATGCGGCCGTCATGCGATTTGGAGGCCCTGCACGACGCCTGGGAGTTCGCCGGCCGGCACAACATGACGTTCAACACCGACCTGGTGCACTACTCGCTGCCCTACTTCACCGAGGGGCCGGACCGCGAGTTGCAGTTCACCGAGGCCGACCGGCCGCAAGTGCTGGCGTTCGCGGCAGAGCTTGTCCGCCTCAAGCAGGCGCATCCGGAGCGCATGCGCGACTCGCTTGCGAGCCTGCGGTCGATCCCGGACTGGTTGCTGAAAGGGCCGGACATGCGGGTGCCGTGCGATGCCCACCGGCTGCTCTGGGTCGGCGCGGACGGCACGGTTCAACTCTGCTATGTCACGTTCAAGCTGGGCAACCTGCACGAACAACGGCTACGCGACATGCTGTTCGGCGACGCCCACCGCAAGGCGGCGCGCGACGCCTTCCAACTGAACTGCCCCAACTGCCATTGCGAGCGCGACACGCGCATACAGAAGCACCTGTCCAGTCGCAGGCTCTATGCAGGCACACCGGCATAAAGGGCACGGTACTTTGCCCATTCCTGCTCGAACGAGAACCGTCCTGCAGCCAGGCGTGCGTTGGCTCCGAGGCGTGCCCGCAGGGCCGGGTCTCCCAATAGGCGCGTGATCGCCCCGGCCAGTGCGGACGGCGCTCCGGGCGGCACCAGCAGGCCGGCCGGTTCCCCGGTGCCCTCGCCGAGGATGGCTGGCATGCCGCCGACCGAGGTGCACACGGCGGCCCGGCCGCACGCCATCGCCTCCAGCAACGCGAGTGGCGCGACCTCGTGGGCGGACGGCAATACAAACACGTCGGCGGCGCGCAGCAAAGGTGCGAGGTCCGCCACATGTGGTACGAAGTGGATGGCGGGGAGGTTTGCGGCCAAGCGTTGGATTGACGGGAGAAGCGGCCCTTGGCCCGCCAGCACAAACACTGCGTCGGGATGCTGACGCAGCACAAGGCGTGCGGCTGCGATAAGATCAACGTGCCGCTTGATGACGTCGAAGCGCGCCACGTGCACGACCAGGGGAGCGGCGGCTGCAATGCCCAGCCGGTCGCGCCAACCCCCGTCGCTGCCGCGCGGGCAATACAGGTCAAGGTCGATGCCGTTCCAGATCACGTCGCATCGCCGGACCCAGCCTTGGACGACGAGCGCACCTGCAAGCTCATCCGAGGCGGCCAGGACAGCGTCCGCCCGGCCTGAGGACCAGCGGGTCAGGACGCGCGCCGCGCGCGTCACATGGCTGGGGGCAGTGTGGAACGTGGCAACAAGACGCGGTGCCCAGCGGCCCAGCGCCACGCCGGCGAGCGCCGCATAACACAGCGCCGTGTCGTTGTAGGCGTGCACGACATCGACTTCACTCATCGCGAGGCACTTCGCCAAGGTAAGGACAAGACCAACATCAAGGCCAGGCCCACGGTGGCGGAAGTCTACTGGGATGCGGCCCGGCTCGAAATCCAAGTCTGGCGAGCGGTATGGCATGTCGAACAGAAACAGCCGGTGCTGGGCGCCCTCCGCGATGCCCCGGTTGGCCAGACGCAGCGCCGCTCGTTCCTTGCCGCCGATCGCAAGTCCGCTCAGCAGGTGCGTGACGCGGGGCGGCGAATTGGGTCGTTGCGCGTGAGGGCCAGGCGTCACGGGCGACAAAGCATGAACACGTTTTCCTGCCAGTCCTCGGTCTAGATAGCAAGGTAACGCTGCTTGACTGCATCGTCCGCCTGAAGCTCCTTAACCGTAACCCGGTAAACAACCTGCCCCTTGTCAACCGGCGTCACATGCGCCGCAATCCCCGGGGAGAGCATTAGTACTACAGCCGAGTTTCACCTGAGTGCTCCTGTGTTCGTTGGCGCCAGTGGGCGCGCTTGGCGCGCTGCTGGTGGCGCCTGCGCCAGGTTGACCAGCGCAAGATGGCATCGGGCCGGGGTGGCGGTCTGCCTGCCAATGCCGCCTGGTGGGGCAACCGAGCTGCGGCTTGGGAGCATTCCTGGATGAGGCAATACGTCCCTCATCCAGATTGTCGCGCTACAGGCACATACAGCGCGCGGTCGATCAGGGCGTGGCCATGCTGCCCCGCGTAGCCCAGGAACACGCCGACCTGCGCGTTCTCGATCCG
>CAXTCN010000065.1:0-25223 GCA_964242575.1 uncultured Acetobacteraceae bacterium | reverse complement strand
GGGCCTGAGCCAGGTTCTCGAACTGCCCGCCCCAGGTGATGTAGTAGCCCGGCGGGAGCTGGACCTCCGCCGCCACGCGGGCCTGCGCTTCCGCCACGATGGACCCGATGTCGCGGCCGCGGGCGTTGGCTTGCACCACCACGCGCCGCTTCCCGTTCTCGCGCCCGATCTGGTTCGGGCCTTCCACCACCTTGAATGACGCCACCTGGCGCAGCGGCACCGTCGCGGGCGGGCGCCCTTCCACGGCGGGCAACGGTACAGGCAGACTGCGAAGCGCATCGAGGTTGCCGCGCACGCTGTCGGCCAGGCGCACCACGATGGCAAAGCGGCGGTCGCCCTCGAACACTACCCCGGCTTCCCGGCCGCCCACGGCCGCGGACACCACGTCCTGCACAGCACTCACACTCAGGCCGCGCCGGGCGATCTCAACCCGGTCCACCGTGATCTCCAGGAACGGCAGACCTTGCGCCTGCTCGACTTTCACGTCGGCTGCGCCCTCGATGCGGTTCAGGATTTGCGAGATTTGCCCGGCCGCTTTCAGCATCGGCTCGTACTCGTCGCCGAACACCTTGACGGCCAGGTCGCCTCGCACGCCGGCCAGCAGCTCGTTGAAGCGCATCTGGATCGGCTGAGTGAACTCTAGGGCGTTGCCGGGCAGGCCCTTGAGTGACGCCTCCATGCGTCGCACCAGCTCCTCCTTGGGCAAGCCGGAGTCCGGCCACTCGGCGCGGGGACGGAGAATAATAAAGGTGTCCGACGCCGATGGCGGCATGGGGTCGCTCGCCACCTCGGCGGTGCCCGTCTTGGAGTAGATGAACGCCACCTCCTTGAACTGCGACACCCGCCGTTCCAGCCCCGACTGCATGGACTGCGATTGCGCGAGCGAGGTGGAGGGGATGCGGAGCGCCTGCATCGCCAGATTGCCCTCATCCAGGGTTGGGATGAACTCCTGGCCCAGGCGCCCGAACAGCGTGAGCGACGCCGCGAACAGCAGCGCGCCCAGCGCGATCACCGGCACCGGCGCACGCAGTGAGCCGCGCAGCGCAGGGGCATAGCCGCGCTTCAGCACCCGCACCAGCCACACCTCTTCCTCTTTTACCCGGCCGGTGATGGCGATGGCGATCAGCGCCGGCACCAGCGTCAGCGACAGCACGAATGCAAAAGCGAGGGCGATGATGACGGTCAGCGCCATGGGTACGAACATTTTGCCCTCGACGCCCGTGAAGGTCAGCAAGGGCGCATACACCAGGATGATGATGGCCTGGCCGTACAACGACGGGCGGATCATCTCGCGCGCGCTGTCGGCCACCGTTTGCAGCCGCTCCTCCAAGGTGAGGCCGCGCCCGCGCTCATGCTGGCGCTCCGCCAAGTGGCGTAAGCTGTTCTCGGTGATGATGACGGCACCGTCCACGATCAGGCCGAAATCCAGCGCGCCAAGGCTCATCAGGTTGGCGCTGATCCCACCGCGCACCATGCCGAAGGCGGTCAGCAACATGGTGATCGGGATAACGGCGGCTGTGATCAGCGCCGCCCGGATGTTGCCGAGTATGAGGAACAGCACGGCCACCACCAGCAACGCGCCTTCGGCCAGGTTCTTGGCCACCGTCTTGATCGTGCTGTCCACCAGCACGCCGCGGTCCAGCACTGCCTTGGCCTCGATACCGGGCGGAAGGGTGCGGTTCGCGTCCGCCAGACGTTTCTCGACCGCGGCCGCCACCGTGCGGCTGTTGCCGCCGATCAGCATGAGCGCGGTGCCCACCACGACCTCCCGGCCGTTCTCGCTGGCGCTGCCCATGCGGGGCGCCTGGCCGGTGCCGACACGGGCCACGTCACGCAGCAGGATCGGCACGCCTTCGCGGGTGGCCACCACGACCTGCTCCATCTCGGCCACTGTGCTGATCCGGCCGGGGGAGCGCACGACCAGGCCCTCGCCGCCACGCTCCACGTAGCCCGCGCCCACGCTCGCGTTGTTGCGCTCCACCGCTTCGGCGAGGCTGGCGAAGCTCAAGCCGAAAGCAATCAGCCGCGCCGGGTCCGGCTGCACCACGAACTGCTTTACGTAGCCGCCGATGGCGTCCACGCCTGCGAGGCCCGGCACGGTGCGGAGCTGCGGGCGGATCACCCAATCCTGCACGGTGCGGAGGTAGGTCGCGCGGGACGCATCGTCGGCGAGGCGCTCGCCTTCGGGGGTGAGGTAAGCGCCGTCCGTCTGCCAGCCCGGCGCGCCCGGCGCCACCGTGTCGCCAGGCTTGCGCTCGGCGAAGTGGACCGTCCACATCGTGACCTCGCCCAGGCCCGTCGAAACCGGGCCGAGCTTTGGCTCCACGCCGGGCGGCATGGTTTCGCGCGCCTCGATCAAGCGTTCCAGCACCTGCTGTCGGGCGAAGTACACGTCCGTGTTCTCTGTGAACACCGCCGTCACCTGGCTGAACCCGTTGCGCGAGATGGAGCGGGTGCTTTCCAGGCCAGGGATGCCGGCCAGCGCCGTCTCGATAGGCAGCGTGACTTGCTTCTCGATCTCAAACGGCGACAAGGACGGTGCCACGGTGCTGATCTGCGCCTGGTTGTTCGTGATGTCCGGCACCGCGTCAATCGGCAACCGCAGCAGCGCCCAGACGCCCACAGCCGAGGCGAGGGTGGCCAGCAGCACGACTGCCCAGCGGGAGCGGACGGAAAAGTCGAGGATGCGCCCGATCATGGTCCTTCTCCCTAGTGGCCGTGGCCGGCTTCGGACTTGGCCAGCTCGGCCTTGAGCGCGAAGGCGTTGCCGACCGCGATCTCCGTGCCGGCATCCACGCCGAAGATGACCTCGTAGCCAGCGGCATCCTCGCGCCCCAAAGCCACCTCTCGCTTCTCGAAGCCTTCGGGGATGCGAACGAACACAACCTTTTCCTTCTCGACCTCCTGCACGGCGTCGCGCGGAATCAGCACATCCACGGGCTGCTCAGCGGTGGCGAGGCTTGCCGTCACGAAGGCGCCGGGCTGCCAGGCCCCGTCCGGGTTGGGCAACTCGGCGATGGCGCGGGCCGAACGGGTTTCCGAGTCCAACACCGGGCTGAGGAACACGATCCGGCCTTCGCCCTTGTGGTCCCCTTCCCCGGCCACCGTAACGCTTTGGCCCTGCCGGGCCATCGGCAGGTCGCGCGGCGGGATGCTCATCTCAACCCACAGCGCCGACAGGTCGGCCACAGTGAACAACTCGGCGTCGCCGCCCACGGCCGCCCCCAGCACGGCCGTGCGGGCCGTCACACGCCCGGCTATCGGTGCGCGTACCTCCAGCCGGCGCAGTGCGGCCACCGGCTGCTTGGGCAGCCCAGCCACCTCGGCATCCGACAGCCCCAGCGCCGACAGCTTCTGCCGGGCCAAGTCCACGCGGATGCGGGTTTCCTCGGCGTTGGTGCGCGCCTGAATGAAGTCCTGCTCGGCCGATACACGCTGCTTCCATAGCCGGGCTTCCCGGGCGAGGTTGCTGTCTTGCAGCGCGGCTTGGCGGGATGCTGCCAGGAACTCGCCCTTGGCTTCGGCGATCTCGCGGCTTTCGATCACCACCAGCACGTCGCCCTTGGCCACCGTATCGCCCAGCCCCTTGCGGACCTCGGCCACCGTGCCGCCCACACGGGCGGTGACGCGCGCCAGGCGGTCCTGGCTTGCGGCCAGGACGCCCGGCACGGCCACGCGGCTCACCAGGACGCCAGCGCCTACAGGAGCAACAAGGATGTTGGCGGCAACAACCTGTTCGGCTGTCATGGCAATCTTGCCTTCCTCGCCATGCGCCTCCTCCCCATCGCCATGGGCGTCAGCCTTTGGCACTGCCGTTTCGGCCGAACGTGCCGCTTCGGCCGGGTTGACGGGCATTCCGGCATATCGCCGCATCGTTTGCGGGATGATGGGCACGGCGGACGCCAGCACCAGCCCGCCCAAGGCGGCGAGGGTCGGCACAGTCAAGCGGCGCATCATCGGCTAGCTCCTGCAAAAAGGGTTTGGTCGCCACCACGCAGCCGTTCGGCTTCGGCGCGGCGGGCGTGAAAGTCGCGGAGCGCGTCGTTCAACTGCGCGCGCGTGTCGGACAGGGTGCGCTGGGCTTCCAGGGCTTCCAGAAAGGTGAACTTGCCCTCGGCAAAGCCAACCGTCGCCAGGCGGGACGCCTGCTCGGCCGCGGGTAGGCCAACCCGGCGCAGGTCCTGCACTGTGCGCCAAGCCAGCTCCACCCGCCGCTCGGCCGTAACCAATGTGCTGGCAAGCGTGAGCCGCCCGCGCTCCGCGTCCGCCTCGGCCCGCAGCAGCTCCGCCTGCGCGCGTGCCCGCCCGGCCTGGTTGCGGTCATAGATGGGCAGTGGAATGGAGGCTCCGGCCACGAACGCGGTTTCGCGACCTTCCTCGAACCGGCGGACATAGCCCTGCAACGTCACGTCCGGTATGGCGCCCGCGCGCTGCACGCCCATGTTGGCCCGGCTTTGCGCGATGGCCGCGTCGAGCTTGGCAAGGTCCGGGTTGGCTTCGAGGCGGGCCAGTGGGTCGGCCGGCAAGGGTGGGCGCGGCGCCGGGCCGATGTCCTCAAACCATGCCTGCCGGGGCGCCAGATCAACGGCCGGTGCCCCGATCAGCACGGACAAGGCGCGCAGCGACGCGGCAGCCTCGCGCTTGGCCCGCTCTACAGCTACGGCGGCGCTGGACTGCGTGACCTCGGCGCGCCGGAGCTGCAACAACGGCTCGCGGCCGGCGTCCACCCGGGCGCGAGCGATCCGGACGGTCAACTCCGCCAGGCGCAGGCGTTCCCGTTCAACGGCGATGCTGCGCGCGGCGGCCTCGGCATCGGCCAGCGCCGCCACCACATCGCGGGCCAAGTCCAGTCGGGCCGCCTCATACTCCAACCCGGCCACGTCGCCGGCGCGCCCGGCGAGTGCGATGCGCGCGGCCCGCTTACCGCCCAGCTCGACGCGCTGCGACACGCCCAGCGTGGTTTCGACGGCCTGGCCGCCGCGGTAGTTGCCACGCCCGCCGATGCCGCCGAAGTTCTCGACAACCACCGACGCTTCAGGGTTAGGACGGAGCGGAGCCGACAGGGCGTCGCCGCGCACCGCTTGCCGCGACGCATCGGCACCGCGCAAGACAGGCGAGCGGGCCAGCGCCTCGGCAACGGCCTGCCCCGGCGAGGCGATCACGAGAAGGCCAGCCAGCCCCCGTGCATCTTGGCTGTGGGCGGCGATGGGCGACACGGCAAGGACCGCCGCGAGCCAAACATTGTTCAATCGCATGAAGCACCTGAGCATACTGACGGCGGGTGGCCGCAGACCGGCGCCCTCGTGGAGCGCTGGACTGGGCCAGGAACAGATCAGATGCTAGGTGCGGGGTGGTTCCGCTGGTGGAGCCAAGGCGCCAGGGCGCCAGGCGTGGGACGAAGCGGCCACGAATAGGACTGGCTGGACCTGCAACGCCGTGCGCCCGAGTATGCCGAGCGGAACTGGCAAGTCGTTGCAGGTGCAGTGGCTGGCGGCATGGGACGGCACGGCGTCCGCCCAGCCCTCCGCATCGTTGCTCCCTGCTTGCACGGTCAGGACGGCTACATCCTGCGGGTTGGCGTCCAGCGCGCGGGCATCAACGTGCGTGTGGAACAAGCCCGTGATGAGCATCAGTGCACACAACACCGCCGCGAGCTTGCGGCGGCAGAGGGCAATCCAGGACAGGGTTGCAGGGCTGCTCATGCGATGTGAAACCTACAGCAAGGTGCAGGTTTTGTCATGCCCAGGGGTACATCACGCATCGCGGCCGCACGTCGCCCGCAACCGCGCCAACTCCTCGGCTGTGTCAGCAGACGCGAAAGCCTGCTTGCGGTCCGCGTCAAACGGTTCGAGCAGCTCGTCCATGATGCTGCGAACGGTGGCGGTGAGGGCATCGCCCCCACTACCTGATTTCGAAGCCGCGAGCAGGCCCAACGCCCGGGCTGCGTCGAGCCTGGCGCGGGCCAGGGCGGCATACTGGCTGAGCAAGCGGTCATCCTGCGCGCCGTGCAGGAGGTAGTGGGACGCCACGCCGTCCGTCTGGCATGGGCCACCCACCCCGACTTCGATCACCCGTTCATGGAGGATAAGGCTGACCTGAACTTGCATGGTGGCCGCGCAGCCCGGCACGCGGGCGGCCTGCTCCCGCACGTCCACAGCATAGCCGAACGTCCCGACGTAGAACCCGAGCGGCGGGTGGGCACCCTGGTGCCCGACCTCCGCCGCCATGGCACGCAATTGGTCCAGGCTGTAGCTGAACTGGATGGTGGGCGGGTGGTGCTCCGCCAAGACGACCATCTCCAGGTCAGCCCCAGGCGAGCAGGCCGCCGCGGCCAGGGGCGAGGCAAGCGCACATGCAGCCATAATCGGAGCCACGGCACCCCAGCCATGTCGTGACCAGGGCAAGCGCATCGCCCTCACAACGCCTTGCCCTTGCTCATCGCGGTGTACTTGCCATTGCTGGGGCGAGGGCTTGTGGCAGGGCGGATGTTCTAGCGATTGGTATGCCGGCACCGGGACCGCTACGAAGGGTTGGCGGTTGCCAGCGCAGCAGCCTCAGCGCGTTCAGCGTGACCAGCACGGTAGCGCCGGTGTCCGCCAGGATAGCCGGCCACAGTCCGGTGATCCCGAGCAGCGTGGTGACGAGGAACACCAGCTTGAGGCCGACCGCTACAGCGACGTTCGTTTTGACGTTGTTCATCGTCGCCCGCGACAGCGCGACCAGTTCCACCACACCACCCACCCGCTCGCGCAACAGGGCGGCGTCGGCCGTTTCCAGCGCGACCGCGGTGCCGCCGCCCATGGCAATGCCGACGCTGGCCGCCGCGAGAGCCGGGGCATCGTTGATGCCGTCCCCGACCATCACCACCGGGCCTTGAGCCTTCAGCGCCTCGATTTCCCGCAGCTTCTGGTCCGGCAGCAGCCCAGCGCGCACGTCCAAGCCCAGACCCGCCGCAATGGCGCGGCCGGTGCGCTCGTTGTCACCGGTCAGCATGACGGAGGTGACGCCCATGGCGTGCAGCCCTGACACGGCCGCCTGCGCGTCCTCCCGCGGTTCGTCACGCAGCGCCAGCACGCCCAATACCGCCCCGTCCCGCAGCACGGCCACGGCAGTCTTGCCTGCTTCTTCCAGGGCCGTCACCTGCGGCCCCAGCGATCCGAGGTCGGCACCCGTTTCCAGAGCGTAACCCGGGCTGCCCACCGCGACCCGGCGCCCGTCCACGGTGGCCGTCGCCGCCTTGCCCGGCACGGCCGCCGCGTCCTGCGCTGCCGGCGGTTCAATGCCACGGGCCGCTGCCGCCGCCAGCACCGCCCGCGCCAAGGGATGCGCGCTGCCGGCTTCGACTGCCGCCGCAATACGCAGTAGCTCCGCCTCACCCACGCCGGGGGCGGCCAGCACATCCGTCACCACTGGCCGGCCCGCCGTGAGCGTGCCGGTCTTGTCGAAAGCCACCATGCGCGCGCTGCCAATGACTTCCAGCGCGGCGCCGCCCTTGATAAGCAGCCCGCGCCGCGCCCCCGCCGACAAGCCGGACGCCATGGCGGCGGGCACCGAGATCACCAGCGCGCAAGGGCAGGCGATCAGCAGCACGGACAAGCCGCGGTAGATCCATGTCCACCAGTCCCCGCCCGCGAACAGCGGCGGCATGAGGATGACCAGCAGCGCCACAACCATGGCGCCGGGCGTCCAGTAGGTGCTGAACTTTTCGATGAAGCGCTGCGTCGGCGCACGCGACGCCGTGGCCTCCTCCACCATGCGGACGATACGGCTGATCGTGTTGTCGCTCGCCGCCGCAGTCACGCGGACCCGCAACAGGGCGGCGGTGTTGACCGAGGCTGCGACCACTGGCTCGCCGGGGCCGCGCGCCACCGGCACGCTTTCGCCCGTGACCGGGCTTTCGTCCACGGCGGACTGGCCATCCAGCACCATACCGTCACACGGGATGCGGTCGCCTGGGCGCACCTGCACCACGTCGCCTATCATGAGCTTGTCGGCAGGCAGCTCCATCACCGTCCCGTCGCGCTCGACGCGCGCCATGCGGGGGATCAGGCTGGCCAGTGCCTTGATGCCGGCGCGGGCGCGCCCAGCAGCCACGTTCTCCAGCAGCTCGCCCACCGCGAACAGCACCACAACGAAGGCCGCTTCCTCGGCCGCGCCGATCACCACGGCGCCGAGTGCCGCCGTCACCATCAAGGTTTCGATGGAGAACGGGGTGCCGGCAAGCGCCAGCGTCACTGCCCGGCGGCCGAACGGGACCACTGCGATCAGCGTTGCAGCCAGGTAGAACCAGTAGGCTTCGGCAGGGAACACGTGCCCCAAGCTCCAGGCTGCGGCGACCAAGCCGCCCAGCAACGCGACCAGGCGGGCCTTGCCGGTCTTCCACCAGGGCACGCCCGCCCGCTCCTCAGCCTCCTCCACTTCGGAGTGCGCGTGCATGTGGCTGGCGTGCGATCCGTCAGCGGGGGCCGTGGTGTTGTGCGCGTGATGGTCGTGGTCGTGCACCGGCGTGGGCGGCAGATGCCGTGTCGCCTTATAGCCCAGGGCTTTCATTTGCTGCTCAACCGTTTCCGGCGCGATGCCGGCAGCCGTCCGCTGCACCGTCAACCGTTCGGCCATGAGGTTCACCTCTACGCCGGCGACGCCAGGCAGGCGTTCCACCGCAGTCCGAACTTTGACCACGCAGGACGCGCAGTCCATGCCCTCGACACGCCAGGCTAGTGCCTCCCCGGTTGGGGCGGCGCTTTGCGGTGTGGACGAACGGTCGTTCATGGCGGCCTCCAGCAGGGTCCACAGTGTATGGGACCTACAGCCACTTGAGGTTCAAGCCCCCTTGCGCCATGTTCTGCGTATGGACGCACGGCCTTTCAGCATTGGCGATTTGGGCCGTCTTACAAACTGCAAGGTGCAGACGATCCGCTGGTACGAGGAGGTTGGGCTGTTGCCTCCGCCGGCCCGCACCGGGGGCGGACACCGTACTTATGGCCGGGCGCACCTGGAGCGGTTGGACTTCATCCGCCACGCCCGCGAGTTCGGCTTCACCCTCGATGCAGTGAGGGCGTTGCTGGCGCTGTCCGATCATCCGGAGCGCCCGTGCGAGGAAGTTCATGCCTTGGCGAGTAGCCAGCTCGCCGCGGTGGAAGATAAGCTGCGCCGGCTGGAAACGCTGCGAGCCGAGCTGGCCCGCATGACAGATGCTTGCCGCGGCGGCACCGCCGGGGACTGCCGCATCTTGGAAACCCTGGCCGACCACAGCCATGGTCATTGTACCAGCCCGAACCATGCAGGGTCCGATGCAATGGGTACCGGCGCGGGGTGATAGACTGCCCGTACTCTACAGGCAGCTTTTTGGGCACTTGACGGGACAGCCGATGTTCTCGCGCCGAAGTGCGGGTAATCTCAGGTTGCTACACATGCCGACGAAATCGTGCCGGTGTGCCCGGACCGCCGTGGCTCCGGAGTAGCACAAGAAAAACGAGCAGATGATGACAGCCGGCCTGCCGATGTGATCGGTCTCACCCATTATGGGCAGAGCCGGATGATCTCGGGCTGAGTCTCACCTAATCCGGGCAAGGCGCGCCCTACAGTCTCGCTTGATTATGGGCCGGAAACGCCGATGATTTCGCGCCGAAGTGCGGATGATCTCGGGTCGCTACAGCTATGGCCCGATCTGGTGAGGCACAACGTCGAGACGAAAGCGATCCGGGTTTGGCACGGCGCGCAGCAACTCAACGGCATGAGCGCGCCCCCGGACCCAGGTGGCCACCTCGGCCGCGTCGGCATCGCTGATCTTGGCGCCGAGGATAATGCCGTCGAGCGCGCGTGGCTCGTAGGTGATGAGACCATGCCCACCGTCGAGGTTCACGGGGCTCCCAGGGTGGCTTATCACACGCCACTCCTCTTCATAGGCCCAAAAGTCGGCCTTTGAGAGCATGAACTTGGACATGATGGTTTCGGCATTGTCGTAAACCGGATTTACCACGGGCCGCTCGGCGCAGTACACGACACGCTGGGCGGCGCGGAAAGGCAATGCCCATTTGGCCCCGCTAAATCGCAGGCAGATGCCCGCATGCGACGCCGCGTAGTGCGACCACATCAGAACTCGGTCAGGCTTGGCGGACAGTGACAGCACCCCGGCCTCGTTGACCGTGTTCCAGGTTCTCTGGAGCATGTCGGCGACGAACGCGGGAGAGTTATGCCGACGCTGTAAGCTCTTCTCGATCGCCGCCAGCTGGGCTCGGCGAGCCTGGCGGCTCATGGGCGGTCCCTTGTCGCGGAACAGCTGCATCATGTACTGAAGGTATTCTTCCCGGGGCGCCGCCATCGAAAAACCCGGCGCGCAGTCGAAGGGATCGTTAAAGTCAGCAGGCTTCGAAAACCATATCTCAGCATCGGCGATGATGCGCCGCGTGCGCTCTTTCGCATCCCCCAATGCCCGGTATTTGTAGAGGTGGCTGGGCTCTTGGTCGGTCACATCACGCCCCCCGCTTGCTATTGTTCGGTCCGCTGCAGCACTGCCGAACCGCCGCCGGCGATCTTCAGCTTCGGGAGGTCGCATCTGGCACCCGAACGCCCGACGTGAGCGCAAAGCAGAACTCAGCCCAGAACTCTCGACGGCCACCCCCCGAACGGTAGCCATGTGGAAGTTTGGCTCTAAAGAGGGCTGGCTGCCGTCGGTTTCTGGAAAGACTGCCTGTCCGCCAAACGATGCCCAGGGGTTGCATTTTGTGTGTTGGTCTTTTGACGAAGTGGTACAACTACCCAACCATTCGATGATCGTGCAAATATCGTTGGACTCATCCGCGTCACCCTGATATTTCGATCATTGTTGAAGCATGGTTGGAACGTTCCCGATGGACTCCGCTTCGGTTGTCACGGCGCTTGGCGCGCTCGCTCAGGATACTCGCCTGCGTGCCTTCCGCGTGCTGGTCCAACGCGGGCCGGATGGCCTGCCCGCCGGCCAGCTCGCCGCAGCCCTCGGTGTGCCGCCCTCCTCGCTGACGTTCCACTTGCAGCAGCTTCTGCACGCGGGCCTCGTCACCCAGCGCCGCGCCAGCCGCAACCTGATCTATGCCGCCGACATCGCGGCCATGAACGGCTTGGTCGGCTTCCTGACTGAGAACTGCTGCGGGCAGGGCAGCGCCGGGGCCGTGTGTGTCCCGGCCGCGGCCGGTGCTGCCGCATTTGCCTGCAAGCCCACCGCCGCCTGACAGGAGACGCCCATGCACCGCCCGCCCTATGAGGTTCTGTTCCTTTGCACCGGCAACTCTGCCCGCTCCATCCTGGCCGAACGCTTGTTGGAGCACCACGGTGCCGGACGCTTCCGCGGCCATAGCGCCGGGTCCTTTCCGCGCGGCAGCGTCCACCCCCTCGCGCTCGCACTGCTGACGGAAGCGGGCCTGCCCACGGCGGCGCTATGTGTAGCGACCCGAGATCATCCGCGCTTCGGCGCGAGATCATCGGCGTTTCGCGCCCATAATTCATGAGACTGTAGCGCGCGCTCAACCCGCATTACGCGAGACTGAACCCACGCTCAGCTGATACGGGCGCGAGATCATCCGTCTCTGCCCACATTAGGTGAGACGGATAGGCGCGCGAAGCGCGCCATCACTGGCAGCGCGTCCGGCCCGGGGTTCATCGTTGGTCAGCTCGAATGGCTGCTCTCGACCCAAGTCGGCCGATTACCAATTTGTCAGGCAACCCCGGAAGCGGACCTGATCGCCGAAGCCTGGACGGATCAGGCAAAGGTGACCGCCACGTCAGCATTAAGGCAAGACGGCACCTAACTAAGTTTCGGGGCAAACGCGCCGAGAACCGCCCCGAACGCAGATTTCGAGTATAACCACGCTGCAACAAAGCGGAGCGTGCCATGGGCCTGTGTAGGAGCAGTTGAGGATGCCCGCAGAGGTGCTTAGCCGCTTCACGCAGACTCGGGCAAAGCGGCCAGAACGCGGAGCAGCGTTAAGAACGGACATTCGCGCCCAGCTATAAGGACGATACGCGGGAGCGACACAAGGTCTGCAGTCGTCTGCTGCATAATTCTCGGCTGGAACTGGGAAGTGTTCTAAGGATTGCGCCAAATCCAGCCGTCAGGGTCCCAGATACCCCGGGCGCCTTCCGGCACGCTCAGGCCTGCGATGATTGGGCCAAAAAAAATTCGCAGCTCCGACTGAAGATCAAGAAATGGCGGTGACGCCAGCGCCGGAGGCGTACGGCGCAGGAAGCCCGACCACAGTCCGCGCTCTTCGGCGATGGCGGCGAAGGCGTCGGTAAGCCCCAGCGGCATCTCGCTCGGGAACGCCGTCTCGCGGCGGCGAAGCGTCCCACCGACCGCTTCGACCACATTGGCCAGTTCGAACGGGAAGGTCCGCGCTGTGACCCAGATGTCATGGAAGTCCTTGATCCGGCCGTTTGCCTCGCCAAAGCGGATCATCGCCTCGAATTTTTCGGCGATTACTGTCTCGGGCGGATACATCAGGATGTTGGCCTGGGGCAGGCCGGGCAGCAGACTCGGGAAGTTCCCGCGCTTGGGATCCGGATAGATGTGGTCGCCAAACCCGATGTCGACCTGCACCGGGATTCTGGCGCCCGCCAAGTTGGCTCTCAGGTTCAGCCGGGCACCCTGATACTTGTCGGCATCGCGGACTGGCTCGATCTTCAGCGTCGCCGGGTCAAAGACAATCCCGTCCACAGGGACCTCGACCTGGCAGATGATGTTGAACAGTTCCTTCAGAGCAGCTGGGTCTGCGTCGCCCTGACCCAGCAAATCCAAATCGCCGGTCGGCCGAAAAACGTGCTCGGGCCAAGTCGCGAACAGCATTGCACCCTTGAGTACATAGCGCTCGGCCGCGTCAGTCTGGCTAAGGCGAAACAGCAGGCGTTCGATGGCGTAGCGCGTCAGCACCCGCTGGAAGTCGTCGTTGTACTGCTTGGAGTGGGCAAGCAGCTTAGCGCGGATCGAAGCAGCTAGATCTTTTATTACTCTTTCCGTCATTGCATGGCCCTGATGTAGGGCGCCATCAGAGCAGCGACCCGATCGATGGCCGCGAATTTCATGAGTTCGCTGGGGGTGGTCTTGCGTTGGCGGAGGGCGTCGCGCAGGGCCTCTATCGCCACGTCCTCGCCAACGTGGCGGCGGTGCTTGAAGCAGTCGGCTATGGTCTTGGCGACGCCGTAGATCGGTACTGATACCCCCTCGACGTCAATGTGTTCGATCCCGGCCGTCAGGGCCTCGCCGGTGGCGCGAACGATCTCGAGCCGCAGACCGGCAGCGCTAGGCGAACGGGCTTTGTGGGGAATGGTCATCCAGACCCCATGCGGCAGTTGCGTCGTCAGTTCGTGGCGACGAAGGGCGCTCAGCAGGCTCACTACGCCGTTTGGAACAAGGCGGGCTGCCTCGGCCAAGTCGTGGGCGATGTCCTCGCCGACACGGTCGGGCGTTTGGTAGAGTCCACGTCCAAGGCGGACCAGATCGCCGGCGTCGGTCAGACGCTTCAGGTAGACGAGCGGAATGCCAGCCGTCTTCAGGTCCCGTGCGCGTGCGATCCCCTTGTCCCTGACCACGCTGAGCGCGCGCTCGCGATAAGTTTTATGACGTTCGGGCATAATGTTACCTATTGCAGGCAAATATCTCCAACTGCCTTCGAAAGAGAACAGTTGTCATTTCATCACTGAGATCATATATTTCATATGACCATGAGCCCGTCTAGTCTCGCTGCCAATCTCACTCCTAAGCATGTTCGTGCCGCGCGCGCGCTACTGGCTTGGTCACAGCAAGAGCTGGCCAAGGCTGCCAAGGTCGCAACCTCTACTGTAGCCGACTTCGAGCGCGGCTCGCGCACGCCAATAGCGAACAACGCCCAGGCCATCCGGGGTGCCTTAGAGGCGGCAGGCATCCATTTCCTACCGACGGGAGCCGTCATCGGCCCGACCACTTCAATGTTCACCCAGTCCGGCCGGCCTGGAACACCTGTACGTTGGGTCGACGTGGACGATCTCGCCAACTGGGCCGGACGGACAGACGGGCCCGTCAGCCTTCCGACCCTACTCGCTTTCCTGGTCCGCGCCACGCACGGTGGCGCCGTGCACCTACGCTTCCCTTCAGATGGCGGCGTGCGTCATTCGGGGTGGGACGGACTGACCACTGTGGAAATCGGCAGCGACTATGTCCCGCAGGGTAAGGCAGGATGGGAGCTGAGCGCCCAACGCAAGGGCGTTGCACAGAAGATCGCCAACGACTACGCCAAGCGCACGGTCGACCCCGCGCCGCTCGAACCCGCTTCATCGACCTGCATCCTCGTCACCCTGCACCATTGGCCGCAAAAGGACGAATGGGCCCAGGCGCAGACGGCCGCCAGCCCCTGGCGCGAGGTCCGCGTTTACGACGCTAACGACTTGGTGCATTGGATCGAGCAGAATCCGGCTGTCGGCCTATGGCTCGCCACCCGCCTGGAAAAGTGGTTGCCAGGTACACGGGAGCTGGACGAGGTCTGGAAAGAGTGGTCGCTCGCCACCCAATGGCCGCTCACTGAGGACTTGTTGCTCAGCGACCGCGACCAGGACGCCGCTGAAGTGCTGCGCTGGCTTCGCGCCGAACCCTCGGTTCTGTCGCTGCAGGCCACCACGGCCGATGAAGTCGTGGGCTTCTTTCACGCCACACTGAACGAACTTCCGGACGACTTGGCCTCCGCCTACCGCGCGCGCTGCCTGGTGGTGACCACGGCTGCGGCAGCGCGCGCGCTGGCCAACGCGCCGGCGCCATTGATCCTGATCCTCACCGAACCGGACCCCGGCTTGGCGCGAAGCCTCGCCGGCAGGGGCCATTTCGTGCTGCAGGCCTACGATGAAGGGCTCACTTCGCAAGGTGAGGTGCGCACTCTTGAGCGACCATCACGGGAGGGCATCGCCAGCGCCCTACAAGCCTCTGGGATTGCCGAGCCCCGCGCCCGTGCGCTGGCTCGTGACAGCGCCCGGAATCTTGCCGTCTTGCGTCGCCTGATCCGCGGCGCGCCCGGGCGACTGCCGAAGTGGGCCGAGGAGCGGCCGCGGCGCGCCCTGCTTGCCGCACTGCTCGCCGGCGGTTGGAACGACAATGCCGAGGCCGACCAAGCTCGACTCTCGGAACTTGCCGACGCGCCCTACGACCAGGTCATCGCCGCCCTGACGCCCTATGTCGGCCAGTTCGACAGTCCGATGCAGAAGGTCGGCTCGACATGGCGCGTGGCGTCACCGTCCGACGCCTGGTTCCTGCTCGCCCATCACCTAACTACCGTCGACATCAAGCGGTTCGAGGCGGCTGCTCATGCGGTCCTCGGCTCGGCCGACCCTCGCTTCGACATGGACCCGAATGAACGCTGGATGGCCGCTATTAAGGGCGTCAACCGAGACTACTCGGACATAATCCGCCACGGCATCGGCCAAGTGCTAATCCTCCTGGCGCTGTGGGGCGACCGGGTGCGCACTGTGCCGGGCGCCAGGCGCCGCGCCGACGCCATCGTCGGCAAGCTGCTGGCGAAGGCCGATCAGCGACGATGGTGGTCCCTATCCCAAGAGTTCCGGTTGCTGGCTGAGGCGTCGCCGGACGCCTTTTTATCGGCGGTCGAGGACAGTCTCGACCAAAACGACCCGCCGATTTTGTCCCTCTTCGGCCATGACGAAGGCGGCCTCTTCGGCGCCGAACACCTGTCAGACCTGATGTGGGCGATGGAATCTTTGGCCTGGTCGCCCGATTTGCTGCCGCGTGTGAGCCTCGACCTCGCCCGTCTCGATGCGGTCGATACCAAACCACGGCGCTATTCCAACGGCCCCGCCAATAGTCTGCGCGAGATACACTTGCTGTGGATCCCGCAGACCTATGCCACGCTCGATGAGCGGCTTCGCGCGCTCGACCTAATCCGAAAGCAAGAGTCCGCCTCAGCTTGGAAGCTGATGCTCGGCATCCTCCCTAGGGGGCACGACACTTCGACGCCGTCGCCGATGCCCCAATGGCGCGACTTCTCGGTTGACAAGGTCGAGATGGTTACTTGGCCCCTGATCAGGCGCGGCGCCACGGCGATCAGCCAGCGCCTACTCGAAGACGTCGGCACCAATGCCGCGCGCTGGGTTCTGCTCCTTGACCGGATCGGCGACCTTGGACCTGGGCCCGAAGCGGCCCTCGATGCCCTTGAGAACGCCGAACCGCGCATGACCGCCAAGGCGGATCGCGATCTGATGTGGGACAAGCTGAGGGGCATTCTGCATCACAATCGTCAGGTTCCCGAGGCAGACTGGCGGCTACCCGATCCGGTGCTGCAGCGGCTCGACACGATCTATGATCGGTTCGCGTCGGCGGACCCGTTGGAGCGGATTGCCTGGCTGTTCAAGAACGGCGTCCAACTGCCAAATCCTTCCGCTGAGGGATGGGAGGCCAGTCAGCGAGACGTCGAGGCTGCTCAGATCGAAGCCGCCAGGACGCTGTTTAATGAAGGGGGCATAGCCCCTGTGCTGGCGCTCGGCCGGCTGACCGAGGCGGCCGCCTACCTCGGCAAGGCTATTTATGACGCCGGTTTTGCGGCGTCGGACACTGACGCCCTGATCGAGGCTGCCGTTCAGAGCGACGACTCGCACGAGCGCGAGCTCGCGCGAGGGCTGATCATCTCGGCGTTCCGCGACCGCGGCGAAGCCTGGGCCGCTGCGCTGATAGCGAAGGCTAGGACTCTAGCCTGGCACGATGCTGTGCTGCTCACCATCCTGCAAGCCCTCCCTGCCGCCCCCTGGACTTGGGACCAGGTAGCTAAAATCGGCGGCGAGGTCGAGACCACCTATTGGCGCCGGACGCCGGTGTTCTGGTCGAGTGAGGATAGCGAGAGCGCCACCTACGCGATCCGCCATTTAATCGACGTCGGCCGCGCCCGGCATGCCCTGCCGCTAGCCTACCGCGGCGCCAAAAACCTGCCGACCGAACTGCTCGTTGAGGTGCTGAGTGAGGCGGCGCGCCAGCCAGTGGAAGGCAGCGATTGTAGCAACGAAGCCACGATGTTCCAGCATTATGTAGCAGAGATGCTCGGCGTTCTCGACGAACGTGAGGACGTGGACCGCAACGCGCTGGTGAAGCTGGAGTGGAACTATCTGCAGCTTCTGGAGCACTCCCGCCGACCGGCGAAGGTCCTGCTCCGCGCTCTATCCGAGCAGCCGTCGCTGTTCATCGAAATGCTAAGCGCCATTTACCGGCCAAGCGAAGAGAGCGGCATCGTCGACGCCGAACCCGCTAATCCTGAGCAGGCTCGCGCGGTGGCGAGCCAGGCCTACCGCCTGCTGTCACTCTGGGATCGTCTACCAGGGACGTGCGACGATGGTATAATTGATGGGCACGTGCTTGAAGCCTGGATCAAGGAAGCGCGGGCGCTGGCCAAGGGCGTCGGCCGCCAAGACATCGCCGACGACAAGATCGGCCAAATGCTCTCGGCCTCGCCCATGGGCGCCGACGGCAACTGGCCGGTCGAACCCGTGCGTGAGGTGCTCGACCTCTTCCGTAGCAAGCCGATGCTCGACGGCTTTCAAATTGGCAAGATCAATCATCGCGGGGTCACCACCCGCATGCCGAGGGACGGCGGCGAGCAGGAACGAGCGCTTTCAACACAGTATCGCGCCTGGGCCAAGGCCATCAGCTTTGAGCATCCCCATACAGCGAAGGCGCTCGACGGCTTGGCTGAACGCTATGACTGGGACGCTCAGCATCACGACGAAGACGCTGAGCGCCTCGATTGGGAAGCCTAGCCGATAATTTCCACAAGGATCTGACGCGGAACGGTTGGATCCAAAAGGGCGAGTGAGGCGCCGGCATCTCTTCTGGCACGTCCGGCATCCAGTTGCGGTAGTACATCGGCTGCGTCAGATCAGTGTAGGTGATATCGAGCCAGCCGTCCCAACGCGTGTTCAAAGGCGAGCGTTCTGGTCCCAAGTGAGTGTGGGTCTTCTGCTTGCCCCCGCCCAGAACCTACCGTTCAGCAGCGGACAGACTACTTTAAGCCCGGCCCCGAGGCGAACGGCTGGTTTTCGCACTTTCAGCCCGGAAGCAGACGGACCGAAATCCACCAAACCACGACATCGCGATGCTCATCCGCAAGCTAAACGAGCGGTTTCCTTATGGCTGTGCAACTTGATGGATTGTAGGCATAGAAGCACCAGATAAGCCGTTGCGGTTATGAACGCCAGGTTGCGCCCTGGGCACGCTCTTTTCTGGTGATCTTGCGCCCATGCTCATCGGCTACGTGCGGCTTTCCACAAGCAACGGCAGCCAGATGCTCGCACCGTAGCGCGACGCCCTGCTTGCCGCCGACGTCGGGGCCGAGCGCATCTACCAAGACCTGGGCCGGCTGAAAGCGAGCCGGGCGCGCGAGATAACCGAGCAGATGATGGCAGCCGGCCTGCGGTGTGATCCGTCTCACCCATTATGGGCAGAGCCGGATGATCTCGGGCTGAGTCTCAACCTAATCCGGGCAAGGCGCGCCCTACAGTCTCGCTGATTATGGGCCGGAAACGCCGATGATCTCGCGCCGAAGCGCGGATGATCTCGGGTCGCTACATCTAGGCACGTCTGCAACTGCCGGCCTGAACTGTTCGCGCCGGCGGTCCAAGCATCCGCACGGTGGTGAAGCCTGAGGATGCGCAGCATGTGCGTGGACAGCGACCTGCCCTGCACAGCGCTACCGAGGACGTGCTTGACGGTCGAGGACGCATTGTCGAGCGACGCCAAGACTTCGCAATGCCGACACTCGAACGCGGGCGCTTCACCTCTCGGGTAGCCGGGGACCGGAGGCAAAGGCAGCATGGAAAGTTTAAGGAAAGAGACACGCCGCGGCCGCAGCGCTGGCGGTTTGAAAATAAGCAACCTTCGGTCAGTACCCGTCTCACTCACATTGAACTCAGAGAGCAGGCCGAGACTGGACAAACATGGCTAAACCCGATGCCGGCCCCCTCGGTCCTGAGCCAACACCTCTGTCACCAGAGGCCATTTCGGGTCAAGCCAGGGCGTTGATGCGGGTCCGCATGTTGAGGTCAAAGCGTCCGCAAGGGTTCGCGTGCGTCCAGAACAGCGGCGTCAGCGCGTGCAGGTCGCGTGTGGTCAAGGTCGCGCCCGTGCGCCTGTCGGGAAGACGAGAGAAGCCGAGGTGCGCGCGCCGGGTATGCGCTCGATCTCGAAGCGGGCATTGTGGAGTTGAGCAATGCGCTGGACGATCTGCAGGCCAATCCCGACGCCTCCAGCCGGCTTCACGAACCCCGGCCCGCACCTTTCGCCGGCCACGGCGTCCGGGTAGGCGCCCGCGTCGTCAACGACTGCGAGCCTGTGGCCCGGCCCGGCTTCGACGGTGATCTGGGTGCCCGACCGGGTATGCCGCACCGCGTTCTCAATGAGGTTGCGCAAGGCGTCCTCGATAAGGCCAGGGTTCGCCAGGAGCGGCACTCCGCCCCGGTCGGCAAAGCCGATGCCGCGGTCGGCTTCGTAGACCCAGGGTGCCATCGCCGTGACGAGGGATCGACCGAGCAGGACCGGGTCGACGGGCTGCCAGGTACCGGGGTCGGCGGCTTCCAGCCTGGCGAGCGAGGTGAGCTGGTTGACCAGGTGAGTCAGGCTCAGCAGGTCAGCCTCGGCTCGGCGCGCCCGCGGATCGTCGATGCACCCCAGTTGGAGCCGAACCATCGCGAGTGGGGTTCGGATCTCGTGCGCCAGCGCCGCCGTGAAGACCCTCTGCGAGCGGATCACGTCCGCGATGCGGGAGATCGCGAGGTTCACCGCCGTTCCGAGACGCGCGATCTCGCGCGGCATCCCTCCGAGCTGCAATCGGCTCGATGGGTCCAGCGGGTCGATGCGGCCGGCCTGTGCTGCCGCTTCCACGACGGGGCGCAACGCATGGCGCACCGCGAGCAGCGTCGCGCCGAGCACAAACATCAACATGAGAACCATCGGCACGGCCATGTGGTCGACAAGCTCGTGGCCAAGCACGGTCCAGACCACGCCGTCCGGGTCGCTCAGGATGGCGAGTTCCACGAGCACGCGCTCTCCGCCCACTTCGGACGAACGGCCACCCACGACCGTGATCGGCTTCCCAGGCTCGATCCGCCTCAACCAGAAGTCGGGCGGGTTGAGACGGGGCGGCAGCAGCCGGTGCGAGCACGATGCGTCACAGTTGGAGAACAGGATCGTGCCCGAGGCGGTCCTGATCCGGGCGAAGTAACCTGTTTCCGGGGCGGCATACCGCGTGAGGACGTCCGGGAGTTCGTAGCGCAGCCCGTCCTTGTCCGACGAGAGGCCGCCGGAGAGGGCGGACGCCTCGGCTTCGACCATCAGGCGGGCAAGCTCCGCGTCGTCGCAGTAGTACTCAACGACGACGATGGCGACCTGCAATCCCATCGCGATTAGGGCGTAAAGAATGATCTGCCGCGCGACCACGCGGACAAGGGACCGCTGCTTGCCGGTGGCGAGGCTCACCGTGCTGTTTCGCGCAGGAGGTAGCCAACCCCGCGGATCGTCTCCAAGGCAACGCCGCCGTCAACCCCGTCGAGCTTCTTGCGCAGGCGGGACACCATCAGTTCCAGCGCGTTCGTGGACACCTCGGCGCTGAACTCCGAGAACGCCGTTTCCAGGCGTTCCTTGGCGACGACGCGGCCGGTGTGGCGCATGAGCACTTCGAGGAGCGCTCGCTCCCGAGGAGTGAGCTGGACCTCCTCGGACGCGCAGGAGACGGCTTTCGTGGCCGTGTCGTAGGTGAGCCGCCCGGCTTCCAGCGTCGGCTCCACGCTTTGCGGCGCCCGGCGGAGCAGGGCACGGCAGCGCGCGAGCAGTTCGGCATGGCTGAAAGGCTTGACGAGGTAGTCGTCGGCGCCGGCGTCAAGGCCAGCGATGCGATCGTCCACGCTGCCGCGCGCCGTCAGGATCAGGATAGGCGCCTTGAAGCCGGTCCGCCGCAAGGACCGGACGAGGTCGATGCCATCCCCGTCCGGCAGGCCGAGGTCGACGAGGGCCAACTCATACCGGATCACCGCCGCCGCCTCGGCGCCGGCCTGGGCCTCGCCGAACCCGTCCAGACGCCAGCCGGCACTGTGTATGGTTTCTTGCAGAAGGTTGCGCAGCCGGGGATTGTCCTCGATCAGCAGGAGCCTCACGGGCGCTTGCGGCCGGTGATCATGGACAGGACCAGGTTCTCCCGGTGCCGCCAACTTTCGACCAGCGCCGCCCCGGCGTGTAGCAAGGCGAGGACAAGGATAGCGTCTGCTAGGCGGGCGTGCAGCGTCATAAGCCAGTCGGCGCCCCAGAACCTGTCGAGGCCCTGCATCCAGCCCGTCACGGAAACCCTGGCGAGGAGCGCCATAAGCGCGAGCATCATGACGGCGCCGGCCGGGTTGTGCCCGATGTGCCGCCGCTCCCGTCCGCGGGCGAGGTCGCTCAGGTAGCTCGCCAGGCGGCGCGGCGAGGGCACGAAATCGGTGAACCGGGCGTACCCGGTGCCGACAAAGCCCCATGCCACTCGGATCGCGAGAAAGGTGGCGATCACGTAGCCGAACGCTTGGTGCACCAGACCGCCATCCGTGAGGATGAACAGGTCGACCACACAGCCGAGCACGACAGTCCAGTGGAAGACGCGCACAAGCGGGTCCCACACAGGGATGGAGCCGGCCCCTTGCGGGGCCGGCTCGCTGGTCAGTCCGTGCACGGGACGAGTTCCCCGATCAGTTCCCAATCTTGGACTCAACGACCTGTCCGGACACCGGGTTGAAGTAGACCTCGGCCCTCTTGCCCTCGCTTGTCATGCCGTAGATCTCGTAGCAGTTGCCGCTGGTCTTGAAGGTGCGGATGTCCTTGTAGCCCATCTCAGCCACCTTGGCCTTCATGGCGTCCTCGGTCAGCCACTTCGACTTGGCCTCGGACGTGCAGTTCGGCGCCGCGAGGGCGACGCCCGAGATGGTGCTCACGGTCAGCAGGGCCGTGAGGGCGATGAGCGTGCGAGACATGGCAATTCCTTCTTCATTCGAGCAGCGGGTCAGGCGCTGTCACCGCGATCATAGCGCCCGAACCCGTCAGACACCTGTCAAACCAGCAAATTTCCGGGGATGCGTGAGGCTCTGCAGCAGTGTACGCTAACGCAAAACTCCCAGGATGACGCCTGCTACCTCCAACGCTTCGAACTGGAGTGTGAGGTTCTGGTCTTTGCAGCTGACCCGCGCACAGTTGCATTCAGTCTATCGCCATTCGAAGTCCACAAAACGGCGGCGCGAACGGGATCGATGATCCATGTCCAATCGGAAGCACTACATACCTGGAGACGGCGAGGAGGACGGTTTGCGAACCGCCTCGTCCACCTTGCGCTGCGATGCCTCGGCGTCCACCCGCAAGCCGCGCAGGTGGGCGTCGATGTCCTGCCCCAAGCCACGCAAGCTGTGTGCGTTGCGCTGCAACGCTTCGCTAAGCCCGGCGACGTGCCGGGCCAACGTCTTACGGACCGCCTCGGCTTGCACCAAGCGGCGCGCTTCGCCGCCCGGGTTGTCCGCGGCCGTCACCCCGTCTGATTGCTGCTGCACGAAGGCTCGCACGCGCTGGCCGCGTTCCTGCGCCGCAAGCTCCTGCCCGACCCCTTGCAGGGCGTCGTCGTTGCGGCGCATGGCCCCGTTCAGTGCCGCTCCGTGTCCAGCCACCGCCCGGTCTGCCGTCAGGTCCCGCACGTGCCGGCGCATGACTTGGCCCGGGTTCCTGCCCTCGGCGTCCATAGTCTGGAGCCGGTGGTTTTGGCTAATGAATGCGTCCACCGCACGCTCCAGGTTGGCCCGCGCCGCCTGAACCAAGTCGATGCCGAGTGCCTTGTATGGCTTGGACGCCATGTCGGCCGCCACGCGCTTCCAAAGACCGTCGGCCGTTATGGGTGACGCATCGCCCAGCGCACGGCTGCGCTTCTCCGCCTCGTGCACGGCAGCCTCAGCGATCATGGTCCAGGTTGCGCCCCGGCTGCGGCTTTCGGCGACATAGGCCTTGAACGCCGTGATGCCGGCCGTGCCGCGCGGGAAGGCGGCGATGTGCTCGCCCGATGTCATGCCCTGGGCCGCATCGATGGTGAGTGCATGACCAAAGCCCAGCAGCAGCCGACCTGTCTTTGGGTCCGACAGCCGCCGCCACTCCACCTCGCCCACTCGACCGTCCTTGGAGCGCAGCGTCAGTCCCGTCTCGGTGCGTCCAAGCACCTCTACGACGTCGCCGTTGTTGCCGATCGAGCCGCCGCGGCCGTCGATCCTGGCCCAGGTACGCCGATACAGCCGCAGACGGTCCCCCGTCGCGATCGGCAGAGCGTAGGTTTCGCCCCGCTGATCGATTGCTTTGTACGTCACCTCATCGGCGTCGATCTCCCCACGTGCTTTCAGCCGCTCACGGATGGCCCGGCTCACGTCGGCAGCGTCCTCGTTGGTCGGCACCGAGACCGTGACGTCCCGCTTGGAGCCTGACGCCCGCAGGTGGTCGCGGCGCTGTATGTAGAGGTCAGCAATGTGGCCGACGACCTGATCCTGATCGCCGCCGACCAGCAGCGCCGTGCCGTCGGCCCGCTTCATGTCCAGGGCTGAGCTCACCTCGGCGATCCGGTGCTCCTGCCGCTCCTTCAGCGTGGCGTAAGGGCCGAGGTCGGTGCCGCGGAACAGGCCCGCTATGGTCCGCCCCCGCTCGGTCTCCTGGCGTACCGTGGTCAGCAACTCCGGCAGCTCGGCCTTGGGCAGAGCGCGACGGACGATCTCGATGGTGTCGCCGGCCTCGATGGCTTGCGCCTGTTCCCGGTCGCCCAGGGCTTTGATGGTCATTCCGGTGCGGGCCTGCAGCTTGAGCAGTTCCAGCATGGGGCGGGGACCGATCTGGCTCACCTCATCGATCACCAGCACCGTGTTGCGAGTGGGTGCGAACTCTCCTGACGCGACAGCGGCCAGCATGGGCTGCAGCGCCAGCGTGCGCTTGATGCCGGCGTCGCGCAGGGCATCGGCCTGGCGCCAGGCGGTGGCAAGCCCGACCACCTCCCGTCCGCCCTCGTGATAGCGGGTGTCGGCTTTCCAAGCTGAGACGAGAGGTTGCAGCAACGTCGTCTTGCCCGAGCCGGCCACACCGGTGAGCAGGGTCAATGCCCCGCCCTGCCCCAGCGCGTGGATGGCCGCGAGCTGCGCCTGCCCATGCTCCAGCTCGGTGGTGAAGTCCAGGCCCGAGCGGGCGACCGCCGACTGGATGGCGCGGGTGGACAGCGCACCGGACCTGTCCAGCGCGGCCCGTCTTGCCTCGGCAGCAAGACCCTCCTCGATCCTGATCTGGGCAGTGTTGGTCACTCTGACCTGCTCGTTAGTCATGCCGACCACCAAGGCGACGTGCTCGCCGCGCAGCTCGATGCCACGGCTCTCCACCAGCTCCACCACGCGGTCGATGTCGTCTGGGCCGTTGATGCCGGTGCCGATCATCCCGCGTGCGGCGTAGAGGCGCAGCTTGTCATGGTCGATCACCGCGGCGGTGTGGAACTCACGTTCCAGGTGCCGTGCTGCGAAAGCATAGGCCAGGTCGAACCGCTCGCCGTCAGTCAGACGCTTATGTTCAATCCCCTCCAGCACCGTCTTGTGCGCCCAGCCGATGGCCTCGGCCTGCTCGCGCCACATCTCGCGGTCGCTTTTGCCGGCGTGCTTGTCCAGCCGTTCCGCCACCGCGGCCTCACGCAGGATCTCAAACTTCCGCTCGACCGAAACCTCGTCCCAGTCCAATCCCTGCCGCTCAGCGAACGCCTTGGCACCACGGAGGACATGCCGGCGCGACTTGCTGAACGCGTCGTTGGCATACTGCGGGATCGCTTCCGCCACCACTGCCTGCTCGTTGGCATCGTAGCCGATCCGCACGCCAAGCCGTCTCAGCTCGTCGGCAAGCCGGGCTTGGCCGTAGGCACCGAACTCATGCGCCCGCGAGTGCAAGCGTTGCGTATCGAGCGAGCCAAGGTGGCCGTCCTCGGTCACGACCAGGTTCGGCATCGCGTTGTGGACGTGATCGAACGGGTCGCCGCCGATGGGCGAGTCTGCAAGGTAGGTGGCGCCGCGCGGCCCATCCTGCACCGGCAGCGTGGGCCGCGCTAAATAGTGGTAGAAGCTGATCCATCCCACTGCACCCGGGTCAGCGCCATCCTCGCCACCCTTTCCACGACGTGCCCAACCCAACTCGCGGGCGATGTAGCGCATCATGCTGTCGTTCG
>CAXTCN010000064.1:0-25819 GCA_964242575.1 uncultured Acetobacteraceae bacterium | reverse complement strand
TCCTCCCGCTCAGCAAAGGAGAGACAGCGCCCGGACGGCGGCCCCGACGACGGCGACAGGTGCGACGGCGCCATCCCGCCCGCCTCCCGGAACCAGCGGCTCCCGACCGGCTGCGATACCCCAACCCTCATTGCTGCGTCCTCGCTCGACAAACCCTCGGCAATGAACGCCCAGAACCGTCGCCGGTGCGCCTGCCGCGCCACAGGAGGCCGACCAGGCGACCTCAGCTTGCCCCGCAAAACCCGATCCGAACGCCGCCGACCCGCCATCGCAACCGCCCTCCAACCCCAGTGTTGCGACGATCATTTGAGTCCGCCCAATACACGTCTTTGGCGTTCGGCAAACGGTGCAGCGAGGCGGGTGTTCGCCCCTCGATGGGCTCAGTCGGCGACGCCTACGACAACGCCATGGCCGAAAGCTTCTTCTCAACCCTCGAAGCCGAGCTGCTCAGCCGCCGCCGGTTCGCATCCCAAGCTGAAGCCAGGATGGCCTGCTTCAGCTACATCGAGGGCTGGTATAACCCAGTGCGGCTGCATTCGGGACTGGGCTACCGCTCGCCCATGACCTATGAAGCCGACATGCAAGCCGTCACAATCGAGACGTAGCCCGTAAGCCACCAAACCGTCCACCGAACCGGGTCAATCCCAGTTTGGGATTGACCCGGTTTGATGGACACCCTGAAGCTTTCACGCGAGGTGTTCATGATGCCCAAAAGCCGCCCAGCCTATTCGCCTGAGTTCCGACGTCAGATGGTTGATCTGGTGCGTGCCGGACGATCTCCGGATGACCTGGCTCGCGAGTTCGAGCCGACGTCGCATTCGATCCGCGCCTGGGTCGCTGTGGCCGATCGCAGCGAGGGCCGCCGGGAGGAGGCCACGCCTGGCCTGGCTGCGGCTGAGCGCGACGAACTGGTCCGGCTGCGGCGCGAGGTGCGCCAGCTCCGGCTGGAACGGGACATCTTATCAAAAGCCGCGGCCTGGTTTGCCCGCGAGACCGGGACGCTGCCATCCGGGTTTTCCGGTTCATGAGGGCTTTGTTGCACAATTCAGATTGTGGACGTGGAGCCCCGGCCCAAGGCGCTTTCACCGGACACGCTGGGACACCGGCATGCCGAGGCGGGTCATCCGGTTCAGCACCGAGCAGGCGACCTTGGCCTCGGTCTTCTGGGCCGGCAGGGTCCGGGCGCGGAGGCTGCGGCCGATGATGGTCTTGTAGCGGAACATGGCCGTTTCCGCGTGCGACCGCCGGCCGTAGCCGACCGCCTTCTGCCAGCCCAGACGTCCTTTGGCTTGGATCACCTGGATGTGCCGGTCGCGCTGCCTGGGTGTGGTTGCGGCATCCGGGCTCGGCACTGCGGTTGAGCGCGGCGGGATGACCACCGCCACGGGCGGATCGGGCTGACGCTCCGCCACGGCCCGGTAGACGGGCTCGCCGTCATAGGCGCCGTCCGCCGTCACCGAGGCGAGGGGACCAGGGATCTGCTCGAGCAAGGGGCCAACCTGGGACGCGTCGCCGTCTTCGTTGCTCGTCAGCTCGGAGGCGAGGATCTCGCCGGTGCTGGGATCGACCGCCAGATGCAGCTTACGCCATGTCCGCATGCCGCGCTCGCCGTGCTTTTCGACCAGCCACTCGCCCACGCCGTAGACCTTCAAGCCGGTCGCGTCGATCACCACGTGCGCCGGTCCGCTCGCCTGGGCTTGCGCCAGCGCCGCGGCGAGCGCCAGGCCGGGGCTGCGCCGGGAGAACGTGGTGTGGTCGGGCACGCTAACCCTAAGGCCGAGCAGGGTCACGAGCGAGCGTAGCAGGCCCTCGGTCTGCCGCCAGGGCCGGCCAAAGGCCAGGCGCAGCAGGTGACCGGTCTCGATCGCCACGTCCGAGTAGTCACGGGGACGCCCGCGCTGACCGGTGTGGGGCGGGTGCCAGGCCGCGAGCGCCTCGGGCGTCACCCAGACCGTCAAGCTCCCGCGCTGCTGCAGCGCCCTGTCGTATGCCGGCCAGTTGGTGACCTTGTAGCGCGCCCGGGGATCTTGTGGCGGCGCGCTTCGTTGGCCTTGTAGGGCATCGATTATCCGGGGAACGAGGGAGCGGCCCTATACGCCCAGTTCGCGCCCAATCAAAACCCCGCCCAGGACCTGAATTGTGCACCAACGCCGGATGCCAGGGCATCCAGCGGGATCGACGAAGTCTACGTGGTGGCAGGGCACAAGGGCCAGCCGGCCGCCGTTGCCAAAAGGGGCGGCTCGGACGACGCCGCAAGCTGGCAGGCGCGCCGGGACGCGGCACGCTGGAGAAGGACAAGCCGCCGATCCTTGGCCTGATCCAGCGTGGGGGCCAGGTCGTGTTGCACATGTTGGCCAACGTGCAGCAGGCCACGATCAAGCCGGTCATCGAGGCCGCAGTCGCGAAAGGCACCCTCGTCCACACGGACGAGTACAGCATCTACGCGCGCCTGCCAGCCTGGGGTTACCAGCACAAGACGGTCTGCCATAGGCGCGGCGAGTACGCCCGCGACGAGGACGGAGACGGCTTCTGCGAGGTCCACGTCAACACGATGGAGGGCTGCTGGTCGCTGTTGCGCTCCTGGTTGCGCCCGCACCAGGGCATCTCGCAGGACAAGCTGCCCCTTTACCTCGGCTTTTTCCAGTTCGTGCACAACGCGCGCCGACGTGGCAAAGCCCTGCTCGGTGCCCTGATCGCCAGCTTGGTCGCATGATCTGCCGCCACCACCCCGGAACCCGACAAGAGCCGTTTCGGATATACAGAACCTGAAAAGCCGGCATGGACGAACTCGCCTTGATAAAAAGCCCGCATACAAGTTCCGGCCATCACGGCTGAGCGTTGACATCACCGACCCTGTCGTGAAGCATGATCCGATTATCCAACGTCTGATCCACGTGTCGTGAGGGAGAAACCTCAAATGACCGAACATGCGCATACAGCCCCGCCAAGCGATCCAGAACTGCGTATCAAGGCGTTAGAGTCGCTCCTGGTGGAGAAGAAGCTGATCGTGCCTGAGGCGATCGATGCTATCATCGAGATGTACGAAACAAAAATTGGCCCGCGCAATGGTGCAAAGGTAGTTGCGCGCGCCTGGACAGACACCGATTACAAGACCCGCTTGTTGACCAATGCCAGCAAAGCCATCGCCGAACTCGGTTTTACCGGCGCGCAAGGCGAGGATATGGTGGTGGTGGAGAACACTGATGAGGTCCATAACGTCGTTGTCTGCACGCTATGCTCCTGCTACCCGTGGCCGACGCTCGGACTGCCGCCCGTATGGTACAAGGCAGCGCCTTACCGGGCGCGCGCAGTCAGCGATCCGCGGGGAGTGCTGCTGGAATTCGGCACCAAGGTGCCTGACGAGACCGAAGTGCGTGTCTGGGATAGCAACGCTGAGCTGCGATACCTCGTGCTGCCGCAACGCCCTTCAGGCACTGATGGATGGAGCGAAGAGCGGTTAGCCGAACTTGTTTCGCGTGACTCGATGATTGGCACAGCAATCGTGCCTCCTCCAAGTGCTGGTGGTGGAGCGGCGACATGAACGGCATCCACGACCTTGGCGGCATGCACGGCTTCGGACCGATCAGCCCCGAGGCGAACGAACCGGTTTTTCACCATGCCTGGGAAGGCCGTGTTTATGGCGTCATGCTGGCCACTTTCGGTGGTGGTCACTACAATGTCGACCAGTTCCGCCACGCGATCGAGCGGATGAATGCGGTAGAGTACCTGACCGCGAGCTACTACGAGCACTGGTTGGACGCCCTTGAGACGTTGATGCAGGAGCACGGCGTCATCACAAAAGACGAGCTCGCTGCCAAGTGGGCGGAGTTGTCGAAGGGGGCCGCCTGATGCCCGTGATCACCAAAGACGACGTGCCGGTCCTGATCAGCACCGGTGGGTCCACAAGGATAGCCAAGCCCGTTGCGCCGCGTTTTCGCACTGGCGACCGCGTGCTGGTACGGACGTTCAACCCCGTTACTCACACGCGCCTGCCCCGGTATGCACGAGGCAAGCGCGGCATCGTCGTAAGCGATCACGGCGTGTTCGTGTTCCCCGACACGGCCGCACATCATCAAGGCGAGAAGCCGCAGCATGTCTACACCGTGCGCTTCACTGCGCGCGAGTTGTGGGGATCGACTGCACCCGAGCGCGACACGCTATGCCTCGATCTGTGGGACGACTACCTGGATCTGCTGTTATGAGCGGCTCCTCTGCCATGCCCGACCTAGACCAGAACGAGGCGCCGCCGTTTCGAGAACTCTGGCAGGCTAAGGCATTCGCCTTGGTGGTTCTTCTACACCGTCAGGGTAACTTCGCGTGGGACGACTGGGCACGCATGCTCGCGGCTGAGGTCGCCGCAGCACCACAGCGCGATGAGGAGAACGCTGACCAAGCGTATCATCGCCAATTCCTAAGCGCGCTTGAGAACATCGTCGTTGCGCACGGGCTATCCGCTCCGGAGGCGATGTGGGCTCGAAAGGACGCGTGGCGTCTCGCCTATCTTAACACGCCGCATGGACACTCGGTGGAATTGGGCGCGGCCGGTGACGACCACTCTCACCACCACGCTGATCATGAGCACTCCCATGACCTGACTGCCCGGCGCGCACCCGTGGCGGTCAGCCCCGCGCGTGGTGCGGTAGCTCCATCGCATGTCTCCTGATGACAGACTCTAACTCAGCATGAGTCGATAATGGCGAGCACGCAGGCAGAAAGCGTGAGCATCAGCCCGCCGTCATTGTCAGGGAGCGTGGGGTCTTGGCAGGTAGGAAGTCCCATCTGCCAAGACCCGGAGCGTGAGCCAAAACTCGCGATGATTGCGAGCACGGCCACTGATAATTGCAAGCGCCTGCAACTAGACTCTACTGAGGCTACCGTTCGGAGTTGCTGGACCCGGCGCTCCGAATGCCCGTCTCTGCCCCCTTGAGAGGCGCCTGCCAGATCGACTGGACCGGCGGATATTGGATCACCTCCAAACGGTCGAGCACTCCGCTGAGCGGCCGCCATCGCGCCGCTATCCCGGCGACAAGCCTTTCGGCGACGGTCCGATCGCCATGCAGGTTCGCCAGCTTGAGATGGGGTTGCCAATATGCCGGGCGGTAGTGAAGATGCACCTCTTCCTCCGGCAATTCGGAGTAGATGGCATCGTGCAACGCCAGCAATCCGCCGGCTGGACTGACCCGCAGGCTGAGCGTCGGTGGCGTGCCGAAAATGGTGCACGGTTCGGTGAAGGTGACCGGTACCGCGGCCATCGCCGGCAGTTTCCAGCCTAAAACGTCCGTAACGAGGCTGGTACGGACCCGATCGCCGATGACAAGGATGGTCACGCATGGCCCATACTGGGTGACCAGGTCCCGCTCGGGGACCTCAAGCGCAGCAAGCGTCGTATAAACGCGCTCGATCTCTAGCAAGGCCCGGGGATCGAGTGTCAGGTTAAGCGCAAAGGGCAAGACGGTCTATCCTTCTATCCCGGTGGCATCTCCGTTCAACCGGCAACACCTTACGAACGCCGCTTGCGTTCGTCGGGAGCCTGGATGACCGATCGATGATGGCTGAGGCCGTCCAGCGCCGTGAAGTCGCGTTCTCGGCTACCCTGAACGGGATGTTTAAACTCTTTGACTTGACCGGATAGCTCTACTAGCGTTTTGAAGTCTATCCGTTTCGTCTGCAAGGCGGCAATGGCGCCGTTTGGTTTCGGTCGCTGGGGCAACAAGCTCCGTTTCCGAACCAGTCGCATGTGAATGCGTCAGCGACTCACGGGAGGCATTCGGCAATTCCAAATTTCAATGGCGACTAGCAAGGAGAAATGAAGTGCAAGCTGCAATCATCGCCACTGGAGACACCCTATCCCGCGCGAAAGCGGGAAAAGCCATTCCTGCCGTCCTGGCCGGTTTTCTGGGCCTGTTCATGATGTGGGGCGTCGGTCTGTCCGATATCAGCGCGGTCCATAACGCAGCCCATGACGTTCGCCATACCGTCGGCTTCCCCTGCCACTGATCCACTGACACGCAACGAAAAGGGCTGGCGATGAATGCATTCCGCAGACTTGTCTTCACCGCCCTGATCGCCGGCCTCGTTACGGGTGGCCTCATATCCCTGGCCTACTACTTCGGCGCCGCCCCGATTATCGCCCGCGCCGAGGTGTTCGAGCAGGCCGCCGCGGGTCCAGCGCCGGCGCATTCCCATGGCGACGCCGCCGCCCCGCACTCGCATGATGCGACCGAGCGGGCACCGCAGGACGGCATCGAACGCACGGCCTATACCGTGCTGGCGAACATGGTGACGGCGGTCGCATTCTCTCTGCTGCTGGTCGCTGTGCTGGAGCTTTGGGGCGGGAACGTGAACTGGCGCTCCGGCCTGCTCTGGGGGCTCGGCGGGTTCGCGGCCTTCACCCTGGCGCCGAGCCTCGGCCTGCCTCCCGAACTGCCCGGCACCGCAGTGGCGCCGCTGGCCATGCGCCAAGTCTGGTGGAGCGCCACGGTGGTTGCGACCGTGGGCGGCTTGGCCCTGCTGCTGCTCCAGCGCCGCCCGGTCTGGCTTGCTGCCGGTGTCGTCCTGCTGGTTGCGCCACATCTCCATGGCGCGCCACACCCGGTCGAGTTTAGCAGCACCGCCCCGGAAAGCCTCACGCGCGAGTTCATCCTCGTGGCCACGCTGACAAGCCTGCTTTTCTGGGGCATCCTCGGGACCCTAACCGGCCTCGTCTTCAAGGCGATGGCACGCCGCTCGCCACAGCCGGCGCCGACCGGAGCGTTGAGCCAGGGTTCATGACGGATCGACCTTCCCGTTCAACGCCCGGCTCACATCCCGGCTCGTGAGGTGAAAGGCGTCCGTGAACAGTAGCCGCCGGCGACCGAGCTTGGCGCAGGCGGCAGCATGGAATGCAGACGAGTTGGCGCGGAAGTAGTCCATGCACTCCTGGTCAGTGGCAGGATGCCGCAACAACGCCCGGAATGCCCGGCGGTGCATAACGCAGCATCCTCCATGGTTCTGCGGTTGGAACGAAAGTGAATCTAGGTCGACCCGCCAACTTAGCGAATTGAAGCCTATGCCGAGCTCAGTCTGCATATGGGTCGGCTTCCCGCTCCTCGCTCCCGGATAACTAGCGTGGCAAGCCATTGATCGCAAACAACATACTTCAGCCTGTGAGAATGGTTAATCGAAGCATGCCTTCGACGCCGCCGCCAACCTTAAATGTTGCTTCCGCATGGCTGCCATCGAAATTCTGCTTGACTTGACGTCAAGCACGGATTGTCATGACGGGATAACGGCAGACAACTTCTGCACGGCGTGCCGGGTCACCAAGGGTGCTGACCTCGCAAGTTTCCGGCCTGTGGCGCCGTGACCAAGTATTCTTGTCCTTTTGCAGCTGAGCGGTGTTTGAGTCTCGGGTCCGTAACCCTGGTTCGCCGGTCGCGCTCTCCTGAAGGCCTCGCGCAAATCCACTCCAACCCGGAGGGTCTTCCGACAAATGAGCGTTTCGATGGAAGAGAAACTGAAGCGTCGCAAGCTCGACGCTTTGAAACGTGGTGTTCATCGCGTGCCGGTCGGGGAGACCCTGCCGGTCTCCACCTATGTCGTCGGAGTTGGCCAGCGCGGCATCGCCGTGGTTGCGGGGGTGTTGCGCGGCCTGCCGCCCGATGGCCCCACATTCCATGCGCTTGCGATCGATATCGGCGGACAACACCTCTCCGCGTTGCAGTCCCTGGCCGACAGTCTTCCAGCCGGACGAGCCGAGGTGACCACTGTGGCGCTCGACCGGCCCGAGTGGCAGCGCTTGATGACCGCGCTGGTGCGCTACCCCGAGTTCCTGCGGCTGGAATACCCGTTCTATGCGTGGGGCGGTGGGTATGAGCCCTGGCTGTCCAACTCTGCTGACGTATTGGGCATCGCCGGATCCGCCAGGCGAGCAGTGGCCAAGGCTGCATACGGCGCCGCCTACTATGACGGCGCGCGGACGCTGGAACAGACGCTTCGCAGTTTTGCGGCGTCGGTCGAGACGGCGCAGGGCCTATCGCAGGCCGTGGTGCCTATCGTGTTCGGCCTGGGCGACAGTGCCGGCAGCGGCATCGTGGTCGACCTCGCGCGGCATCTTTCGACCAAGCTGTTTGGGCGGCGCGTGCTGGTGGCAGGCATCGGCATCGCGCCTTGTGGCGGCGACCCGGCGGAACTGCGGGGCGGCCAGGTATTTGCCGTGATGAACGAACTCGACTGCTTGAATGACGAGGCGAAAAACCAAGGCATCGTCGCGTCCTGCGGCGAGCTGTATCGCAACCCGTTCACCGCCGGGTTCATCCTGGTGCCAACGCAGCACGTTTGGACGGCGACACACGACCTCGCGGTGACGAACGCCCGGGCCGACCAGGAAATCACGGCGCTGTTGACGTCCAAAGGCGGCGCCAGCCTGTTCGAAACTTTGCGCCTGCTCAACTGGATCGCGGCACCTTCGACCCAGCACTCGGCGGCTCGGACGCCCTGGGGCGACAAGTGGCTGCACGTGCTGGGGTATGCCGACCTTGCAGGACCCATAGGCGCCGACCCGGCGGGAATGGGGCTGCTGCCGGGCTACAAACCGGAGTTCATCGAGGCGCGGGTGGCGACGGTCGCGGACTCGGGCGAGGCTGCGGCGGCCATCGACACGGCATTCAGCCCGGATTTGCCAACCCAGCTTGTGGAGGGCGGCCGCGCCGGGTCGGTCCAGTTCATGCTGCCATCGCTCCGCAAGACGGATTTCGGCTTCTTCTTCGAGGCGCGGGACGCCTACGACGCCGAACCGGAAGAGCGGCGCTTGCTGGACCACTCCATGTTGCTAGAGCAGGGATTGCTGGTCAGCGAGCCCTCGACGCGCCTGGACGGCATGGCCGGCGCCGGCATCGGCACCAGCGGAAGCTGGATTGCCGTCCCGCTTGACGCACTGCGCGGAGGGGAGGCGCCCCCTTCGGCGACTGCGCGGGCTGCATGACGTCATGCGCGCTGTCATCTCTCCTCAACAGAAACAGCGGGAGACCGTAATGCCGCTTGACTGGTCTAAGGTCGTTGCAAAATATGGTGATGGTTTCAAGGTTCCGACTATTACTGGGGGGAAGTTCCTGCAGGTTTCAGCTGCTGACGACGCTGCGATCCATATCGAAAACCCTATGTGGACTTCGGTTCTTGAACGCGCGCACTTCGAAAAAGCTGTTCAACTGATCGAAGAAGGGCTGATTTCAACAGATCCGGGCTTATTTGTTGAAGATTACATGCTTTACGTGTCCAATCACCGCGCTACATCGGTGGCTCATATTATGCGGGACCTTGGCTATATTGAAAGTACCGGCACGTTCTCCGTTCGTTGCTGACTGTTTACGCTGCCTGACTTGCTACGCCCCAGACTTGCTACGCACCCGACTTACTATACCGTTAAGTATCCTAAACTAGACATCTGAGGAGGCCTACAAACATGAACGCTTCACTCTATCACAGCGCAACCGGCACGCAGGCGCCGCATTGCATGCACGTCATCGGATTGGGCCGCACCGGCGCCGCCTATGTCGAAGCGCTGCTGCGCACCGGGGAGATCGAGGATCACCTGAATGACCCCCGCGCCACGTTCGCCGCCCTTGTGCTGGACATCGGCGACCAGGACATGGGCCTGGCGATGGACTATGCGGCCGCTTTCGTTAAGCGGCTGGAGTCGCGCGGCATCCCATCCGATCGTTTCCAGTTCCAGGCCGTGCCGCTTCCGGTTCCGTCGAAAGAAGAGTTCTTCGAAGGAATGAACCGGACGCGCGAGTTCTTGAAGGTAGAGTATCCCCGCTATTACTGGAACCCGAACTTCGAGTCCTACGTCTCGAAGAAGTACGTCATGCCGGAGGCCGGCTCGCATTTCCCGCGCGCGGTCGCCAAGGCGATCTATGCCAACGCATACTACGCTGGCGCACGTCCCATGGACGTGGCGTTGCGCAACTTCGTGAACCATGTCGAAAAGGCGACGCTGCCTTCATTGGTCACGGTGTGCTTCAGCCTGGCCGGCGGCACCGGCAGCGGCATGGTCATGGACATGGCCCGGCATCTGTCGAACGTGAAGTTCGGGCGGCGCATCCCGGTGATCGGCGTCGGCCAACTGCCGCATAGCGGCGACCCTGAGGAGTATGTCAACAGCGCGTCGCTCTATACAACGCTGAACGACCTTGACTGCATGCTCGACGACGAAAAGAACGCGGGTGTCACCGCGGTGTGGGGCGATCTTTACCGCAGCCCGTTCACCGGCGGCTTCTTCGTCGTGAATCCCGAGCATAGCTGGCAGCGGCTGACGGCCTACACCACCACGGGTGAGACCCGCATCCGCCAGCACGCCAAGGAGATGGTGACCAACCGCTTCGTCGCCGACAGCTTTATGCGGTTCGCGGTGGTCGATAACGGCCGCGACCTGTTCCGCGCCTTGCGTCCGTCGGGCCTGACCGGCGCGCCGCACGAGACGGTCAGCTCCAAGGCGCGCGCCTGGACCCTGTTCGACGTGGCCAAGCTGACCCATCCGGGCGTACAGGTCCTGCCGGGCGAGGCGCCGTCGAAATGGGACGACGTGATCACCCAGTGGATCGACTTTACCCCGAAGTACAGTGGCCTTAGGGACGGCTTTAAGACCGACTACGCCGAGGTCACGATCTACGGGTCCCGCAATATGGGGCAGGTCAGCATGACCAAGTCGTTCGAGAACATGGTTACCAAGAACTATCTGCTTGACGACGAGTCCTCACTGCAGATTTCAAGGCACGAGTTCTTCGATACCCTGACGGCCTATGCCAACGTCATCCTGCCCGGCATGGCCAAGACCGACCTGATCGCCTTCTGGGCGAGCCAGGAGAACTACGACAAGCTGAGCTGGGAAGAGCGGCTGATCGAGCATGCTTGGCTCATCGACCTCGGCCCGATGCTGTCCGAGCCGGCGATCCGGTTCGAGGGCATGGCCGGCGAGTGTTTCTGGGGCTGCGCCTGTTGGGTCGTCGTCTCGTATGACCAGCTCCGCGGCACCGTGCTGCCACCGCCGAACCGTAAGGTAATCGTCGAGGAGGGGATCGCGAAAATGGCGACGACCGTCGTCGCGACGCCGGGCGGCCTGGCGCCGAAGCGGGTGCGTACCGCGATGGCCGCGCCCGAGCTGGCTTCGTAAGGAAGAACGGGCGGGGGTCTCGCGATCCCCGCCTACTTCTCCGTTTTCAGAACAAGGCTGCGTTATGTCCACTGCCGATACCCGTATTCCCGCGACCGTCGTCACCGGCTTCCTCGGCTCGGGCAAGACGACGCTCATCAACCGTATCCTGCGCGAGCAGCACGGCCGTAAGATCGCGGTCATCGTCAACGAGTTCGGCGAAATCAGCATCGATGGACAGCTCGTCATCCACGACGACAAGCAGCAGCTTGTCGAATTCAACAACGGCTGCCTGTGCTGCACGGTCCGCGGCGACTTGGTGGAGACGCTCGGCCGCCTGCAGGAGCGGGCCGGCACGCTGGATAGCATCCTGATCGAGACCACCGGCCTCGCCGACCCGGCGCCTGTCGCGAGCACCTTCTTCGCCGCCGACGAGGTCAAGGCCGGCATCCGTCTTGACGCCTTCGTCACCGTCGTGGATGCGGTGAACCTGGAACTCAACCTGGCGCAAAGCAACGAGGCCGTTGAACAGGTCGCGTTCAGCGACATCGTCCTGATCAACAAGATGGACCTGGTTTCGTCCGAGCAGACGGCCGCCGTCGAGCGGCGCATCCGCCACCTGAACCCGATGGCGAAGATCTACCACACGACGAACTCCGAAATCGACCTTGCGAGCATCCTGGATGTCGGCGCGTTTGATCTGGTGCAGAAACTCGAGGTAGACCCGGAATTTCTGGGTGACCACGAACATGAGCACGATGCGGCCATTGGCTCGTTCGTGCTGACGCAGCAGGAGCCGGTGGACGTGAACCGGCTGATGACCTGGATGAACGGGGTGGCAGAGCGCCGGGGCGATGACCTGTATCGCACCAAGGGAATCTTCAACGCGCATGGCTTCCAGGAGCGCGTGGTGTTCCAGAGCGTGCGGATGCTGACGACCTTGCGCCGCGACCGGCCGTGGGAGCCTGACGAGACCCGGATGACGCAGTTCGTCGTCATCGGCAAGAACCTGGACCGGGACGAGTTCGCAGCCGGCCTGGCAGACTGCGTGTTCAAGTAGGGCCATGGCCGATGGGACCTGAGGCATGGCCGGCCGACCCCGAGCTGCTGTATCGGGTGCACGTGTTCTGCTGCACGAACCAGCGGCCGGAGTCGCATTGGCGTGGCTGTTGTTCCAGCAAAGGCAGCCGGGCGCTATGCGACTACATGTGCCGGCTCGGCATGGTGCTGGGCGTGCGCCGCATCCGCATCAACCACGCCGGCTGCATGAACGTGTGCGAGCACGGGCCGGTCATGGTGGTCTATCCGGACGGCGTCTGGTACAAATACGAGACCCGGGCGGACATCGAGGAAATCCTTCGCCGCCACGTCATCGGCGGCAAGCGCGTGGAGCGGCTGCAACTCGACATCGACCCGGCCACGTTGCACGGCTGATATGAACGGTTGGGTGCTTCGACCAGTGTGCATCAAACCCTTATCCGTCATTGCGAGAAGCGCTTGCGACGCGGCAATCCAGGGATACCAGCCCCAACTCTAGCCATTGCGGCCTTGGATTGCCGTTCCAGAGCCGGCTTGCAATGACGACAGCCGTTGTAATCAGGCCTTTTGGGGCCGCGGCTTCAGAAGCTCCTGCGCGTTGATGACGGCAGCCGCCATCTCCTCCAGGCTGACGCGCTTGGACATCGCTTGGCGCCGAATGGTTTGATACGCTTCCTCCTCGGTCATTCCCTGGCTGGCCATCAGGATAAGGCGGGCCCGCTGGATCTTTTGGATGCCCGCCAGCTTGCGCTCCAGCTTCTGCACCTGCCGCCCGCCATCCTGCTGCCGCAGCCACAGACTTCGTGCGATCGCGAGTTGCGTCAGCAGGCCGAAGGGCCGGACGGGCCGCTCGATCACCGCATGCGCCCCGATCTCCAGGACAAGCTGAAGGATGGAGGGGTTTTCGTAGCCGACGATGCCGATCACCGTTGGCAGCGTGCGGTCCTGGGTCCGGAACAGCCGGCGCAGCGGTTCACGGCTGTCGTGCTCGACGGCCAGGACGACAATGTCCGGCGTGGCGGCGAAGTCCTCTGGAAGCGGCCAGATCGTCGTCGTGATGCAGCCGATCCGGCGCAGGTGGTCGACCAGATTGATCCCTTCAGCATCCGGAGGGTGCATCACCTCGATCCGAAGGCCACGCAGGTCGCGGAGGATCTCGATGGCCATCCGCGCACCTGCCCCCGACCGGGACCGCTAGGCCCGTGCCGACAACAGCAGGTTGCCGGACCACTCCTGTTCTGACCAGCCATCAAGTTTCTGGTCGACGCAATAAGGGTCGGGCTTGATCCGGATGCCGGGGTCCCAGACCACCTGGAACTGCCCCTTTGCGTCCAGTTTGGCGACGCGCGGCCATAAGAACGTGTGGTTGTTGCTGGCGTCGATCCGCACCCGGCCCTGTGGCGCATCGTATTCCAGATTACCCAGCTCGGCACGGACAAGCTCCGGCTCGTCCGTGCCGGCGCGCTCGACCGCATGGGCGACCAGCATGGCCTGGAAATGCGCGGCCTCGGCGCCGGCGGTGACGGTCGTGTCGGCGCCGAAGCGCGCCCGAAACTCCGCGACGAACTTGGCCGCCGCCGGGGTGTCCAGCGAGCTGAAGAACGGGGCGGCGGTAATGTGCCCGGCGGCGGCTTGCGGCGTCATGTCCGCCACCTCGGCCTCGCTGGTAGTCAGGCTCGCGATGGGCATCCGGGAGGGATCGAAGCCCGCCTGGCGATATGCTTCGTAGAAGACGCCGGTGGAGCGGCCAACCACGGTGGAGAAGATCACGTCCGGCTGGGTGCGGCCGATCTCGCGGATGGACTTCGCGAAGTCTTTCGGCCCGGCATCGAGCGGCACGTAGATCTCATCGAGAACCTTGCCGCCCGACTGATGCGCCAGGTCAGCCATGATGCGGTTGGATTCGTAGGGATACACGTAGTTCGATCCCACAAGAAATATCCGTTTGCCGTAGTTGCTGAATAAGTAACGGGCCAGCGGCAACGAGTTCTGGTTGGGCGCCGAGCCGGTGTAGATACAATTCGGAGAATACTCGAACCCTTCATACAGGGTTGGATACAGCAGTAGGCCCCGATATGCCTCGACTAGGGGGAGCACGGCCTTGCGCGTGCTGGACATGTAGCATCCGAAGATCAGCCGCACGCGGTCCTTGTTCAGCAGCCGCTCGGCCAGGGCATGGAACTGCTTCGGGTCGGATGCGGGATCGTAGATGACCAACTCGACCGGCCGGCCCCGGATGCCGCCGCTGGCATTAACGGCGTCAATCGCCAGGATCGTAGCGTTGAGTTGCGTTGTCTCGACCGCTGCGGTCACGCCGGAGCGTGAAAACAATACGCCGAACCTCCATGGAGTGAGCGGGTCAACGGCTGAGGTCATATCCACAATGTCTCGTATCCCAATTCCATGTTCGACCAAAAGGCGCAAATCGACCTGCCGCGAAACTGGCACGCCGTGCAGGCCCGGCCCATGCGGCTGATGAACAAGTGTCGGTGTGGCGCACTGCTGCTTCACCGGCCGCGAAGATGCCTACCACAAGATGGAGGCTGGCTCGATGGCGTCCCTGCGGCGACCCTGCTCAGGTCCGGGAAGTGCGTCGACGGACGGCCACAGGCCCCGTACCGAGTGCGGACGCGTAGTCCTCGGCCATCCGCATCGCCGCAGCCGCGCCGGCTTCGTCCAACACGGCCCAGGTCGCGTGCAGGTTCGGATAGGAACCGCCAAAGCGTAGTATCGATCTCTTCACGCTCCCTTCCAGGTTCCTCGCCGGCGCGCGGCGGAGTGCTGCGCCTCCGCCGATGATACAGCACCGGCGGTCGTTGACGCGCGCGAATTGCTTGGCTAGCGTCATTGCATGAGCGTGTCTCAGGGCGCGTGACGGCAATGGCGCCGTTCTACTGTCGAAATAATAGCGATGCTGCTCCCGTGATGGCTGTTCGCCAGATCACGACGCATTTTTCTTCATCCTGGACCCGGGGAGAGCGACATGGCTTTTAACAGGCGTGACATTCTGCGAGGCGCCGCCATCGCCGGTGTTGCCGGTTTCCCGCACCTCTGGATCAAGGGCGCCGCCGCGCAGGCGGCCCGGGGCGACATCAAGGTTGGCGTGCTGTTCTCGCTCACCGGCACGACAGCGATTATCGAGGAGTCGCTGAACAAGGCAACCATCATGGCGATCGAGGAGATCAACGCGGGCGGCGGCATCAACGGCCGCAAGATCGTGCCGATCATCGAGGACCCGGCGTCCGACCCGGCGACCTTCTCCGAGAAGGCGCGCAAGCTCGTGGTCGGCGACAAGTGCGTCAGCGTCTTCGGCTCCTACACCTCGGCCAGCCGTAAGGCCGTACTGCCGGTGTTCGAGCGGCAGAACAACCTGTATTGGTATCCTACGCTGTATGAGGGCCGCGAGTGCTCGAAGAACGTGATGTACACCGGTGCCGTGCCGAATCAGCAGCAGGATGAGTTCATCCCCTATCTCATCAAGAACTTCGGCAAGAAGTTCTATTTGATCGGGTCGAACTATATCTATCCCAAAGAGGAGAACAATTACTGCCGGAAGCTGCTGGAACGGTATGGCGGCGCGGTCGTCAACGAGGAATACGTGCCGCTCGGGCATTCGGAATTCAGTTCGGTCATCAACAAGATGCGCAACTCGCAGCCGAACGTCATCTTCTCGACTGTGGTCGGCGACAGCGTCGTGGCGCTGCATCGGCAATACCGCGCCGCCGGGCTCGATCCCGAGAAAATGCCGATGGCCAGCCTGACGACCTCGGAAAACGAGATCGCCGCCATGGGTGGCGACGCGGCCGCCGGCCACTTCACCTCGGCGCCCTATTTCATGGTGCACAAGTCGCCGGAGAACGAGCGTTTCGTGGCCGCCTACAAGAAGCGCTGGGGACAGGACAAGGTCACGCACTTCGTCTCCGAGGCCTGCTACTTCCAGATGTACATCTTCAAGCAGGCGCTCGAGAAGCTCGGCGATGCGGAGCTGACCCCCAACGCGATCCGGGACGCGTCGGTGAACCAGGAGATGATCGCCCCGCAGGGCCGCGTGCGGATCGAGCCGGACAACCTGCACACCTGGCTTTGGCCGAAGATCGCGCGCGCGAAGTCGGACGGGCAGTTCGAAATCCTGGTCGAAGCCAAGGAATGGCTGAAACCGCTCCCCTACGCCGCTTACCCCGGCCAGGTCTGCATGGCGAAGGGTTTGCAGACTTAACCAACGCCAGCAGGCCGCACCGTGGATTTCATCGTCCAGCAATTCCTGACGGGCCTCAGCATCGGGTCCATTCTGCTGCTGATCGCCCTGGGATTGGCCATAATCTACGGGGCGATGGGCGTCATCAATCTGGCGCATGGCGAGTTCGTCATGCTCGGGGCCTACACCGCCTGGGCGCTCCAGTCCTTTGCCGGCATCGGGCTGCTGCTCGGGCTTCCGCTCATTTTCCTGACGGTCGCCGGGCTGGGCTGGCTAATCGAGCGGCTTATCATCCGCCACCTATATAAACGCTCGCTCGATACGATTCTCGCGACCTGGGGGATCGGCATCATGTTGCAGCAAATTGTCCGCCTGCTGGCCGGGGGCGAGTTGCGCTACGTCCAGTTGCCGCCCAGCCTGGACCGTGCGGTGTCGGTGCTGGGCCAGGTCACGCCGGTATATCGCATCTTCATTTTCCTGATGGTCGCGGCGCTGTTCGGGCTGACGTGGTTCCTGATCAACCGCACGCCGCCCGGCATGAAGCTGCGGGCCGTGGTGCAGGACCCCACCATCGCGTCCTGCTTCGGCATCAATGCGGGCCGGGTGTATGCGGCGACGTTCGCCTATGGCGCCGGGCTGGCCGGCCTGGCGGGGGCGCTGGTGGCGCCACTGAAGAGCGTGTCGCCGGAGATGGGCACGACCTATGTGGTCGACGCGTTCATGGTCGTCGTGGTCGGCGGCGTGCAGAGCCTGTTCGGCGCGGTGATCAGCGCCGCGCTGCTGGGCGAGGCCTTCGCCGTACTCGGTTTCCTATCGAACGACACCGTGGCCAAGGCGTTCGTGCTGCTCGCCATCATCGTGCTGATCCGCTTCCGTCCGCAGGGCCTGTTCGCATCGCGGGTGCGGGCGTGACGAGAGGCGGGATATGACACGGCATACCGCCGTCCAGGTCGCCGTCTATGGCGCCGTCTGCCTGTTGATCCTGCTGGTCCCCAGCTTTCTCAGTGACGACTACCTGTTGAACCGGGTCGCACGGTATTTGGTGCTTGGCATCCTCGCCATGTCGCTCAGCCTGTGCTGGGGCTACGCCGGCATCCTCAACCTGGGCCAGGCGCTCAGCTTCGGGCTCGGCTCGTACTGCATGGCAATGACCTTGAAGCTGCGCACTGTCCCGGTGCAGACCGGGGCGGACGGGTTGCCGGACTTCATGGTGTGGAACAACGTCGAGATGCTACCCTGGCTGTGGGTGCCGTTCCACTCCACGGCGTTCGCGCTGCTTGCGGGCGTCGGCGTGCCGGTTCTGCTCGCGGCGGTGCTGGGCTGGTTCATGTTCAAGGGCCGCGTGACCGGCGTCTATGTGGCGATCATTACCTTGGCCACGCTGGTCGTCGGCAACCTGCTCATCATCGACCAGCAGGCCTACACCGGCGGGTTTAACGGCCTGACCGACCTCGCGCAGTTGGAGCTGTTCGGCGTCGCCTTCGACGCCTATGGTCGCAGCACCTACTATCTTGTTGCGGCATGCCTGACGGCCAGCTTGTTCGGGGCGCTGGCAATCACCAAGAGCAAGGCCGGGCTGATCCTGCAGGCGATCCGCGACCAGGAGAACCGCGTCCGCTACTTCGGCTACGACGTCGCCCACTTCAAGATCTTCGCGCTTTGCGCCTCAGCGGCGATCGCGGGCCTGGCGGGGATGCTTTACACGGTCGTGATGGAGTTCGCCTCACCCACCTTCACGGGCGTGCCGCTCAGCCTGTCCATCGTGGTCTGGTGCGCGGTCGGCGGGCGGGCCAGCCTGCTGGGTGCGACACTCGGCGCCATCGTCGTGGCCGGCATGCAGGGCCTGCTATCCGAGCAGAAGGCGTTCCTGGACACTTGGTCGCTTATCATGGGCGCCATTTTCATCCTGGTCGTGCTGTTCCTTCCGAACGGCCTGGCGTCGCTCGGCACGGCAGCCGGAGCGCGGCTGGCCCGGTCGCGCCGCACGGCCAGGGCCGCAAATGCGTCCACTGGACGGCTTCCCCTGAAAAAGACCGGGGAAATCGTGTGAGGGGAGAGGCCAACTACCTCGACCTGCGCGGCGTGTCGGTCAGTTTCAACGGCTTTCTGGCGGTGAACGCCCTGGACCTCGGCGTGCAGCGCGGCGAGTTGCGCTGCCTGATCGGGCCGAACGGGGCGGGCAAGACCACCTGCCTTGACCTAATCTGCGGCAAGGCGAAGGCCTCGTCAGGGTCCATCACCCTCGACGCCACCGAGCTCACCCGGCTTGAGGAGCACCAGATCGCCCGCGCCGGGGTCGGGCGCAAGTTCCAGGTGCCGAGCGTGTTCCGCGAGCTGACGGTGCGGGAGAACCTGGATGTCGCGCACTGCAAGTCGGCCGGCGTGTTCGCCAACGCGTGGCGTTTCGGCCGCAGCGGCGACGCCGGCGCGGTGGAGACGCTCGCCGAGCGGGTGGGCGTGGCGGACTACCTGGACGAGCCTGCCGCTCATCTTTCGCACGGCCAGACGCAGTGGCTGGAGATCGCGCTGCTGATCGCGCAAAATAGCGCGCTGATCCTGATGGACGAGCCGACCGCCGGCATGACCGCGCAGGAGACCCGCAAGACCGCCGAACTGCTCATCAGCCTGCGCGGCCGCCACACGCTGATCGTGGTCGAGCACGACATGGGCTTCATCCGCGAGATCGCCGACGTGATCTCGGTGATGCACCAGGGCCGGCTGCTCGCCGAGGGCACGGTCAGCGAGATCGAGGCCGACCCCCTGGTGCGCGAGGCGTACCTGGGATCGGTGGGGATCAGCGGTGCTTGAGCTGTCGGGGGTCGAGGCCTTCTACGGCCACAGCCGCGCGCTGCAGGACATCAGCCTGAGCGTTGGCAAGGGCGAGCTGCTGAGCGTGCTGGGACGGAACGGCGTCGGCAAGACCACGCTGCTGCGCGCCATCATGGGGCTGATGGACCGCACGACCGGCAGCATCCGCCTGGACAACGCCGAGATCGGCACAGCACGCACCGATGCCCGCGCCCGGGCCGGGATCAGCGTCGTGCCGCAGGGCCGGGGTATCCTGCCGCGGTTCACGGTGCTGGAGAACCTCCGCCTTGGGCTGTTCGCCGATGTCCGCAGCACCGGGGCCATCGATGAGAGTGTGTTCGAGACGTTCCCCGCCCTGCGCGAGCACCTCGGGCGGATGGGCGGCAACCTGTCCGGTGGGCAGCAGCAGCAGCTCGCTTTGGCGCGGGCGTTGCTGGCCAATCCCAAGGTGATCCTGCTGGACGAGCCGACCGAGGGGATACAGCCAAACCTGGTCGAGGAAATCGAGGAGGTGGTGATCCGGCTCAACTGCGAGCGCGGGATCACGATCGTCCTTGTGGAGCAGAACGTCGCGTTCGCCCGCCGGGCGTCGCAACGGTTCGTCATCATGGAGAAGGGGAGAATCGCGGCCGCCGGACCGATAGCAGAGCTGACGGAGGAATTGGTCCACCGCCACATGGCCGTTTAGGCCTGTTAAGAATCGATGCAGAAGGGAGCAACAGATGCCGAAGTCAATCATCACCGTTGACATGAGCAAGCGGGGCCGCGACCAGAACCCGCTGCCGCATAACCGCTGGCACCCCGACATCCCGCCCGTCGCCAGCGTGAAGCCTGGCGACAGCTTCCGGGTCGAAACGCTCGATTGGACCGGCGGGCAGATCACCAACAACGACGACGCCAGCGACATCCGCGACTGCGACCTGACGCCCTGCCACCATCTGTTCGGCCCGATCGACGTGCAGGGCGCAGAACCCGGCGACATGCTGGTGGTGGACGTGCTCGACATCGGCCCGCACCGCGGCAACGAGTGGGGCTACACCGGCATCTTCACCACGCAGAACGGCGGCGGGTTCCTGACCGACATCTTTCCCGAGCCGCGTAAGGCGATCTGGGACTTCAACGGCATCTACGCGACATCGCGCCATATCCCCGGCGTGCGCTTCGCCGGCGTCACCCATCCCGGCCTGATCGGCACGGCGCCGAGCCACGACCTGCTGTCGAAGTGGAACAAGCGGGAACGGGCGCTGATCGCCACCGACCCCGACCGCGTGCCGCCGCTCGCCTTGCCGCCGCTGGAGCAGAACTGCATCCTCGGCTCGCTCACCGGCGAGGCGCTGCGGACGGCGGCGCAGGAGGCCGCGCGCACCATTCCGCCGCGCGAACACGGTGGCAACTGCGACATCAAGAACATCAGCCGTGGGTCGCGCATTTACTTCCCGGTCTATGTAAAGGGCGCGAAGCTCTCGATGGGCGACTACCACTTCAGCCAGGGCGACGGCGAGATCACCTTCTGCGGCGCGATCGAGATGGCGGGCTGGATGGACCTTCACGTCGACCTGATCAAGAACGGCTGCACGATGTACGGCGTCGAGCAGGCGATGTTCAAGACGAGCCCGGTCGATCCGCACTACTCGGACTACCTGGTGTTCGAGGGCATCAGCGTCGGCGACGACGGCACGCAGTACTATAATGACGCCACCGTGGCCTACCGGCGCGCCTGCTTGAACGCGATCAACTACTTGGCCAAGTTCGGCTATTCCCGGGAGCAGGCCTACGTCATTCTCTCATGCGCGCCGGTCGAGGGCCGCATTGGCGGGGTCGTGGACATCCCGAACGCCTGCGTCTCGGTCGCGGTGCCGTGCGAGATGTTCGACTTCGACATCAAGCCGAACGCGAAGGGGCCGCAGATGCATATTGATTCGAGCAAGGCCGACCTCGCCCGCTGCACCTAAGTCGACCGGGTTATTCAAGGCGGGGTGCCTGCGGGCGCTCCGCCGCCATGAGCATCAAGGAGAGCGCCATGCCGGCATACGAATATCACTGTGCGGACTGCGGCGCGTTCGAGGCCTCGCGGCCGATCGCGGAGGCGGCCATGCCGCTCGATTGCCCGGCCTGCGAACAACCGGCTCCGCGGGCGCTCGCCAGCCCGCACGTGCGCACGTCCTGGGCCGGCGTCCGCTATGTGGCAGAGTCGCGGAACGAGAAAAGCGGCCATGAGCCGATGACCGAGCACCGGCTAAAGGGCACGACCGAGAAGCACCGCCAGGCCCATTCCCACGCTCATCACGGCCATGCTCACGCTAAGGCCAATCACCGGCCCTGGATGATCGGTCATTGACGGAACCATAAGGGAGGTGACGGCCATGCCGGGCGACCATGAAATCTTCGATCTTGGCGATCTTAAGCTGCAATCGGGCGCCACGATCCGCGGTTGCAAGCTGGCCTACAAGACCTTCGGGACGTTAAGCCCGGCCAAGGACAACGTGATCGTCTATCCGACCTGGTACTCCGGCCAGCACACCGAAAACGAATGGCTGGTCGGACCAGGCCGCGCGCTCGACCCGGCCACCCAGTTCATCATCATTCCGAACATGCTCGGCAACGGCCTGTCGTCGTCGCCGAGCAACACGCTGGAACCCTATAACGGGCCGCGCTTCCCGCATGTGACGGCGTGGGACAACGTGCGGGCGCAGCACCGCCTGGTCACCGAGCTGTTTGGGATCGCCGGGGTGCGGATGGTCACGGGCTGGTCCATGGGCGCGCTGCAGACATTCCATTGGGGCGCGCTGTATCCGGACATGGTCGAGCGCATCGCGCCGTTCTGCGGCTCGGCGAAGTGCTCGCGGCATAACTTCGTGTTCCTAGAGGGCGTGAAGGCGGCGCTGACGGCGGACGCGGCGTTCGAGGACGGTTGGTACGCCGCAAAACCGCAAAAAGGCCTGCGGGCGATGGCGCGGGTCTATGCGGGCTGGGGCTTCTCCCAGGCGTTCTACCGGGAGGAACTCGACCTGAAGGCTCTCGGCTACTCGTCGTTGGAAGATTTCTTGGTCGCCTTCTGGGAAGGGTTCTTCCTGCCGAAGGACGCCAACAACCTACTGGCGATGCTCTGGACCTGGCAGAACGGCGACATCAGCGCCAACGAACTTTATGGCGGCGACTTCCGCAAGGCGCTCGGCGCCATCAAGGCCAAGGCCTATGTAATGCCCGGGCAGACCGACCTGTATTTCCCGCCCGAGGACAGCCGGTTCGAGGTCGATCACATGCCCAACGCCGAGTATATCCCGGTCCCGTCCATCTGGGGCCATTTTGCCGGCGGCCCGGGGGTCAACCCAGCCGACGTGGACTTCATCGACGGCAAACTGAAGCAGTTGCTGGAGTGGCAGCCCCATGGGTGATAGAACCGAAAACCTCGTTGGCATCATCGAGACGCTGCATCGCTATCCCGTTAAGTCCATGCTGGGCGAGGCCTGCGACAGTCTGCCGGTGACCGCCGCCGGGGTCGCTGGCGACCGCGCGTGGGCCGTCATCGACGAGGCGACGGGGAAGGTCGCCAGCGCCAAGGGCCCGAAGCTCTGGCGCAACCTGCTGAGTTGCGCCGGGCGGACCCTCGATGAGGCGGGACCAGCCGGCGGTGCGGTCGAGGTGACGCTTGCCGACGGTTCCGTCCGCCGTGCCGGCGACCCGGCGCTTGATGGCCTGCTTACGGACCTGACACGCCGGAAGGTGCATCTCGCCAGCGTACCGCCGGATGGGGCGGAACTCGACAGAGCGCAACCGGAAGCGGTGCTGGCCGAAGGGGTCGATGCGGATGTAGCGTCCACCATCCTGGCGCTTGGGGCAGGGGCGCCGCCCGGAACGTTCCTCGACTACGCGCCGGTCCACCTGATTACCAGCGCCACGCTCGACGGCATCACCGCGGCGCTGCCCGGCGAAGTTCCGGTTGAGAAAACGCGTTATCGCGCCAACGTCGTCATCCGCTCGCCGGTTGGCACGCCGGAGTTCACTGAAAACGGCTGGGTCGGCGGAACGCTGCGGATCGGCGATGTGGTCACGTTGCGCGTCGTCTTGCAGACGCCCCGCTGCGCCGTCCCCATGCTGGCGCATGGGGAGTTGCCGCCGCGGCCGGGAGCAGTCCGGGCCACCGCCGAGCGCAACCGCGTGGAGATACCCGGCTTCGGCAACCAGCCGTGCGCCGGCATCTACGCCGAGGTGCTGCGGCCGGGCACGATCCACACAGGCGACCGTGTCGTCTTCACACCGGGATGAGGGGAAAAGCGTCGCGCTTCCATTCCGGAGTGCTCCGCTGTTTTCCTGCCAGCCGGCTGGGCCTCTGTATGACCGTGTGGTGGACGTGACAGAGGAGCTGGTGCGCTTTACTTGGCTCACGCGCGACCGGGCGGACACTCTTGTTGACCGCTACAGCGAGCGCGTGGCCGATTTCGAGTTGCCGGTCGCTCTGTGACGCACCCAGGGCGCCGGGGCGTCGTCCTGGCGCTCGGCTCGACACAGACGCTCGCGTGGGCCAGCAGCTACTACCTGCCCGCCATCTTGGCCGGCCCGATCGCGCGCGATCTGGGCATCTCGGCGACTGCCGTGTTCGCGGCCTTTTCGGCAGCCTTGCTGCTCTCGGCCGCCCTCGGCCCAGTGGTGGGCCGCGCCATCGACCAAAGTGGCGGCCGCGGCGTGCTATGCCTGTCCAACCTAGTGTTCGCCTCCGGCCTCGTGCTGCTCGCCGCAGCCGACGGACCCGTGGTGCTGACGCTCGCCTGGCTAGTGCTGGGTGCTGGCATGGCGCTCGGCCTCTACGACAGCGCGTTCGCGACCTTGGCCGGGCTCTACGGCCGCAACGCGCGCGGCGCCATCACCGGCATCACCCTGATCGCCGGCTTCGCCAGCACAGTCGGCTGGCCTTTGTCTGCCTTCCTCAATGACGCCGTAGGTTGGCGCGGCGCCTGCCTGGCCTGGGCGGGCCTGCACCTGCTGATCGGACTGCCGCTCAACCGCTTCCTGATTCCGTCGGCCCCGCCACCTCCGGCCGAAAGCACCGCGGTGCCGGACCCGGGCGAGACTGCGGCGCCCCGGGGCGCGATGGCGCTGCTGGCCTTCGTGTTCGCGGCCACCTGGGTGGTCAGCACGGGAATGGCAGCGCATCTGCCGCGGCTGCTGGAGGCGGCGGGCGCAAGCGCGGCGGGCGCCATCGCCGCAGCCGCGCTGGTCGGCCCGGCGCAGGTGGCGGCGCGCCTGGTCGAGTTCGGCCTGATGCGCCGGCTGCACCCGCTCGCCTCGGCCCGGTTCGCGACCGTGCTGCACCCGGCGGGTGCCGCGGCGCTCGTGCTGTTCGGCGGGCCGGCCGCGGGCGCGTTCACCTTGCTGCACGGGGCGGGCAACGGAATGCTGACCATCGCCAAAGGCACGCTGCCGCTCGCCCTGTTCGGCCCGGCCGGCTACGGCCTGCGCAGCGGCATCCTTTCGGTCCCCACCCACGTGGCGCAGGCTGGCGCGCCGCTGCTGTTCGGGCTGATGCTGGACCGCATCGGACTGGGCGTGCTGGTGCTGTCCGCCGGCCTGGGGCTCGCCTCGACGGCGGCGCTGCGGGCGCTGAACACCTCGCCGGGCTCGGCAGCCGGCACGCCCCGAACCTGAGACAGAGGCTTCAAGCTGGCGTTGTCAGGTTGCTGTGAAGGAGCCTGACCGAAATAGGGTAAAGGCTTGAGCATCAGCCGGCGGACAGGGCTTTGGTGCACAATTCAGATGTGGACGTGGAGCCCCAGCCCAAGGCGCTTTTACCGGACACGCTGGGACACTGGCATGCCGAGGCGGGTCATCCGGTTCAGCGCCGAGCAGGCGACCTTTGCCTCGGTCTTCTGGGCCGGTAGCGTCCGGGCGGAGCTATGCTGGAATTTGGGTGACGCCGTGATCAGGCGGCGTTCTGTGCTGGCGTGTTGGTGACCTCGGCGTGGTTCAGAAACTGCCCTTTTTGGGTTACACAGGGCGTGCGGAAACGGCCGGCCTGTGAGGGTCGGATATTGGTGGGAAGGGTGTTCTGTGCGGGAGGCGGCGAGCCTCCCCCGGTCAAGCTTGCTGGGGCTGAAGCGGTCCCAAGTCCAGCAGGGTCAGCCAGTGCGGGTGACCTTGACCCGTCATCAGCTCCCGCGGGCTCTTGTCCTGGCGCTCGGCGTGCCGGCTGCGCAGGAAGCGGCGGTGGTTCAGGAAGAAGCGCAGCAGATCCAGGTACGCGCCACCGAGGTGGCGGCGCAGGGTGAAGTAGGTGCGCAGCCGTGAATTGAGGCGTGGTTCAAAGCCGGGTTACAGTTGGAGCCGAGTTGACGTTGCCGGCTCCGGTGATGGCACCCTGACCTTTTCAGGTGCGGTGGGCGTATGGATCGGTGTGTTGGCGCAGCAGCGAGGCTGCCCGGGGGTGAGCGCAAGGACCTGGCCATTCAGGCGCTGGCGCGATCGGAGACGGTCAGCGATCTGGCGGCCCGGCACGAGGTGAGCCGCAAGTTCGTCCACCAGCAAACGCACAAAGCTCGCGCGGTGCTCGACGGCGCCTTCTCGCCTGCCGCGCCGGACGACGAGGTGCTGTTCGAGCTGGCGGTGACCAAGGCGTGGCTGCGCCAGGTGATCGTCGGGCTGACGCTGATCTGCCG
>CAXTCN010000063.1:0-26503 GCA_964242575.1 uncultured Acetobacteraceae bacterium | reverse complement strand
CAGGTGGAGCGCTGGCGCCGGCGCGGCTGGCGCACCGGGTTCACCAACGGCTGCTTCGACCTGCTGCACCCCGGCCACGTGCACCTGTTGGAACAGGCGCGCGGGCAGTGCGACCGGCTGGTGGTCGGCCTCAACTCGGACGCGAGCGTGCGGCGATTGAAGGGCGACAACCGTCCGGTGCAGCCGGAGGCCGCACGCGCGGCGGTGCTGGCGAGCCTGTCCGCCGTGGACCTCGTGTGCATCTACGACGAGGACACGCCGGAGGTGACGTTGCAGGAGCTGCGCCCGGAGCTGCTGGTGAAGGGCGCGGACTACACCCTGGACCGCGTGGTGGGCGCCGAGATGGTGCAGGGCTGGGGCGGCAAGGTATTGTTGGCGGAGCTGCTGCCGGGCTTCTCCACCACGGCCACGGTGCAGCGCATGTCGGCGACGCGGTGACGCTACTCCGCCCGCAGCCCCAAGTGTAGGTCCGCGGCGCCGACCGGGTCATCGAGCCACGCCAGCCGCCCGGCGGCGAGGCTCGCGAACCGGTGCAGCAGCGCGCGACGCCGGGCCGGCGGCAACGGATGCGCCGGCGCCGGGCGCAGCATGTCGGCTTCCGGCCCGCACGCGACCAGCAGCCCGGTGCTGTCCGGCAGCAGGTCCAGTGGGAAGTCCATGTCCACGGCAAAGTAAAGCTCGTCCGAGAACTCCCGGTACTCCGGCCACTTCTGGTCGGTGAGGAAGTCCCGCGCGCCGGACTTCACCTCGATGCAGGCGAACCCGCCGTCCGGGCGCAGCGCCAGGATGTCCGCACGGCGGCCGTTCGGCAGCGGCACCTCATGCAGCGGGGACCAGCCCAGTTGCAGGCACAGCCGGGCGGCGGCGCGGCGCACGGCGAGGGACCGCTCGGGGAACGAGGGTTCGGATGTGGCGCTCATGGCCCCTGCCCTCTCATGCCAGCAACAGCGTGTCTATGGCGCGCGCCAGCTTGGCGTCGCGCACGGTCACGCCGCCGGCGTCATGCGTCGTCAGCACGATGCTGACCCTGTTATAGGTGTTGGCCCACTCGGGATGGTGGTCCTGCTGCTCCACCAGCAGCGCGACCCGGGCCATGAAGCCCCATGCGGCGCTGAAGTCCTTGAAGCGGAACTCCCGCCCAATGGCATCCCGACCGGGCACCGGGCGCCAGTCCGGGTGGGCCGCCATGAGTTCGCTCCACTCGGACTGGGACAACACCTGCATGCCGCTTGACCTTTGTGCCGGATGCGGCCGATACGCCCGCATGAGCATCTATAGCCTGCCGCCCGCGCCCGAGGACATCGCCGAACTGGCGGACCGTGCGCTCGCCGCCATTCCGTCGCAGTTGCGGAGCCACGTGCGGGGCGTGTCGATCCTGGTGGAGGAGGTGGCGGACGACGAGACGCTGGCCGAGCTTGGGATCGAGAATGCATGGGAGCTGACGGGCCTATACCGCGGGGTCCCGTTCGGCCAGGCCGGCGCCGGGCAGACCCGGCAGGAGCCGGACATGATCCTGCTGTATCGCGAGCCGATCCTGCTGGAGTGGATCGAGACCGGGGAGGACCTGTTCCGCCTGGTGCGCAACGTGCTGATCCATGAGATCGGGCATCATTTTGGATTTAGCGATGCGGATATCGCTAGGTTGGAGCTGGACCTGGACTGAACGCTGTTCCGGAGGACACGCCATGCGCCGAGTTGCCCTGATCGCCGCGCTCCTGCTCGCGGCAGCGTTGCCTGCCCGCGCCCAAGGCGACTTGCGGATCGCGCTGCAAGACGACCCCGATACGCTCGACCCGGCGCTCAACTGGACGTTCGTCGGCCGGCACGTGCTGCAGTCCCTGTGCGACAAGCTGGTGGACCTAAATGAGCGCGGCGAGATCGTTCCCATGCTCGCGCGTAGCTGGGCCTGGGACGAGGACGGCCGGGCGCTGACCTTCCGGCTGCGTGACGGCGTTACGTTCCATGACGGCACGGCGTTCGACGCCGAGGCCGTGCGCTTCAACCTGGACCGTTCGCTGACCTTGCGCACGTCGCGCCGGCGGGCGGAGATCGAGGCCATCGACCGTATCGAGGTGGTGGACCCGATGACGGTGCGGCTGGTGCTGAAACAGCCATCGGTGCCGCTGTTGGCGGCGCTGACCGACCGAGTCGGGATGATGGTGAGCCCAGCGGCCGCGGCGCCCGGCAAGGAGTTTTCTCGCGCGCCCATGTGCGCCGGGCCATACCGCTTCGTGGAGCACCGGCCGCAGGACCGCCTGGTGCTGGAGCGGTTCGCTGGGCACTGGCGGGCGGCGGACTACCATTTTGACCGGCTGGTGTTCCGCCCCATGCCGGACAGCACGGTGCGGCTGTTGAACCTGCGTTCTGGCGCAGTGGACCTGATCGAACGGCTGGGATCGAACGACGTGGCGCAAGTCCGCACCGAGCGCGCCTTGGCAATCACCGAAGTCACGGGCCTGGGCTATTACGGCCTCACCTTCAACTTGGCAGGACCGAACGCCAACCCAGCAATCGCTGCCCAGGCCGCGGTGCGCCAGGCGATTGGTTTGGCAATCGACCGGGAGGCCATCAACCAAGTCGCGTTCGCCGGCGCATACCAGCCGGGCAACCAGCCGTTCGCGCCGGGCACGCCGTGGTATGACACGACACGGCCGGTGCCGGCCCGGGACGTGGCGGCGGCCAAGGCCAAGCTGGCGGAGGCCGGGTTGAAGGAGTTGGCGTTCGAGTTGCTGGTGCCGACCGACCCCGAGCGGATGCAGGTCGCGCAGATCGTGCAGAGCATGTTGGCGGACGCGGGCATCCAACTGCGCATCCAGTCCATCGAGCTGGTGAGCCTGCTGGACCGGGCGCGGCGGGGCGAGTTCCAGGCGCACCTGGTCGGCTGGAGCGGACGGCCCGACCCCGACCTGAACATCTCGCCGATGCTGGCCTGCGGCGCGGCCGGCAACGACGCAAAGTACTGCGGCCCGGCGCTGGAGGCGGCGCTGGCGGCTGGCCGCGCGACGGCCGACCCGGGGATACGGAAGGCGGCCTACGCCAAAGCCGTGGGCGTGCTGCTGGACGATGCGCCGTTGACCTATCTGTATCACGCGAAATGGATATTCGCGCACCGGACCGGCCTGCGGGGCCTTCAGGCGGTGCCGGACGGGATCATGCGGGTGAACGGGGTGACGCTGGCACGCTGACGATCCACCGGCCACGGCGGACGCCTAAAGCCTGAAGCGGTGTTCCGGCAGGCCCGGCACGTCCACGTCCAGCCGGAACAAGCTGCCGGACAGCCGCTCACCCGCGTGGTGGGCGGTCGAGACATACAGCGTCCTAAGCTCCGGTCCGCCGAACGCGGCGGTGGTGACGTTCTGGACCGGCATGGCCACTGGCTCGACCGCCTGCCCGTCCGGAGACGCCCGCAGCAGGCAGCCGCCGCCCCAGCGGCAGTTCCACAGCCAGCCCTCAGCGTCAATGGCCGAGCCGTCCGGCAGGCCCGGGCCGGCCGCGCGCAGGAACGGGCGCTCGTTGGCGATGGCGCCGGTGGCCGGGTCGTAGTCATAGACGCGGACCTCGTTCTCCAGCGTGTCGCCGAAGTAGAACCGCGTGCCGTCCGGGCTCCAGCACAGCGTGTTGGCGATGCCCAGGCCTTCGCGCCACACCGTCACGCCACCGTCCGGGGCGATGCGGAACAGCTTGCCCTCGCCAGGGCCGACCTCGCCCGGCTCGCCGTTGGGCAGCACGTTGTTTTTCATCGAGCCGACCCAAAAGTTGCCCAGCCGGTCGGCCCGGCCATCGTTGAGCCGCACCCGGGGCCAGCCCGGCAACGTGAAGCCGTGGTCCTGCCGCGCGTCCGTCTCCGGCCGCCACAGCAGCAGGCGGGAGCCGAGCGCCACCAGCAGCGTGCCGGGACGGGTGGTGAGCGACAGGGCAACGACCGGCTCGTTGAACATCCAGCTCTGGACGGCGCCGCTGGCCGTGTCGAGCCGGTGGATGAGGAAGCGGTTGATGTCGGTCCAGTAGACCGCAGCCTCCTCGGCATGCCAGACCACGCCCTCGCCGCAGCGGTCGCCAGTGGGCGCGACGCAGGTTGGGGTCATGCCACGGCTCCCGGGCAAGGGGTGGCAAGCAGCGGGGGTGCATCATGCGCGGTCTGGATGGGTTGAGGGTGCTGGTCACCGGCGCGGCGCAGGGGATCGGCCTCGCCATCGCGCAACGCTTTGCCGCCGAGGGCGCGCGCGTGGCGCTGAACGACCGCGACGACACGCCGGCGCTGCACGCGGCGGCCGGCTCCCTGCCGCACGCCGCCGCCGGGCCGCATGTCGTTGTGCCGGGCAACGTCGCCGACGAGGCGGCAGTCGGACGCTTTGTGGCCGAGGCGGTTGCCGGGTTGGGTGGGCTGGACGTGCTGGTGAACAACGCTGGGCTGCAAATCGCGGCACCGTCCGAGGCGCTGGACATGGCGGAATTCGACCACGTTTTGGAGGTGAACCTGCGCGGCACGGTGCTGTGCGCCCGCGCCGCCATCCGGCATTTCCTGGCGCAGGGCGGCGGCGTGGTGCTGAACAACTCGTCGGTGCATGAAACAATCCCCAAGCCTGGCTACCTCGGCTACTCCGCCAGCAAGGGCGCAATCGGCAACGTCACCCGCACCCTGGCGCTGGAGTTCGCCGGGCGCGGCATCCGCGTCAACGGGGTCGCGCCGGGCGCGACCATCACGCCGATGAACGCCGCCTGGACCGACGACCCGGCGGCGCGCGCCGCGGTCGAGCGGCACATCCCGCTCGGTCGCGGCGCCACGTCCGCCGACATCGCCGCCTGCTTCGCGTTCCTGGCCTCTGCCGATGCCGCTTACATTACCGGACAGACTATTTACGTCGATGGCGGGCTTACGTTGCACAACGATTTCCGCGAGAACTGGGCGTCCTGACTGGTTTAGGCTTGGAACCGCTGCAAGGCCGCCGGGTCGAGCGGCAAGCCCCAGCCCGGCGCGTCCGGCGCCACCATCTCGCCGTCCCGCAACTCCAACCGGCCTTGGTACAGCGGCTCGAACCACGGCATGTACTCAAGCCAGGTCGCGTTCGACAGCGCGGCCAGCACTTGGACCGACATCTCGCTGAACAGGTGCGACGACACCGGCACGTCGAACGCCGCCGCCATGTGCGACACACGCAGGAACTCGGTCACGCCGCCCACGCGCTGCAGGTCCGGCATCAGCACGTCGGCGGACTTCAACTCAAGCATCTGGCGGAAGCCGTAGCGGGTGTACTCGGTCTCGCCGCTGGCAATCGGCGTGTCCAGCGCTGCCGCCACCCGCGCCACGCCTTCGAGGTCGTACGCCGGCAGCGGCTCCTCGAACCAAACGAGGCCGAACGGCTCCAGCTCGCGCCCGAGCCGGATCGCCCGGTCCACCGTCAGTTGCTGGTTCGCGTCGGCCATCAGCCCAATATCCGGGCCGACCGCGCCGCGCACCGCCCGGACACGCTCGATGTCCTCCCGGATGGTCGGCTTGCCCAGGCGCATTTTCACCGCGCGGAACCCGGTGTCCACAAAGCCGCGCGCCTCGCGCTCCAGTTCCGCGATGCCGGACGACAGCCATAGTCCGCCGCTCGCGTAGGCCGGCACGGCGCTGCGGTGGGCGCCGATCAAGCGGTGGATCGGCAACCCGGCCAGTTTGCCGCGCAGGTCCCACAGCGCGCCGTCGATGGCGGAGATGCCCATGACCGGCACGCCCTTGTGGCCGACGAAGTTGATGTCGATCCAGGCGTCGTGCCAGAAACGCGCGGTGAACGCCGGGTCCTGGCCGATAATGAGCGGGGCCAGGCTGCGCACCATCTCGTCCAGGACCGTGAGGCGCCGGTTGTTCAGGGTGAACAGCAGCGTCTCCCCGGTCACGCCCTGGTCGCTGTCGAGGAACACCGCCAGCACGCCGAATGACGTAATGGGGCCGAGGCCGCCGGTGACGGGCGTGGCGAGCGGCAAGTGCAGCGGAACGGTGTGGAGGGCGGTGACCTTCATGGCGCGGTCCTAACGTGTCATGGTGGGCGGCGCGGCCTGGAACCGCTTGACCAGCGCCGGGTCAGGGTCGCAGCCGAGGCCGGGTGCCTGCGGCACGCGCAGCACGCCGTTTACCGCCTCGGTCCAGGGCGCCAACGGGCTAGCTTCGAGGTCCACGAACAGGCGCTCCAGCGGCGGCGAGCCCGGCAGCGTGGCGGCCAAGTGCAGCGACGCCAGAAAGCCCGGCCCGAAATACGCACAGTGCGGCACGACGCGCACGCCGTAGGCCTCGGCCAGCGCCGCCACCTTGCACAGCTCGGTGACGCCGCCGAGCTTGGCGACGCTCGGCTGCGCCACGTCCACAGCGCCGGCGTCGAACATGCGCTTCCAGTCCATAAGGCCGCTCGCGTTCTCCCCCGCCGCGATCGGCACGCCGGCAGCCCGCACCCGGGCCAGGCCAGCGTAGTCCTCGGGCGGCCACACCGGCTCCTCTAGCCAATGCAGGCCGCAGGGGCGGAGCGCCGCCGCCACCTCCAGCGCTTGGGCCACGCTCCAGGGGCAGTTCGCATCGTTCATCAGCAGCGTGCCCGGCCCGGCCGCGTCGCGGGCGGCCTGTATTTCGGCCACGCCGATCTCATGCAGCTTCACCGCCCGGTAGCCCTGCGCGACAGCGGTGCCGGCGTTGCGCGCCACCGCGTCCGGCCGGGCATAGCGCAACAGGCTGGCGTAGGCTGGAACCTCCGAACGCCCGCCACCCAGCAACCGGTGCAGCGGCAGTCCGGCACGCTTGCCGGCAATGTCCCACAGAGCGATGTCGAGGCCGGACAGCGCATACAGCATCGGGCCGTTCCGGCCATACAAGTGCAGCTTCTGCTGCGCGTCGCGCATGAGGGCCGTGATGTCCGAGGGGTCCCGGCCAATCAGCAGCGGCGCAACCAGGCTGTCGAGCGCCGCCTTGGTGGCCGGGATCGCGCCGTGCCCGAACGCCTCGCCCCACCCGGTCAGGCCGTCGCTGGTGTCCACGCGCACCAGCAACGCGTCCATCGTGGTCCAATCCTTGCCCGCGACCTGGTGGCGCGGCCCGTCATAGGCGTAGGGAATTTGCAGGACGGTGGTCGAGACGGCGACGATGGTCATGGCGCCGCCGCCGGACGGTCCAGCCCGAGGTAGGCCTGTTGCAGCCGCATCGGCAAGTCGGCCGCGCCGGCGGGTGACGCCAGCACGATCCTCCCCCCAGCCATGGCGTATACCCGGTCGGCGACGGCCAGCGCCTTTTCCACCAGTTGCTCCACCAGCAGCACCGCCGTGCCGCCGGCGCGCAGCCGGGCCAGCACGGACAGCACGCGGTCCACCAGCACAGGCGACAGGCCGGCCGAGGGCTCGTCCAGCATCAGCAGCCGTGGCCGGCGCACCAGGCCCTGCGCCACGGCGAGCATCTGCTGCTGCCCGCCGCTCAGTGCGCCGCCGCGCTCCGCCCGCTTGGCCGCGATTTCCGGGAACACCTCCAACGCTTCATTTACCCGTGCGGCCCGGTCGGCGCGGGGCAGGTCGTAGCCCGCCAGCATGAGGTTGTCCGCGACCGAGAGCTGGGTGAACACCCGGTGCCCCTCGATCACGTGCACCAGCCCGGCGCGCACGGCGGCGCGCGGGTCGGTGCCGCGCAGCGGCTGGCCGCCGAACATGACCTGCCCGGCCGAGGGCAGCAGGCCCGATACGGCGCGGAGCAGCGTCGTTTTGCCCGCGCCGTTCGGACCTAGTAGCGTCACGATCTCGGCCGCGCCCACCCGCAGGTCCACGCCGTGCAGCACGCCGATCTTGCCGTAGCCGGCGTGCAGCCCGCGTATGTCCAGCAGCGGCTCAGGCGCCGAGGTAGGCATCGACCACCTCCTGATGCGCCTGGATTTCAGCCGGGGTGCCGCTGGCGAGCACCCGGCCGAGGTTCAGCACCGTCACCCGGTCGCACACCGCGAAAATCAGGTCGGCATGATGCTCTACCAGCAGCACGCCGACGCCCTGCCGGCTGATTGCGCCAAGCAACGCGCCGAGCCGGTCGATCTCGGTGGCCGACAACCCGGCGGCAGGCTCGTCCAGCAACAGGAACGCTGGGTTGGACACGAGCGCGCGGGCGATCTCGATGAAGCGCAGCTCGCTGTGCTGCAGCCGGTCGGCCTGTACGGCGGCCAGGGCCTCAAGGCCCACTACCTCAAGCGCCTGCCGCGCCCGGCCGCGCAGCAGCGCCTCGTCGCGCCGGTGCCGCGGCAGGGTGAGGGCCGACTCGACAAACCCGGCCTGGCCCAGGGTCGTCCCGCCGATCATGACGTTCTCCAGCACGGTCGCCTCGCCGACGATGCGGGGCGTCTGGAAAGTGCGGGTAATGCCGCGTCCGGCCCGGGTGTGCGGGGCGCCCGGGGGCAAGGGCTTGCCATCGACCGACACAGCGCCGTGCTGCGGCACGACGAAGCCGCTGATGGCGTTGAGCGTGGTGGTCTTGCCCGAGCCGTTCGGCCCGATCAGGCCGTGCACCTCGCCGGCCGCGACATCGAGGTCCAGGGCATCCACCGCCCGCACCGCGCCGAAGCTCAACGTGATGCCGCGCAGCTCCAGCCCGCTCCGGTGTGGATGCGGGCGCAGCAGGCCCGGCAACCGGTGCGCGCGGGGCAGGATGGCGCGGCTGCTGTCCAGCGCCCGGCGGCTGCGCAGGTCCAGCATCGGCGCGATGCCGCCCGGCGCCACCAGCACGATGACCAGCAGCAGGGCCGCGTAGAGGAAGGTGGACCACGCGACTAGCGGCGCCGCGACCTCTGGCAGGATGGTGAGCAGGACGGTCGCCAGCAGCGGGCCGAGCACCGAGCCGCGCCCGCCGATCAGGATCGCGATGAAGAACAGCACCGACAGGTCGAAGGTGAAGGCGTCGGGCGTGATGTAGGATTGCAGCGTGGCGAACAACCCGCCCGCGACCGCGCCCAGCGCGCCCGAAAACAGGAACACCGTCATCAGCAGCCCAGCCTTGGAGATGCCGCTCGCCTCCGCCGCCACCTCCGCATCGCGGATCGCCACCAGCGACCGGCCGAACCGGCTGGATGCGACGTTCAGCGTCATGGCGGTGCAGGCGGCGGCGATGCCCACGCACAGCAGGTAGAACCCGGTTGTGGTGTCGAACGGGGCGGGCATGGCCGGGCCGGGCACGCCCACGCCGCCGCCGGTGACGCCGGTCCAGGCTAATGCAACCTGCGTGACGATGGTGGCGAAGCCGAGCGTGGTCATGGCGAAGTAGAACGTGCGCAGCCGCAGCGCCGGCAGCCCGACCACGACGCCCGCCACGGCCCCCACCGCACCGGCCGCCAGCAACGCCAGGAACGGGTTGATCCCGAGCCGCTCCACCAACACGCTGGCGGTGTATGCGCCGAGGGTGAGCAGCGCCACGTAGCCGATGGCGAGCTGGCCCGCGAAGCCCACCACGAGGTTCAGCCCGGACACCATGACCCAGTACACCGCCGCCCGGGTGGCGATGACGGTCCAGTAGTCCTCGCCCGCCAACGGCAGCGCCAGCGCCAAGGCAAGGATCAGCAGGTACGGCACCGCTAGACCCGCCGCACCGGTGGCGAGCCGAACATGCCCTGGGGTGCTACGAGCAGCACGACGATGAACACGGTGAACACGGCGACGCTCGCGAACACGCCGCCCACGGTGAAGTTGGCCGCCTGCTGGAACAGCCCGAGCGCCAGACCGCCGATTACCGCGCCGCGGTTGTTGCCGAGGCCGCCCAGGGCCACCGGCACGAAGCCGTAGAAGTTCAGCAGCGCCCCGTTGGCGAAGAACGCCAGCAGCAACTGTCCGCTGGAGAACCCGGCCAGTCCGGCAATCGCGCCAGCCAGCGCGTAGCTCGCCATGCGCAGGTTGCGTTCCGGCAGGCCGAGCGCACGGGCGGCGAAGTTATCCTCGGCGATGGCGACGAAGGCGCGGCCGACCAGGGTGCGGCGGTACATCCACTCAAGCCCCAGCACCGTCACGGCGCAGGCAAGCATCGGCAGCCAGAACTTCTCGTCGAGCAAACCCGTGAGCCAGCCCGGCAAATAGGGGCCTAGCAGCCGTGGGAAGGGCTGCGGCTCAGTGCTCCACTGGATAGCGGTGAGCTGCTGGATCATAAGCGCCGCGGCCAACGTGGACAGGACGTACAGGTGCTTCTCCAGGCTCGCCAGCACCGGGCGCACCGCCACCACCTCCGTCAGCACGCCAACGGCCGCACAGGCCGCGAGCGTCAGGACGAAGCCAACCGGGCCGGGCAGGCCAAGCCGGCCGATGAACAGCGCGCCGAACACGCCGCCCAACATGCCGAGTTGCCCGGCGGTGAAGCTCATCACGCGCGACGCGGAGAACATCACGTTGTAGGTGACGCCGATCAGCGCATAGACCGCGCCCAGCGCCAGTCCGGAGGCGATGATCGCGGCGAGCACGCCCCCGGCTCAGCCGTAGCCCGGCGCCAAGGTGAATGCGCCGCTGCGCTGCGAGTTCGCCTCGCTCATCACCACGTCCTGCTGCGGGTAGCCGTTGTGGTTGCTGGCGGAAAACGTGTACTCGCCGAACACGCCGGGGTAGCGGGTGGTCGCGTCCCACTGCGCGATGAGGGCGTCCGCCGCAGACGAGCCGCGCGCCTCGACCGCCCGGGCCACCAACTGCACCGCGTCATAGCCGCAGGCGACCCACCATAGCGACGTGTCGGCCAAGTCCACCTTGCCCGTAAGCTTGCCCACGAACTCCTGCGTGCGAACAGGCAGCTTGCCGGCCGCGTCGTAGCTGCAGCTTCGGTAGCCCACCATGTACACCTTGTCCCAGTTGCCGGGCTTCGCCAACAGGCTGCGCACGTCGCCGGAGCCGAGCGCCGGGTGGCCCACGATCGGCACGTCCCAGCCAAGCTCGGCGCGGACGTTCATCAACCGGGACAGCATTCCGGTGCTGACGCTCCACACGATAATCGCCTTCGCCCCCGCGCTGCGCGCGCGCAGCATGTCGGGCATCACGTCCGGCTGGGTCGCGTCGATCAACGACTGGTTCACCACGTTGGCGCCGTCCCGCGCCAGCGCCGCCACCGAGGCCGCGACCGCGCTGGTGCCGTACCCCGTCGTGTCGCCGAACACCGCCACATCGCGCAGTTTCAACACGTTCAGCACGTACCCGCGCACCGCGTCGTCCCATTGGCTGTTGGACGGCGCGAGCCGGTATGCGTTGGGGTACTTCGCCGTGTCGATCAGGCTGTCCACCACGCAGGGATGGATGCACGGCATCTTGGCCCGCGCCATGATCGGCGTGCTGGCCAGCGCCTCGCCGGAGTTGGTCGGACCCCAGATCGCGTGCACCCGCGCCCGGCTAATCAGCTCCTGCGTGGCGTTCACCGCCTTGGTCGGGTCGCCCTGCGTGTCGCGCGTCACCACCTCGACCCGGCGTCCCTTTACGCCGCCGGCCGCGTTGATCTCGTCCGCCGCGAAGGCCACGCCACGGTTGAACCCGATGGCGGGGGCGGAACTCGGCCCGGTCAACGCCGCTAGCCAGCCGATGCGCAACGCCTCGGTTGACTGTGCCAGGGCTGGGCGCGGCAATCCCGTTGCGGAGAGGCCGAACACGCCGGTTGTGCCCAACACAAGAGTGCGGCGGGTAGTGGCCATCGTGTCCTCCCCGGACGTGTTGATCCCCCTTGAGGCAGCGACCGTGCCGCCCGGATGGATCGGTTGCGCCGAGTATCAGCGCGTGCGCTGGGACCGTCAATCGCGGCGCCTTGCGTGTCCGGCTCGCCCTCGGGTGGGCCGCAACTGGGCTGGAAGCCAGGTTTGAACGTCCTGCCGGCGAACCATCATCCCATTGCCTGCTTAAAGCACTGCGGGCTAAATCCCGTCCATTATGACGCCGAGCATGCATTGGAAAGGGAACGCGATGAAAGTCTTACTTGCCGCGACGGTTGCTGCAGTCGTGATTGCCGCCGCGTCGCAACTCGTCTTGACACGAGTCGTCGGGGAAAGTTCTGAGCGGGCCTTTGCAGCGTCCTCGACGCGAGTGTAGCAGCTACTCGGCTGGACGCATCGACGCCGCCGGCGCTGCCTCGGCGGGAGCGTGTCCCTTCGCCTGCTCCTCCTGCAACCAGAGGCCGTGGTGTGTCCGCGCCCAGTTGAGATCGACCCGGCCGGTGGTCATGGCCTGCAACGAGCCTTGGACGCCGACCGAGCCGAGGTAAATGTGCCCGATCACCACCGCGATCATCAGCGCGGCCACGACGGAGTGCACGACCTGCATGAGCTGCATGCCGCCGATATCGAGGAAGTAGAACGGCATCAGCAGCGCGATGCCGGTCAGGGATATAATGGCCCCGCCGCCGACCGCGATCCAGTAGATCATCTTCTGTCCCGCATTGAACTTCTGCGCCGGCGGGTGCGGGCCGCCGAACATGCCACCGGCGGCCTTGATCCAGGCGATGTCCAGGCGGGTCGGCAGGTTGCGGCCCAGCCACTGCACCGCCATGACCGCCAGGCCCGCCATGAACGCGAAGCCGACCGAGTTGTGCGACACTTTGGCCCAGGTTGAGAGAGTGGAAAACGCGTTGTCGCCAATCAGCGGCTGCAGCAGCCAACGTCCGAACACCAGGTTGAGCCCGGTCAGCGCCAGCCAGATGAACGACACCGCGGTCAGCCAATGGACGAACCGCTCCAGCACGGTGAAGCGCTGGATGGTGCGGCCACGCGGGTCCTTGGTATAGCGCATCGGCCCGGCGACCACGTACAGCAGCGCCATGGCGCCCACCGCGACGGCGATGAGCGCAGCGTCGATCCAAGGCTGCCAGCGCGTGCGGAAGTCGCGGAACTGCCGGCCTTGCGGCTGCACCAGCACGCCGAGCTTCTCGTCCGGCAGGTGCACGAACCCTTCGATCCGGCCGGGCGGCATGGCCTGCTGCTGTTGCAGCATTTGTTCCAGCGCCGCCCGGTCCGGGTTCGGCCGGTTCTGCGGCAGATCCACCGCCCAGGCGTTGCCGCCCAGGATCATCAAAGCCAGGGCAAGTGCAGCGCGCATAAGAGCCTCCTCAGACCGTTGGGCTGTCGCGGTAGGCAGTGGACCAGCCCCACGCGCCGGAGCCGTAGCCACGCCGCAGCACGCGTTCCTTGTAGATCGCGCCGATTGTCGCGCCGTCGCCGGCCAGCAACGAGCGGGTCGAGCACATCTCGGCGCAGATCGGCAGCTTACCCTCCGCCAGCCGGTTGCGGCCATACTTGGCGAACTGCTCCGGCGAGTTGCTGCCGTCCGGCCCGCCGGCGCAGAACGTGCACTTGTCCATCTTGCCGCGGCTGCCGAAATTGGACTTGGACGGGAACTGCGGCGCGCCGAACGGGCAGGCATAGAAGCAGTAGCCACAGCCGATGCACTGGTCCTTGTTGTGCAGCACGATGCCGTCCGCGGTCTGCACGAAGCAATCGACCGGGCAAACGGACGCGCAGGGCGCATCCGTGCAGTGCATGCAAGCCATCGAGACCGACAACTCGCCGGGTTCGCCGTCGTTCAGCGTGACGACGCGTCGGCGGTTCAGGCCCCAGGGCACCTCGTGCTCGTTCTTGCAGGCGGTGACGCAGGCGTTGCAATCGATGCAACGCTCGGCGTCGCACAGGAACTTCATCCGGGCCATCAGCGCCCTCCCCTTACTGTTGTCACGCCGCCTCGACCCGGCATAGCGTGACCTTGGTTTCCTGCATGTGCGTCACGGAGTCATAGCCGTACGTCGTGAGCTGGTTCACCGCGTGGCCCACCACGATCGGGTCCAGCCCCGGCGGGTACTTGCCGCGGTTGTCCACGCCCCCGGTCATGCCGCCGAAGTGGAACGGGATGAACACGACACCCTTACCGGTCCGGTTGCTGACGTGGGCGCGCAGCTTCGCCTTAGAGTTGCTCTCAGCGCCGTACACCCAAACCATGCCTTGGTCGGTGATGCCGAGCCGCTTGGCGTCCTCGGTGTTGATTTCGGCATAGGCCTCCTGCACGATCTCCGCGAGCCAGCGGTTGGAGCGCGTCTCGTCGCCGCCGCCCTCGTACTCCACCAACCGGCCCGAGGTCAGGATCAGCGGGAACTCCTTCGACTTGTCCACCGCCTGCAAGCTGCGGCCGAGGTAAGGCAGGCGGAAGTCGCGCCGATCCTCCAGGGCCGGGTACTTCTCCACCAAATCCCGCCGGGGCGTTTGGATCGGTTCGCGGTGGATTGGCACCCGGTCGATCAGGTTCCAAGCATCGGCCCGTGCCCGCCCGTTGCCGAACGGCGCGCAGCCATGCTGGATCGCCACCCGCTGGATGCCGCCGCTGAGGTCGGTTTGCCAGCTCACCGCGTCGATGTTGTCCCCGCCGACGTTGCGGATCACCTCCATCTCCGGCACCGTAAGCTCCTTGTCCCAGCCGAGCTTTTTCAGCACGGCCATGGTGAACTCGGGGTAGCCGCCCTTGATCTCGGACCCCACGGGGTAGTCGTTGGCCAGCAGCGACACGCCCTCCCGCTCGACGCCCCAGCGGGCGCGGAAACCGCTGCCGCCGTCCTTGACCGACACCCGGGTGTTGTACAGGAATGCGGTCCCCGGGTGCTTCAGCTCCGGCGTGCCCCAACACGGCCACGGCAGGCCGTAGTACTCGCCGGCGCAGGGACCGGTGGTGGCCTTGAGCGTGGCCGCGTCGAAGTCGGCCTGGTGCTTCATGTGCATCTTCAGCCGCTCCGGCGACTGGCCGCTGTAGCCGATGGCGAAGCATCCGCGATTGATCTCGCGCAGGATGTCCTCCGCGACCGGCACGTCGTCCTGCACCTCGATGTTCTTGATGAGCTGCTCGGCGAACCCGAACTTCCGCGCCAGCAGGTACATGATCTCCGCGTCCTGCTTGCTCTCGAAGATCGGCTTCACCACCTGCTCGCGCCACTGGATCGAGCGGTTCGACCCGGTCACGCTGCCGGCCTGCTCGAACTGGGTGCAGGCGGGCAGCAGGTACGTGCCATCCTTGCGGTCGCCCGCAATGGCGAAGGTGGTCGGGTGCGGATCGACCACCAGCAACAGGTCCAGCTTGTTCATGCCCTTTTGCATCACCGGCTCCCGGGTGATGGAGTTGGCGGCGTGGCCCCACGCGACCATGGCGCGCACGTTGTCCGGCTGGTCCAGCGTGCCCTTTTCCGCCAGCACGGCGTCGAACCAGCGCGTGCTCGGGATGCCCTTGGTCTCCATCAACTGCTTGGAGGCGAAGCGGGACACCAGCCAGTCGTACTCCACCTCCCACACCCGCGCGAAATGACGCCAGGCCGCCTCGTCCAGGCCGAGGTAGGCCGGCAGCGTGGTGACATCCAGCCCGAGGTCGGTCGCGCCCTGCACGTTGTCGTGGCCGCGGAAGATGTTGGTCCCGCCACCCGAGATGCCCATGTTGCCGAGCGCCAGTTGCAGGATGCTGTAGGCGCGGACGTTGGCGGTGCCGACGGTCTTTTGCGTGGCGCCCATGCACCAGATCAGGCTGGACGGGCGGTTCTTTGCCATGATCTCCGCCACTTTGCGGAGCTGCGCGGGCGGCACGCCTGTCACGCGCTCGGACTCCGCCGGGTCCCACTTCTTGACCTCGGCGCGCACCGCGTCCATGCCGTACACCCGGTCGGCGATGAAGCCTTTGTCTTCCCAGCCGTTCTCGAACACGTGCCAGAGGATGCTCCAGATTACCGGGATGTCGGTGCCGGGCCGGATGCGCACGTACTCCGTCGCGTGCGCCGCGGTGCGGGTGAAGCGCGGGTCCACGACAATAAGCTCGGCCTGGTTGACCTCCTTGGAGCGCAATAGGTGCTGGAGCGAGACTGGGTGGGCCTCGGCCGGGTTGCCGCCCATAATCATGATGGCCTTGGCGTTGCCCAGGTCATTGAAGCTGTTGGTCATTGCGCCGTAGCCGAAGGTGTTGGCGACGCCCGCAACCGTGGTGGAGTGGCAAATCCGCGCCTGGTGGTCGCAGGTGTTGGTGCCCCACAATGCCGCGAACTTGCGGAACAGGTAGGCGCCCTCGTTGTTGAACTTGGCCGAGCCGAGCCAGTACACTGAGTCCGGGCCGGATTTCTCGCGGATCTCCAACATCTTGTCGCCGATCTCATTGATCGCCTGGTCCCAGCTTATGCGCTGCCAGGCGCCGCCCGCCAGTTTCATCGGATACTTGAGCCGGCGGTCGCCATGAGTCAGCTCGCGCACCGCCGCGCCCTTGGCGCAGTGTGTGCCGAGGTTGTTGGGGCTGTCGAACGCCGGGTCCTGCGCGACCCAGACGCCGTTCTGCACCCGGGCGATGACGGAGCAGCCGACCGAGCAGTGGGTGCAGACGGTCTTGCGGGTCTGCATCGGCTCGCCGGGAACGATCTCGCCGGCCGTGGCCTGTTGCACGGTGGCCATGCCCAGGCCGCTGAGCGCGCCCAGCCCAGCCGCGGCCAGGCCGGAGGTGCGCAGGAACCCGCGCCGGTCCAGCGCCCCCGGCGTGGCGGGCAAGCCCCCCGGCATGGCCGGCAAGCTAGGTAGTGCGCGTGCGGTGGAGGCAGGGCGTTGTTTTGTCAGCATGACAAACCCCTAGCGGCGGTTCAGCGAATAAAACCTTTGGACGTGCTCGCTGTCCTTGTAGCGGGCGGGCACTTGGTTGTCGGTCGGCTGCACAAGCTTCTCGGCGGCGCTGGCAGACAGCGGCGCGGCAACCGCGGCGACGCTGGCGCCACGCAGGAAGGCACGCCGGCCTGCCCGGACGGGCGCTTCGGGTTTCTTGGTCATGCTGCACCTCGTTGTTCGGGTGGGTCGGCGGCGTAGGCGAAGCCCTGGCGGTCCAGCTCGACCATCAACCGGCCGATGGCGCCAACCGGGCGGTACAGGCGCGCCGCGGCGGCCCGTTCCAAATCGGCAAAAAAGCTGGCCCCCCAAGGCGCCAAGTGCCGGGCAAAGAACTCCGGCCCGGCGGACGGCATGCGCTCGGTGAGCGTCGCCATGACCTCGCACACCGTCGCGATATGATCCTCCGGGTCCGAGCGGCCTGCCGCACGCGCAAGCCCCAGCCGCGCCAGGTCCGCGCGCAGCCGGGCGAGCGGGCGCTCGTGCAGGAAACCGGTCAGGTAGAACGACGCATACGGCAACAGCTCGCCACGGGACACGCCGATGAACAGCGCGTCGTACTCGGCGCGGGCCGCCGCCGCGGAACATCCAGCCGCCTCCGCTGCCAGCGCCCGGAGCGCCGTCCCTATCGGGCTGTCATCGCCGTGCAGTTGAGTGAGCCGCGCCAGCAGTCCGGCATCGGGAGGCTGGGCCAGCGCATGGCCCAAGAGACGGTACACCAGGGCGCGCGCCGTCTCTAATTCGTCCATAATGTGCGCTGGCGTAACGATAATGCTTTCCAGTCCGCGTTTACGCAATGTTTACCATTTCGCAGACCGCTTACAATGCACATTTTCCGTTACCAAATCGCCTTTCAGCACGGCAGCGCGCTGCCGTGCCGGCGAACGTCGCCCGCCTCCGGCACCGTCAGACCCTCGGCCGGCACTCCTGTTTCGGCGACCTGGGACTCAGGCGTTGCCGGCTCGCTTTCAACGGGACCAGGTTCCAGGGCAGGCGGCGCTTTGGCTGTCGCGATGGCCGGCTCCTCGGCGGAGGGCGGGTCCGGAGCGGGGGGTTCAAGCACCGCCCGCAACAACTGCGCCACGTCGTCGCCGGGCCGCAGGCGGCCGTAGTTGGGAGCGTTGAAGTCCCAGGCGTATTCTGCCATGCCACGGAACCCGGCAATCCGCTCATCGCTCTCCCACGCCCGCTGCAACGCCAAGCGCTGCACCTCCGCCGTCACGCCCTTCTGCAAGAACGCCGTGTAGTCGCTAGCCAGGCCGAGAGTATCAATCGACGGCAGGTCGGGTGGCGGCGGGTCGGGCGGCGTTAGCTCCGGGACAAGCGGAGTCTCCGCCGCCGCCGGCGCGGCCTTTGCCGCCAGCTTGCGCCGCGACCAGCGGCGCAGCACCCCCTCACTCATCATCGGCGTCCACCTCGGCGTGCGGGACGCCGCGCTCCGAACGGTCCCGGCGTCGCTTGTAGCCTGGGCGCTCGACGTGGTGCCGCGCCACGAACGCCGCCACCCAGGCCGCGATCTCCGACGGCATCGGCACCGCCTCGACCAGGTCCGACCCGGTATCGACATGCGCCTGCGCCTCGCCCGCGCATACGGTCGCGCCCAGCAAGGCCATGCCCGGCGGCGCTTGCATCGCGCGCAGGAACACGTACACCGCCGGCTGCGGCCCCTCGATGTTGTGCTTCAGCGTGTCGGTCTCGAGCGGGAACAGCAGCAGCTCGGCATTTCCCGCGAAGTAGCGGCGGTGGCCCGGCCCCTCGCCCAGCACGGTCCACGGCGCCGCCGCTGCCGCGCCCGGCAACAGCTCCGTCACCCGCCAGCGGTGGTCGCACCAAGGGCTGTCCACTGCCTGCCACTCGGCAACCACCCCGACCTCGCGCCGCTCCTGGCCGTTCACGATGCATTGTCCCGGCGGACAGCCAGGGCCAACAGGTTGATCGGCTGCCCGAAATCCGGGGCGGTTTCAGGCTGGGGCGTCGTGTCGCGCGTGACGGTCGCAAATTGCTCCACGACGCCGTCCGGGCCGTGCTGGCGAAAAATGGTCAGCAACGTGCCAACCGGGTGCTCGCACAGGCTGGCCGCAAAGGCGACCTCGTGCTCCGCCACCTCCCGCGCCGCTGCCCAGGACGGTGCGCCGTGCCGGTCCATGAAATGCCGCGCCAGCGCGTCGGCCACCGACCGCACCACGGCGTCCGGCGCGTCCGCCACCATCACCAACGTGGACCAGCCAAAGCTCTCGGTGCCCAGGAAGCCGTGCTGGAACGCCTGGCGCCGCTTGCCCACGAGCGCATCCGGCGCGTCGTCAAGGAAGGCGAACGAGCCGGTGACGGCCCACTCGCCGGGTTCGGCCGCGTGGTCGAACACCGACCGGTCGGACGCGTCCAACTGGATCGTGCGCGGCAACCGGAGCGTCATGCCGCCACCGCCGCGGCGGCACGCTGCGCCACCGCCCGCGCCAGGGCCGCCGCGCCATCCTCCCGCCATGTGTCGAGCCATCCCAGCAGATGCCGGCTCATGTGCGCCAGCAGTTCGGCAGGGGACACGTCGCCGAACCCTTCTTCCGCCAGGCAAGTCTGGTCCGGCGTCTCGCCGGGCGCGGCGGCACGGAGGTCCACCGCGACATCGATCCCAAGCACGGCCCACTCCGGTATGCCGTCCAGCGCCACCGGCGCCTCGGCCACTGAAAGGGTCGCGACCCGGCCGCCCTCGACGGCCAGGCCGTCCGGCGGCATGAGGCGCACCGGCACCTGCGGCGGCGCCAGCACCGCGACCGCATCGAACAGGGCGAGCGCGCCGAGATTGAGCAGCAGCCCGGCGGCGAGCGGCTGGTCGGGCGCGAACACGAACGCGGCGCGGCACCGGCCCTGCGCGCCGCTCCAGAACACGCTGCCAGGCTCGGCGCCACGGGCAGCGGCGTCGGTCGCAGCCCGCCACGGGTCGTCTCCGCCCGGCACGGCGCGGAACCCTGGCGGCAGCGCGAGCGATTGGCCTATGATTGCACCCCTGATGTGACGTTCGCAGGATGGACCAGCCGGACCCGACGCAGCATATGTATGCCGCGCCGCGACGCAATAGGCTCTGATAGGGATGAGCTTGAGATGAAGTTGAACGAACGCACGGTTCTTGCCTGCACCTGCCAGGGCACGATGCCGCTCGAGGCCGGAACACTCGCGCGTGCGTGCGGCGCCGATGCTGAAACACCGCTCGCGCATGAGCTGTGCCGGGCCGAGTTGGGCCGGTTCACCGAAGCCGTGGCCGGCCCAGGCCCGGTGCTGGTCGCCTGCACGCAGGAGGCCCCGGCCTTCCGCCAGGCCCATGCCGACGCCGCGTCCGGGGCGCCGCTCGATTTCGTGAACATCCGCGAAGCCGCCGGCTGGTCCGCCGAGGCCGCGCAGGCGCTGCCCAAGATGGCCGCCCTGATCGCCGCCGCGGCGCAGGCGCCCGAGCCCACGCCGGCCAACGAGGTGGCGTTGCAGTCGGAGGGCGTGACCGTCATCTATGGCCGGGACGACGTGGCCATCGCCGCGGCGGAGCAGTTGCGCGACCGGCTGGACCTCACGGTCATCATCACCGGGTCCGCCGAGCTGACGCCGCCGCGCGTCGATGAGTTTCCCGTCGTGCGCGGCACCATCTCCCGTGCCACCGGCTACCTCGGGGCGTTCGAGTTGGTGGTGGACGGGTTCGCGGCACCCCTGCCCTCCTCGCGGCGCGTGCTCCAGTTCGGCCCGGCCCGCAACGGCGCCAAGTCCCGCTGCGACGTGCTGATCGACCTCAGCGGCGGCCGGCCGATGTTCCCGGCGCATGAACACCGCGACGGCTACCTGCGCGCCTCGCCAGACGATCCGCTGGGCGTGCAGCGCGCGCTGTTCGCCGCCGCCGACCTGGTCGGCACCTTCAACAAACCTCGCTATGTCGCGCTGCTTCCCAGCCTTTGCGCGCACTCCCGGTCCGGCAAGGTCGGCTGCACGCGGTGCCTGGACGTGTGCCCCACCAGCGCAATCAGCCCGGCCGGCGACAGCGTGACGGTCGATCCGCATATCTGCGCGGGCTGCGGCACCTGCGCGGCGGTGTGCCCAACCTCGGCGGTGCGTTACGCGGTGCCAGGCGCAGAGGCGACCGCCCGCACGCTCCGCACGGTGCTGACCGCCTACCGCAAGGCGGGGGGCATGGAGCCGCCCGTGCTGCTGCTGCATGACGCGAGCCACGGCGCGCCGCTGATTGACATGCTGGCCCGGCATGGCGACGGGCTGCCGGCGCGCGTCATTCCGCTGCCGATGGCGGGCCAGTTCGGGCTGGACGCGTTCGCCACCGCGTTCGCCTTCGGCGCGGCCGAGCTGCGCGTGCTGGCGAGCCGCCGCGACCAGGCCCGCCAGCACGCCATCCTGCGTGAGGCGGCGTTGCTGGAAGCCCTCCTCGTGCCACTCGGCCATGGCGCCGGGCGGCTCGCGCCGCTGGTGGCCGATGACCCGTTCGAGCTTGCCGACGCCCTACGGACCTTGCCGCGCCGGGCCGGCATGGCCCCGGCGCAGCACCTGCCGACCGGCAACAAGATGGCGATCACCACCCAGGCGCTAAACGCCGTGCGGCAGGCCGCGCCGTTACCGGCCGAGGTGGTCCCGCTGCCGCGTGGCGCACCCATCGGCCGCGTGCAGGTCGACACCGCCGGCTGCACCCTCTGCCTCGCCTGCGTCTCCGCCTGTCCGACCTCGGCGCTGCGGGACCACGCCGAGCGCCCGATGCTGAAGTTCGTCGAGGATTTGTGCGTGCAGTGCGGGCTGTGCCAGACTACCTGCCCGGAGCAGGTGGTGAGCCTGGAGCCGCGCGCGACGTTCGGCCTGGCCCGCCAGGCGGAGGTCGTGATCAAGGAGGAGCCGCCCGCGATCTGCATCCGCTGCGCCAAGCCGTTCGGGGTAAAGTCTTCGATTGACAAGATCGCGGCGCGGCTTGAGGGCCGCCACTGGATGTTCAAGGACACGGCTGTCGCCGACCGCATCCGGATGTGCGGCGACTGCCGGGTGGTGGCGCAGACCCGGCATAGCCTTGACCCCTACGCCGGCCCGGCCCGGCCCATGACGCGGACCACCGACGACTACCGCTGAGCGACCGGCCTACTTAGGTTTAGGCTGGTTGCCGCCGCCCTGCGCCGGCTCGTTCTCGATTGTGCCGCCAGCCCCGGTCGAACTGCCGCCGCCGTAGCCCGTCTTGCCCCCATTCACGCCCATCACCGTGCTGCTGGCCTTGCCGGGGCTGCTGTCGAGCGAGCCGCTGGTGCCGACGCCGTTGCTGGCCGCGCCGGTGTTGCCGGACGACGGCCCCATGTTGCTCGACTCCTTCTCGCCCGGAGCCTTGCCGGTCTGGGCGAATGCGGCCGGGACCGGGCCTGCAAGCAGGCCGGCTACGAGGGCTGCAACGATTTGCTTCTGGTACGCCATGTGTCGCGCTCCTTAATTTTGGGGCCTTAACTATAGGCAACGCCACCGGATGGCATTGGTTGACGGGCCGGGCGTTGAAGTTTCGTCGCCGGCCGTGCCGGTCCTGAAAACGACTTTTGCGCTCGAAACTTTCGCCATGGCCTCTATGCTCGGTGAGGGGGCTTGGCGGTGACCAGTTCCGGGGAGGCGCACATGGCCGGCAACATCGACCCATCCAAGCGGCCGGGAGCGGCGGCATGACCGCCTATGACGTGATTGTGGTCGGCGTCGGCGGCATGGGCGCCGCCGCCGCCTACCACCTGGCGCGGCGTGGGCGCCGGGTGCTGGGGCTGGAGCGGTTCGACGTGCCCAACCGCATGGGGTCGAGCCACGGGCTGACCCGGATCATTCGCTTAGCCTATTACGAAAGCCCCGCCTACGTGCCGCTGCTGCACCGCGCATTCCACAACTGGCGGGAGACGGAGCGGGCCTACGGGGAGCAGTTGCTGTTCACCACCGGGTCGCTTGATGCCGGGCCGGCGCAGGACCGGGTGTTCACCGGCTCGCTCGCGTCCTGTTTGGAGCACGGCATCGGCCATGAGGTGCTGGACGCGGCCGAGGTCAATCGCCGCTACCCCGCCTACTGCCTGCCGCCCGGGCACATGGCGTTGCTGCAGGCGGATGGCGGGTTCGTCGCGTCCGAGCGCGCCATCGTGGCCCACACGACGCTGGCGCAGGCGCACGGGGCGGATATCCGCGCGCGGGAGCGCGTGCTGGGCTGGGAGCCGCGCAACGACGGCGTGCGGGTCACCACGGACCGGGGGACGTACGACGCCGGCCGCCTGGTGCTGAGTGCCGGCGCGTGGATGGACCAGTTCGTGCCGGCGCTGCGCGGGGTCTCGGTGCCGGAACGCCAGGTGCTAGGCTGGTTCCAGCCGTCCGACCCGGCGCCGTTCCGGCCTAGCGCGTTCCCGGTGTTCAACCTGTTGGTGGACGAGGGCCGCTATTACGGCCTGCCGGTCTGGGGCATGCCGGGGTTCAAGATCGGCCGTTACCACCACCTGGGCGAAATCGGGCCGGCGGAGACGACGGACCGCGACGTGCACCCGGCCGACGAGGCCGTGCTGCGGGACTGCGTGGCGCGCTATTTCCCGGCGGCGAACGGGCCGGTCATGGGCCTGACCGCCTGCCTGTTCACCAACACGCCGGACGAGCACTTCATCATCGACACCTTGCCGGGGCTGCCGCAGGTTTGCGTGGCGTCACCCTGCTCGGGGCACGGCTATAAGTTCTGCTCCGTGATCGGCGAGGTGTTGGCGGACATGGTGGACGGGCGCGCAAGCGGCTTGGATGTTTCGCTGTTCCGCTTGGAACGGGAGATGGCCGCCGCGGCTTGAAGCCGCCGGCGAACCACCATCATGCTGGCCCAGTTAGGCTGGATGCGTCCAGCGCACCGGGTATGCGCCGCCGCATCTCCTGGACCGACACCGTGATGGCTGCCGCCAGGCTGTCGGCCACAGCCGGCACCTCGACCGCATTGGTGTGGACCGCGTGCTCAAATCGGTGGGCTACGGCGGCGAGGCGCTCGAAGCCGAACATCCCACCGCTGCCCGCGAGCGTGTGCGCCGCCGCGGCGAGGGCGTCCAGATCGAGCGCGAGCGCGTCTGGCGCGTGCAAGTCATGCAGGAGACCCTCGCCACGCTCCGCGAGGCTTTGCAAACAGGACGCGAGGGACTCCGGCGCGAGATAGGCGGCGGTGCACTCGAATGCGGCGGGGTCAAGAACGGGCAGCGCAACGGGTTCGGGATGAACTCCCATCATGCGACGGCACGGTGCGGGTCGCCGTGGTCTTGCCGTATCAGCTCCGCCGCGCGCCGGGTGGCGCTGCGTGGGGCGGCCCGGAGGTGCCGGTGGACGGTGGCCAGCAGGGCCGGCAGGTCCGGCGACTTCGCGACGATCTCGTCGAACGCGCTTCCGGTGGCCGCCTGCCTCTCCGTCAGGTCGCCCGGCACCGAGGTGAGCGCGATCAGCCGCGGACGCACGTCCTCGCCCATGAGATCGAGGCTGAGCTTGGCCGTCGCCAGGCCGTCGATCTCCGGCAACTGGTAATCGACCAGCACCAGGTCGAACACGCCGTCGCGGATTTTACGGACGGCTTCCAGCCCATCGGAGGCGGTCTCGACGACGTAGCCGCGCGTCTCAAGCGCCGACTGCAGCACGAGCTGCTGCACGGCATCATCCTCCACCACCAGGATGCGGGGCAGGACTGGCTCCCCGGCGCCGGGCCGGACCGGCTCGCCGTCGTACTCGGCCCAGTTGTCCAGCAGCAAGGCGGCCTGGGCGGCCTGCCGGGCCTCGCGGTCGGGCGCGGACGCGAGGTGGCGTTCAAAATGGCCAACCAGGACCTCTAGCCCGACAGGCTTGGCAATGACCTCGTCGAACGCGTCGTTGGACCCTGTTTCCCGGCCTGCCAGTTGGGCCGAGGCTGCCGTGAGCGCGATCAACACCGGGCGTGCCGTATCACCCACGAGGTCGCGGATCAGGCGCGCCGTCGCCAACCCATCAATCTCGGGGATGTAGTAGTCCACGAGCACCACGTCATAGCCGCCGCTGCGCACCTTCCAGACTGCTTCCAGACCATCCGACGCCGTTTCGACCTCGTAGCCGGACTGGGTCAGTGCTGAGGCAAGGACCATTTGCTGTATGTTGTCATCTTCGACAACGAGAATACGGATCGGCTTGATTCCACTTGGCTGCGTTTCGTGCATGGCAACTTGCTTTCTAGCTGTGTCACATAAACGTAGCTGGTTACTCAAATAATACTTGCTAGTCCTGATGCACTGATAAAACCGTGGAAATGCGGGCGGGCTGTTGAGGATGATTTTGCGAGAATTTATCTGAACTGTTACACCCTAAGCTGACCTGCATCGTTTCAACGATTAGGTTTAGTGATGAAAAGTCGGCTTTATTGCAGCAATCCTGAAATGCCGCTGAACATCAGCGCCACGTTCGAAACCTGGATGCTGACGGCAAGGCCGAGGTGGCATCAAGTTAGCTATGGCGCATGTCTTGCATGTCATTAATGATGCGGCACGCGCGCTAGGCGTCCGCCACGGCGCAATGAACACGGACCCGCACGCCACGTCCAGCAAGGGAGTTCGAACCAATGATCTCACGTCGTTCCGCCATCACGGCCGCCGCAGCCACGCTGGGCGTCGTCACGTTGGGCGCCAGGGGCGCGAGCGCGGCCGACAAGGTCGTGAAGGTTGGCGTGAACTTGTCGTTCACCGGCTCCGATGCCACCAATGCCGAACGGTACGCCAATGGCGCCCTGATGGCCTTCGAGGAGGCCAATGCGGCCAAGGCCGTCCCGGGCTACGCGTTCCAGGTCGTGAAGCTCGATGACGCCACCGCCACCGCCGGGCAGTATGACCCGGCGCAAGCCGCCACCAACGCGCGCACCATGGTGTCCGACCGGGCCTACGTCGCGGCAATCGGTCCGCAGATGTCCGGTTCCGGCAAGGCGATGGCGCCCATCCTGAGCCAGGGCAACCTTGCGACCATCACCCCCACCTCGACCAACCCCGACCTGACCGACCCCAAGTTCGCCGCGCAGTTCCGGCCGGGCGGCAAGGCCATCTACTTCCGCACCGTGACGACCGACGCATTCCAAGGGCCGAACATGGCCAACTACATGGCCGACACGCTCAAGGTGAAGAACGTCTACGTGCTCGACGACTCCGGTGCATACGGCGTGGGCCTGGCCGACGCGTTCCAGGCGCAGGCGGCGAAGAAGGGCATCAAGCTGCTCGGGCGCGACCGGCTGGACCCAAAGGCCGCCGACTACGCCGCCATACTCACCAAGATCAAGGCCATGGACCCGCAGGCGCTATACTACGGCGGCGTCACCCAGGCCGGCGTGAAGCTGGCGAAGCAGGCTTATGAAATCATTCCGAATGTCATAAAGGCCGGCGGCGACGGCATGCAAAGCTCCGACCTGCTGAGGGGCGCGGGCTTCCCGGCGGTTGAGGGGTGGTATGCGACGGTCGCGGCACCGCACGTGATCGAGGACCCGAAAACCGCCAGCTTCAGCGACCGGTTCTTCGCGCGCTACAAGCAGCGTCCGGACGACTACACCATCACGTCCTACACCGGCGCCCTGATCGTCATCGAAGCCGTGAAGGCCGTAGCCGCCACCGGAAAGGACGTGACCCGGGCCGCGGTGCGGGACGCGATCCAAAACGTGAAGCTGCCGGACAGCCTGCTCGGCCCAATCGAGTTCGATGAGAACGGCGACCTGCGGAACAAGGTCATCAGCGTGTTCCAAATCCGCAAGGACGCCGCCAAGCCGCTCGAAGACCCCGATGCCCAGTACAAGTATGTCGGCGTCGCGCCGATGGCCTGACGCATGACAACCACCGACCTGCTGCTGCAGCAGGTAATCAACGGGCTGAGCCTGGGGGCGATGTACTCGCTCCTGGCGCTCGGCTTCACGC
>CAXTCN010000062.1:0-26983 GCA_964242575.1 uncultured Acetobacteraceae bacterium | reverse complement strand
CGTCCTCGCCGACATCCTCAACCATATGCCCGTCGCTTGATGCGAAAGCCCTGGCCGCACAGGCGAGCGGGCTTGACAGAATGCCCGCCGCGCTCTTTCTACGCCCCCTACACGGGCAGTGGCGACCACGCTGGGCGCCGCACCGGTCCTGTAGGGGCGTAGCTCAATTGGCTAGAGCGCCGGTCTCCAAAACCGGAGGTTGTGGGTTCGAGACCCTCCGCCCCTGCCATCGGCCGTTCACATGGAAAGTTCTGAAGCATGGCGTTGGTGGCCGATCCCCTGAAGTTTCTCCGCGAAGTGCGGGCCGAAGTGGCAAAGGTGACGTGGCCGTCCCGCAAGGAGACACTCATCACCACCGGCCTGGTGTTCGCGCTGTCGGCGCTCGCGGCGCTGTTCTTCTTTGTCGCCGACCAGGTCATCGGCATCGGCGTCCGCGCGCTGTTCGGCGTCGGGCATTAAGGGACCATAAAATGGCCAAGCGGTGGTACGTCGTCCATGTCTATTCCGGCTTTGAAAAAAAGATCGCGCAGCAGGTCAAGGAGCAGGCTGCTCAGAAGGGCTTGGCGGACATGGTCGACGAGGTTCTAGTGCCAGCGGAGGACGTGGTCGAGATGCGGCGCGGCCAGAAGGTCAATGCCGAGCGCAAGTTCTTTCCGGGCTACGTGCTGGTTAAGATGGAACTGACGGACCAGACATGGCACCTCATCAAGGACACGCCCAAGGTCACTGGCTTCCTTGGCACGAAAACCCGGCCGTCGCCGATCACCGACGCAGAGGCCGACCGGATCATCAAGCAGAGTGCCGAAGGCGTGGAGCGTGCCCGTCCGGCCATCCTGTTCGAGATCGGCGAGCAGGTGCGCGTGGCCGACGGCCCCTTCACCAGCTTCAACGGCACGGTCGAGGAGGTGGACGAGGAGAAGGGCCGCGTGAAGGTCAGCGTCTCGATCTTTGGCCGCTCCACGCCAGTCGAGCTGGAGTACAGCCAGGTGGAGAAAGTCTAAGTCACTGGGGCGGTATGGCGTCAGGGCGCCTTGTTCTTCAACGTCCGCTGAAGGTCGCGTTCAATCGCGGCCATAATGCGGGGCGATGCGCCAGTCGCGTTATGCGTCGCCATGATCTCGCGCCATTCTCCCACGTCTGGCACCAAGGTCGGGTTGTCCCGCAACAGCTCGCGTTTGATGAACGGAAACCGCGCGGCCAGCAGTTGGCGCCAGAGATCGCTGGTCGGATTGAGCGGCACCCGATGCGCCACCGAGCCGCGGATATGCCGTGCGTGGTTGCGACGTGCCTGGACCACGGCATCCGCCATATTGGGGCCACCCTCCTCAAAGTCGATCAGCAGGTCCGGGTCGATGTCATGCGCCAGGCTTTGGTACGGCCACACCGCCCGGCAGGTGAACCCGGCCTTCAGCAGCGTCTGCGTCAGGCCAATCTCGTAAAGCCGGATTAGCCAACCCTTGGACCAGGTTGGGCGGACGCTGTCCCAAAAGCTGCGCCATGCCTGGCTGGCCACGACGGCCGGGCTGAACGCCATGAAGTAGGATTGCAGGTGGTAGCGGGTCTGCCAGCTTTCGGTGCAGCCCCACACGTCGGCCGTGGCGAAGTCAATGGCGCCCAGCAGGTCGTCCAACGGCTGCAACGGGCCGTAAACGCTGTCGTTTGCCATCAGCACCATCTCAGTGTCGGGCCGCGGCAGCGCCAACCGCTCGAAGCCTTCACGCCAGGCGCCGAAATCGTAGCCGACGTTGGACCGCACGATCACCCCGGCGCACACCTCCTGTAACCGTTGCATCGCGTCGGGGCGCAGGAAGCCCGAGTTGGTGACGAATACCACCGATATCCCGGCCTCCGCCAAGCTGCGGACCTGGTGCATCACATGGTCCCGCACGTCGCCGGCGCCGTCCCAGTGCACGAACACGCACACCTTCGGACCCAAGGGGATAGTGCCCTCCGGCCATTGCGACAACATGCGACGCGGGCTGCGATGCCGCATCACCTCGTGCCCGAGCGCGGGCAGCACCACGAAGCGCGTGCCTAGATAGGCACGGCGCATGAACCGGTTGAGCGCCCTCCCAATCAAGCCGCGGTATCCTCGCGCACCAGGGCATACCGCTGCTGAAGGTCATCGGGCGGTTCCAAATCCGGGTGCCGCCCTTGCACCTCGCGCACCAACGCGGCCGCCTCCGTGCCGGCGTCCAGCAAGTCGAGCGCTTGCAACTCCCCTCGCAGCGCGCCCCACCATAGGCCGCTGCCGGGTTCGGTCACGGTGCGCACGCGGGCGAAGCGGTCGCGTGCGCGGCTGGGCTCGCCGGCGGGGTGCCCGTCCAGATCGATTTGAACGTCGAGGACGGCCAGGAAAAACAGGTTGTCCCGCTGTTCCGGCGTGAGCGCGCCCGAGCTTCCCAGTTGCGCGTCGGCGGCGCGGTCCAGGCCGTGCCGCCGCACCAGGGCACGCGCGGCGTCATGGCGCCCGGCGTTGATTAAGCAGTTGGCCTCGGCGTGGCCCAGGGCGATGCCGGGCTGCTCGGTAAGCGTCCGCTCTATGAGTTGGACCGCCCCCTCGTTGTCGCCTGCGCCGGCCAGCGCCTGCGTTTCGCCACGGTAGGCGGCCCACCATAGCGGCCCCCCGGGTTCGGCGGTGGCGCGCACCCGGCTGAAACGCCGTGCCGCCTGGGCGTAATCCGGGGGGCGCGGCCCGTCAGCCTGCATGTCGAGCATGGCCCGCGCGAACAGCGTGTCACGCTCATCCGGCGATGCGCCATCGAACGGCATCCCGGCCAGCTCGCGGTCTGCGACGCGCCGCGCCAGGCCATAATGCCCGGCGTTGACCAACAGCCCCACGGCCCGTTGCACGAACCCAAGCCGGCGCGCCGTTCCGCCCGCGGGCGCCGGTGGAAGCCGGGCCAACTGGTCGGCGATGTCCGCGTCGCCGCTTGCCGCGCCGCACAGCACGGCTTCGGCCGTTGCGGTCCAGCCGATGTCCTCGGTTTGCCCGTCCTCCATAGCCAATTCGCCCAGGGCGCGGCGCATCGCCGCCGCCGCCGTAGCAGCGGCGGCGAACGCCTGGCCGAGTTCCTGGCGTGGCGTGCAGGACGCGAGCCGCCGGATCGCGCGCGCATACAGCAGCCCGCCGAGGTTGAGCGGCACAAGCTCTGCCATGCGCTCCAGGCTGCAGGTGGCAAGCTCAACCGGCAAACGCGGCGCTTCAAGCTCCAAGCCGAATCGGTCCCGGCACGCTGGCGCCAGCAGCGCCCAGGCCCGGTCCGCGCCCGCCATGTCCGCGTCGTTCACGCACTCCTGGAACGCCCGGCCGGCGAAACCCAGGAACATGTCGCTGGCCGGATCGAGCGTCGCGGCCCGGCGCTCAAGATGCTGGCGGAACACAAGCCGCAACCGCTCCCGGTCCCGCTCCAGAACCAGCGGCGCATCGCTTGCGAAGGCAACCAGCGAGTGGCTGTCGATGTCAACTTCCACGTGCGCGAACCCGCCCTGACGAAGCAGGGCCGTCAGGCTTTTGGTGGTCTGGATCACCAGATGCAGGCTAGGCGACAGCAGCGGTATAATGATCCCCGGCGGCGTGCCCGGGTCGATGTCATTGCCGTTCGGCGTGGTCAGGATCAGCAGCCCGCCCGGTTTCAGCATGGCGCGCAACGTGCGAACGAAGGCGCTGGGAGAGGTGACATGCTCGATCACCTCCGAGCCGAGCACCACGTCCATCGTCCCGCGCGCCTCGTCGTCATCCCGCAGGTAGCGCAACTCAATCGGCAGGCCGAGCGCGTCGCGACCCAGGGCGGCCAGCGGCGCCGGGTCAATGCCGACGCCGTGCCAGCCGCGCGTGTTCAGGGCGTAGTCCAGCCCGAACCCGTAGCCGCAGCCGACCTCCATGTAGGCGCTGCCCGGCGGCATGGCCGCCTGCGCCAACGGCCGCGTAATCAACGAAACTCCAGCGCCTTGCTGGACATAGAACGGCACCCGGCCCCGGTCATTCAGGCCAGGCTCGGCGTAGTCCGGAGGGACCTGGCTGTCATAGAAGCGGCAGTCGCAACCCGGGCAATGCAGCACGCGCAGGCGCTTGGACGGGTTGTCGGGCAACTGGACGTCAACCGTCAGGATCAGCGATTTCTGCGCGGTGGAGCTGCAGTTCGGGCAGGGCAGGGCTTGCAGGTCAGCAGGCGTTGGCTGGCCCGGCTCCGCCCACGCAATGGTCGGCGGCTGCACGTTGGAGGGCAAGTTCGTACCAGTCGCAATGGTTTCGGTCATGCCCGCGGTATCCCGCACCTCCTTATTGAAGGCAAGCCGGACAGGCTCAGGGCACGGCGCCCAGCGATACGGCGCGGCCGATGCCACGGTGGTCGAACCCGGCTTGGCGCATGGCGGTAGGGTCGAACACATTCCGCAGATCCATCAGCAGCCGCCCCCGCATCAGGCTGCGCAGCCGCGCCGGCGAGATCGCCCGAAACTCGTTCCATTCTGTCACCAATACCAGCACGTCCGCCCCGGCGGCGGCGTCATAGGCATCGGTGCAGAATACCACGGCTCTCGGCAGCATCGGCCCGGCCTGTTCCATGCCAACCGGGTCGTAGGCGCGAATCGTCGCGCCCTCCTCAACCAAACGGCTGATGATCTGCAGGCTCGGCGCGTCCCGCATATCGTCGGTCTCAGGCTTGAACGTGAGGCCGAGCACCGCAATGGTTTTACCCTGAACGGAGCCGCCGCAGGCTTGGATGATCCGGGCGGCCATGCCGGACTTGCGCGCCTCGTTGACCGCGACGGTCGTTTCCACAAGACGGGACGGCGCGCCCCAATCCTGGGCGATCCGCATCAGCGCCAACGTGTCCTTGGGAAAGCAGCTTCCGCCGAAACCGGGGCCGGCGTGCAGGAATTTGCGGCCGATCCGGCCATCAAGCCCGATGCCGCGCGCCACGTCGTGCACGTCCGCGCCGACCTTTTCGCACAAGTCCGCCATCTCGTTGATGAACGTGACCTTCATCGCCAGGAAGGAGTTAGCCGCGTACTTGGTAAGCTCGGCCGTCTCCAGGCTGGTGAACAGGATGGGCGCTTCGATCAAGTACAACGGACGGTACAGCCGCCGCAGCACCTCACGCGCGCGCTCGCTTTCGGTGCCGATCACCACGCGGTCGGGCCGCATGAAGTCCCCGATGGCGCTTCCCTCGCGCAGGAACTCGGGGTTGCTGGCCACGTCCAAATCAAGGTCCGGGCGGACCCGGCGCATGATCTCGGCGATCCGTCGCCCGGTGCCGACCGGCACGGTGGATTTGGTCACGACGACGGTGTAGCCCGTGAGCGCCAACGCCACCTGCTCGGCGGCGGCGTTCACGTAAGACACGTCCGCATGGCCGTCCCCCCGGCGCGTGGGGGTGCCGACGGCGATGAACACCGCCTCCGCGCCAGCCACTGCCGCCGCGAGGTCATTGCCGAAGCTCAGCCGTCCCGCCGCGACGTTGTCCGCCACCAGCCGGTCGAGGCCTGGCTCAAAGATCGGGATGCGGCCGTCGTTGAGCGCGGCGAGCTTGGCTGGATCGACCTCGACGACTGCGACTTCGACACCCAGATCGGCGAAGCACGCGCCTGAGACCAACCCCACGTAACCGCCGCCGATCATAGCGATGCGCATAGCCGTATGCTCCTTTGATTGCGGCGCAACCGACCACGTTTAACCCACGATAACCAGCCGACCCGAGTTGTTCCTGCTATTTATGTTTGGTCGGCTGGATCGTTCGAAGGCGGCGCCATGCCGTCCAGGTCGGCCTGCAAACGCCGCTCCGTCAGGTCCCGCCGGGTCTTCGCACGCTGGTCCATCAAGGTCTCGACGGTTTCCACAGCGGTGCGTGCGGCTGTGAGCGCCGCGCGGGTCCGCGCCACCTCGGCCCGTGCGCGTTCGCACGCCTCCCAAGCCGCCGCCGCCCGGGCCCGGGCGGCCGGCAGCCAGGCGCCGAAGGCCTCGACCACGCCGTCGCCTGCCGCGAGGTCGAGGGCCGCCCGCTGTTCCTCGACGATACTGCGCTCGGCGTTGGCCGCGGCGGTCGCGGCCGCGGTTTCCGCCGATATCGCGCGCGCCAACGCTTGCTGCGCGCCGTCCTGGCTGGTGCGGCGGAGCTTTACGAGCGTGTCAAGCGGATCATGCGCCATGACGCGTCTCCAATGCGGCCCTGAGCAGTGCGAAGGCCTCCTCGATGGTGCTGGCCTCGTCCCGGGTCTGGCGCAAGACGGCCTCGATGCGTGGCGCGAGCTTGATGGCCTCGTCAGCCGCCGGGTCGCTTCCGGTTTGGTAGGCGCCGAGCCGGACCAAGTCGGCGAGATCAGCGTGAAGCGCCAGGATGCTGCGCGCGCGGCGGGTCAAGCCGTTTTCCTCGGGCGAATTGCACCCCGGCACTGTGCGCGACAGTGAGCGCAGCACGTCCACCGCCGGGTAGCGCCCGCCTTCGCCGATGCGCCGATCCAGCACGACGTGTCCGTCCAGGATGCCGCGAACCGCATCGGCAACCGGCTCGTTGTGGTCGTCGCCCTCCACAAGCACGGTGAACAGCGCGGTGATCTGCCCGGTCGCGGCGCCACAATCCGGCCCGGGACCCGCGCGTTCCAGAAGGCGGGGCAACTCGGCGAACACGCTGGGGGGGTAGCCGCGCGTTGCGGGAGGTTCGCCGGCGGACAAGCCGATTTCCCGGAGCGCCAGGCAAAACCGGGTCACGCTGTCCATCATCAGCAGCACCGACTTGCCAGCGTCGCGGAAGTGTTCCGCCACGGTCATGGCGGCGTAGGCGGCCTCGCGCCGCATCAGCGGGGACTGGTCGGACGTCGCGACGATCATGACCGACCGCGCGAGGCCAATGGGGCCGAGATCATCCTCAATGAACTCACGGACCTCGCGCCCACGCTCACCCACCAGGGCGATCACCGCCACATCGCATCCAGCTTGGCGGGCGAGCATGGAGAGCATGGTTGACTTCCCGACCCCGGACCCGGCGAACAGGCCCAATCTCTGGCCTTGGCGACAGGTCGTGAACAGGTCTAGCGCCCGTACTCCGAGGTCAACCCGGGGTCCAAGCCTGGCCCGGCCCGCCGCCGCTGGCGCCATGGCGCGGACGGGCCGTTCAGAACCGGAGGGAACGGATCCTTGGCCATCCAGCGGCTGTCCCATGGGGTCCAATACCCGGCCGAGCCAGGCTGCGCAGGGCCGCAACTGCGCCCCACGTCCGCCGGTGACTTGTCCCGCCGAGACCGGTAGGCTGGCGCTGCTGCCGGGGCCGATGCCGTCAAGGGTGCCAAACGTCAGCGCGCGCGCAAGGCCCGCCCGGAACCCAACGACTTCGGCTTCGACAGCCCGGCCAGAGCTGGTTTGCAAGCTGACGCGGTCGCCAATCGTGCTGTGTTCGGCGATGCCGTCGATCTCGACCATCATGCCGGACACGCCAGCGACCCGGCCCTCTATCATAATCATGGACGAGAGCGCGGCGCGGTCAGCCAGCAGACGGAGCTGTCGTGCAACCTTTGGTTGCGTACTTTGGGTATGGCTGGCCATGTAACCGACTGTCTCCGTTGCATTCGTCATGATTTTTGGACGCGAGCCTTGAGATTAACAGTGAATAGTAAAAAAACTATGGACACATACACGTATAAGTTGCATAAATAGTTTATAGAACCCTAAGGAACAACCGATGCGTGTCCTGCTGATCGAGACCGACCTGACCGTGGTTCGTGGCTTAACACAGTTCATCAAGCTTAGCGGCGCCGTGGTGGACCATATCGACACTGGCGAGGAGGCCATCGAGCTGGTCCGCCGCTACGATTACGACATCGTGCTGCTAGACCTCACGCTGCCGGACATGGAGGGCTACGAAGTCCTGCGCCGGCTCCGGTCCAGCCGGTTGGACACGCCGGTCATCGTAATGTCTGAGCTAACGCGGCCGCAAGCCAAGGTGAAGGCGTTCAGCGTCGGCGCCGACGATTTCATCTCGAAGCCGTTCGACCTGCCCGAGCTGATGGCCCGCATGCAGGCGATTGTCCGCCGCAGCAAGGGTTATGCGCAGCCGACTTTGCGGATCGGTCCGGTGCAGCTCCGTCTCGACAGCCGCGAAGTCACGGTGAACGACCATCCGGTGCAGCTTACCGGCAAGGAGTACGCCATCCTTGAGCTTCTTGTGCTCCGCAAGGGCATGGTGTTGACCAAGGAGGCGTTCCTCAACCACCTTTATGGCGGCATGGACGAGCCGGACGCCAAAATCATCGACGTGTTCGTATGCAAGCTTCGCAAGAAGTTGGCGGAAGTAGGGGCGGCGAACGTGATCGGCACCGTTTGGGGCCGCGGCTACACCGTGCGCGACCAGAATGCCGCAATCCCGGCGCCGTTGCCGTCCCTTGCCGAGGCGCCCCAACTGCGGCAGCTCGTGGCGGCGTAGGCCCTCAGATCATACGGTGAACTGTTCGGCGACAATGCGCTCGGACAGGCCCTGTTCAGGGTCGAACAAGATCGTCGTGACGACGCTCCGGTCCTCGTTCAAGGCGACCGACGCTACATCACGAACTTCGGTGAAGTCGGCGACGGCCGCAACCGGCCGCTTGTCAGCTTCAAGGACCTCAAACAGCACATCGGCCGTGCTGGGCAACAGAGCGCCACGCCAGCGCCTTGGCCGGAATGCGCTGATTGGCGTGAGCGGCAGCAAGTTGGCTGACAGGGGCACGATGGGTCCGTGCGCGGAAAGGTTATAAGCGGTCGAACCCGCCGGGGTGGACACCAGAACGCCGTCACACACCAGTTCCAGCAGACGCACCCTGCCGTCCACAGTGATGCGTATTTTGGCGGCCTGGCGCAGTTGGCGCAAAAGCGACACCTCGTTCAGGGCTAGCGCCTCCTCAACTGCGCCAGTTTGCGTGACTGCATGCATCCGCAACGGATGCAACACCGCTGCCTGCGCCCGGCCAAGCCGCTGCGGAACGTCGTCCTCCGCGAACCCATTCATTAGGAAGCCAACGGAACCGCAATTCATGCCAAAGACCGGAGTTGCCGCGGACCGGCTAAGCAGGCGGTGCAGCGTCTCGAGCATGAAGCCGTCGCCGCCAAGGCATACGATGACGTCCGCCTCATCGAAGGTGCAGTCGCCATACCGGTTGACCAGCCGCGCCCGGCTTTCGCTTGCCAGCCGCGTGGGCGCCGCAGCGAAAGCGATCCGTTCGACTGGGCTCGTGAAATATGGCGCGAGCGGGACGTTTGGGCCAAACGACACCGCCGCGTCGGAGCCGCCAGGTCGAAAGCTAGCCGGCAAATCCGTGTCGGGCTTGTTCATGGGAAACCATGCTCGCCTACTAAGCAGGGCGGCGGGGCACCCATCTCAGCCCGCTGCACGGCTCTGGCGCCCAGAGCGGTTTCGTTGCTGCCGCAACCTGTTCGAATGACGCTCGCTCGCATAAAGCATCCTGCAATCTCACATCCTGCGCATAAGGCACCCGGCGAGGCAGGCCATGCAAGGTGGACTTAATAAAGCCGCGGCTCGGTTCGTACGGAGCGAGCTGGCGCCTGTTTTGCCGACGGGCCGGACATCGTGGCCGGCAGCACGCGGTCATGTCCCATCGAGCCTCGGGGCGCTGGGGGTATCGGCGGCCGGTCGGAGTGGCGCCCCGACGCAAACAGCTCATTGTCATGCGCCATGTCCGCCAGGGGTTCAGGCAGCCGTAGCGACAAGCTGCGGATCTCGCCTTGCAGCTCGTCCAAACGCGCTTCGATCATTTCCAGCCGTCCCTTGATGCCGAACACCGCAAACGGCAGCAACAGAAACGATATTGCGAACAGCGCCCCGACACACAGCGCCGCGACATGAACCCAAGCGGGAACCCAGTCGGGAAAGGGCAGAGCGAGAACCACGCATTCCAATAGCAAATTGCATGCGGAACGGCGATAGGGCTTGATCCCACGGTTGATCCGGGCGACCCCTGAACACCAAACAACACCAGGTCCGCATCGCATGCTCCTGCTTATTCCCGGCCCGGTCACGACAGACGCACGGGTCCGTGCCGCTGCCGCCCAGGATTATGCGCCCTGGGACAATGGGTTCCGGGACGTTCTGGCCCGGGTGCGCCGCCGTGTCTTAACCATCGCGGGCGGGCGCGAGGGCGAGCACGTCGCGCTGCCGCTGCCGGGCAGCGGGCATTTTGCCCTGGAAGCAGCGGTGCGCACGTTCGTGCCGCGCGGCGGCAAGCTGTTGGTGCCGATGACCGGGCACTACGCCGAACGGCTGGCGCGGCTCGCGAGTGAGGCAGGGCGGCAGGTGGTGTCGCTTCCCGTCGAGGCGGACCAGCGGATCGACCCGGCCGCCGTGCTCGCGGCGTTGTTGGCCGATGACCGCATCAGCCATTTGGGCGTCATCTACAGCGAGACGGCGACCGGCATCGTGCACGACGCTCCGGCACTGGCGAAGGCCGCGGCACAGGCAGGCCGGCGCGTGATTATCGACGCAGTATCGGCATTCGGGGCCATGCCCCTCGACTTGAGTGCGCTGCCGATGGTCGACAGCATGGTATTCACCGCCAATAAGTGCATCGAGGGCCTGCCAGGCACATCGTTCAATGTGGCCCGTGTGGACCGGCTGCTGGAAGGCGCTGGCCGTGCCGAGAGCTGGTCATTGGACCTTGCTGACCTTTACGATCACACGCTTCGCGTCGGCCCCGGTTGCCACCGCTTCACGCCATCCGCGCAGGCAATCGCCGCGCTTGACGTGGCACTAGACCTATTCGACGCAGAGGGCGGCCAACCCGCCCGGCTGGCGCGGTACAAGGCGAACATGCGCGTGCTGCACGACGGCATGGTGGGATTGGGTTTACGGCCCTGCCTCGGGTTGTCCATGCAGGGACCGATTGTCGTGAACGTCTATGCTCCTTCAAGCTTAGGCTGGAACTTGCAGGTATTCGTGGACCGGCTGAAGGCACGGGGCGTGCTGATCAGCAACTTCTACAACACCGAGCTGCCAAGCTTTCGTCTCGGCTGCATCGGCGCGGTGACGCCGGCTGACATGAGCGAGGCAGTGGGCGCGGTGCGACATGTCTTGCTGTCCATGGGCGTTCCGGTGCAACAGGCTGCCGCATGACCGACTTGGAGATTTCCCGGGCGGCCCGTCTGCAGCCAATTAGGGAGATCGCCGAGCGGGCGGGCATTCCTGATTGGGCGCTGGAGCAGTATGGACGCTTCAAGGCCAAGGTCAGCCTCGACTTCATACGGGAGCAGGACGGCAAGCCCAACGGCGCGCTGGTGCTCGTCACGGGGATCAGTCCGACTGCGGCGGGCGAGGGCAAGACCACCACGACGATCGGTCTCGGGGATGCGCTGAACCGGATTGGCCAGCGTGCCATGATTTGCTTGCGAGAGCCGTCGCTGGGACCCTGCTTCGGGGTCAAGGGTGGAGCGACTGGTGGCGGGCGGGCGCAGGTTGCCCCCATGGACGAGATCAACTTGCACTTCACCGGCGACTTCCACGCCATCACGGCCGCGAACAACCTGCTGGCCGCGTTGCTGGACAATCATCTGTACTGGGGCAACGCGCTCGGCATCGACCCGCGCCGGGTCACGTGGCGCCGGGCGCTCGATGTGAACGACCGCACGCTCCGAAGCATCGTGAACGGGCTGGGCGGGACGGCGAACGGGCCTCCGCGCGAAGACGGGTTCGACATCACGGCCGCGAGCGAGGTCATGGCGGTGTTCTGCCTCGCGCGTGACCTGCAGGACCTGCAGGACCGGCTTGGACGCATCCGCGTGGCAAGCCGCCGCGACGGCTCCGTCATCACCGCGCAGGACTTACAGGCCGATGGGGCAATGGCTGCCCTGTTGCGGGATGCGTTCGCTCCCAACCTGGTCCAGACGCTGGAGGGATCGCCGGCGCTGATCCATGGCGGGCCGTTCGCCAACATCGCCCATGGTTGCAACTCGGTAATGGCGACCCGCCTTGGCCTCAAGCTCGCGGACATCGTCGTGACTGAGGCCGGGTTCGGCGCCGACCTGGGCGGGGAGAAGTTCCTGGACATCAAGTGCCGGAGCGCTGGGCTGGCTCCTGCTTGCGCGGTGGTGGTCGCCACCCTGCGAGCGCTCAAGATGCACGGTGGGGTCGCGAAGTCGGATCTGGTGCGCGAGGACACCGGCGCGGTGAGCCGCGGGCTGGTCAACTTGGCCCGGCACGTCGAAAACCTGCGCAAGTTCAACCTGCCCGTCATCGTCGCGTTGAACCACTTCACCACTGACACGGCGGAGGAGTTCGCGGTGGTCCGGGATGCCATGGCGGCGCAAGGCGTTGACGTCATCCAGTGTCGCCACTGGTCCGACGGCGCCGTGGGCGCAGAGGCGCTCGCGCTGGCTGTTTCGGCTCAGATCAGGTCCGGCGCCGCGCAGTACGCCCCACTCTATCCCGATGGCATGGGCTTGGCCGAGAAACTGCGCACCATAGCGCGGGAGATTTACCGGGCGAGCGATGTCAGCATTCCGGCAGCGGTCAACAAGCGGATTGAAGGGTTCGAGGCCGCGGGGTTCGCACACGTCCCGGTCTGCATCGCCAAGACCCAGTATAGCTTCAGCGCAGACCCAAGCCGGATGGGCGCGCCAGACGGCCATACGCTCCCGGTCCGCGAGGTGCGCCTCTCCGCAGGCGCTGGCTTCATGGTTGCGGTCTGCGGCGACATCATGACCATGCCGGGACTGCCGCGCAGCCCGTCGGCGAACAACGTGCGGCTCGACGCCAATGGGCTTATCGATGGGCTATTCTGAGTCGGTCACATGCGTGCGGATTCGAGCACCAGGCGCGACAGATGCTTGGCTAAGCAGGCGTGGAGAGTTCCGATCACCCGTTGACGGTCTATTTGGCTTGCGCGTTCCAGGTCGATCTGTCCGTCATTGGCCCAACTGCGCATGAGGTCAAAGCGACGGAACAGGACAACGCCCGGCAGGGCGTCCATCTGCTGCAGGACCTGCGTGTAGGGATCGAGGTTCGCGTTTGTTTGCAGGAACCGGCTGAACTGAGGTTCAATCAGCACGAGGTCCGCCTGGACAGATTGCAGCAACTCCGCGCCGTCGGAAAGCACTTGGCTAAATTCGCCTGGCGGTAGATTTTTGACGGCTTCGACAGTGCCTGTCTGCCAAATCACCAGTTGGTACGACCGCAGCCGCAGCTCGGAGCGCATGATTTCCAGCATGTCCGAGGCGAGCAGTCCTCGGCCGCCTCGCACGGTGATTTGCACAGTCGTGCCAGGCACGGCTGCCTGAAGGAGTTTAGCCAACTTCCAGGGGAACGCCTGTTCAGGAGTTTGACCATTGGGCGGCTGGCCGTCTTTGGCATCGAGGACGGCGGCTGGTTTGGGCGCGAACATGGCTGCCGAGCCGATCGCCAAGATGTCCAGGGTGCGTGCGGGCTGCAGGGCCGCCGCAACGTGCGGAAGCGCGCTCGCCAGCCCGGCCGCGTCGTCCGGGGCTGCGCAAGGATCATGTCCTGGCGCAGCGACCGCGCAAGAAATCCAGGTCGAGAACAGGATCAAGGGCAGTCGGAGGGCGAACACCAACCTCATGTTGCCCTCGTGGTATCAGCGCGCGACAGGCCCGGCAAGCCCGAGTGCGATGACCGCTCCTTTTGCTTGTACCACGCGGCGAGCGCGGCCACGCCCACCATGGCTGCTGTGCCGAGGCTGTTGGCCAAGGCCTGCACCCACCAGCCGGAGTTCTCCTCCATCGCGAGACGCGCGACGAACGAGAGAAAGATGCCGGAGCAGAACACGGGAAGGGAATGTTGGCCGCAAAGGATAAAAAGCCGTGCTACGCTGGCCCGCAACCAGGACGCATCGGCGGGGATCAAACGCGACACCAGCCAAGCCAACGCCAGGATGGAAATAAGGCGCATTGGATGCAGGTTTTCCTTGTCGATGGACAACAGCACCCGCGCCAGATTGGCCGAAACATGCATTTCGATGTCTGGGTAGGGCCAAATAACCAAGACAATCACCAAGCCCAACAGGACCACCAGCATCGCCAGGACATCAAGGGCGACGTTCGCGACTGGTATCCGTCTTGGCGCGTATGACAGAAGCGCTCCAATGATGAACAGGAATTGCCAGGTTGCCGGGTTAAAGTACCAGCCCCCTCCGGTCCAGGACGGGAAATTGAACCCGGTCAAGCGCGCTGCGGCATAAATTCCGAACGAGGTCGCTGCGAGCGTGTTAGGCCAGCGAAGCAATGGCAGCAAGGCGGCAAAGAGTAGAAGTATTACAACGTACATTGGCAGGATATTGAGGTAAGCAGGTTGGAAGGTCAGCTTGAGGGCTTCCAGCATCGCTCGATACGGAGCCTCCGCCAGCACATCCAAGTGGATCTCGTCCAAATACTCGGACCGATCCAGCGCCGTTGCGGAGTATGATACTTGAGCGCTAAACAGGACAAACAAGAATATATGGGCGATATAGAGGGTGCCGGCGCGGCGGACCACGTCGGCGCCGGCGAACAGCCAGCCATGCCGGTCCATGCTTCGCCCATAGGCGAGGCCTGCGGCATAGCCGGCCAACAAGACGAAGATTTCAGTCGCGTCGCACAGGGCGAAGTTGCGCAGGCTGAACTGCGCGATCCAGTTCGCCGGGATGTGGTCCGTGAATATCCACCAAAGGGCAACCCCACGAAAAAAATCCACCCGTAAGTCACGGCCGGAGCCGGCGTGGGTCATCTTGCCTCCGGCACATTGCGCATCGGTCCACAGTAGCCCAATCGAGCGTGAGTTGGCAGCCTTGGCGAACTGGGCGAACCCCTAGACACTCGCGGCAGGCATCCGGGAGCAGGGTTGGGTGAGCACGTCGTTCCGTCGCCAATCAGAGATCATGGCCCTGGCGCGCGAGACCGGCCGGGTCGGGGTTGACGAATTGGCTGGACGCTTCAGGGTAACGCCGCAAACGATCCGGCGTGACTTGAACGACCTTTGCAGCCAGCGCTTGCTGAGCCGGGTGCATGGCGGCGCGATGGTGGCGTCCGGCGTGCACAACTTGGCCTACGAGGCGCGGCGCCTGGTGGCCCAGCCGCACAAGCGGCTTATTGGCGAGACCGCGGCGCGCCTTGTGCCAGAACATTCCTCGTTGTTCATCACCATCGGCACCACGACCGAGGAGGTCGCGCGTGCGCTGGCCCAGCATGAGGGGCTGCTGGTCATCACCAACAACCTGCATGTCGCGGCCGAGCTGTACCGGCATCCTGGCCTCGAGGTTGTACTGGCTGGCGGCATGGTGCGCCGGGCGGACGGCGGGATCATGGGGGCGGCGACGGTGGACTTCATCAACCAGTTCCGGGTGGACACGGCGGTGATCGGCACGTCGGCCATCGACCCGGAAGGCACCCTGCTCGATTTCGACCTGCGCGAAGTCCGGGTCAGCCGCGCCATCATCGAGCACGCGCGCCGGGTCATGCTGGTGACGGACAGCAGCAAGTTCGCGCGCACGGCGCCGGTGCGAGTGGCGCACTTGTCGGAGGTGGACGTGCTGGTCACTGACCGTCTCGACCCCGCCGCGGCTGAGTTGTGCCGGTTGAACGGCGTGGAGGTAATGGAGGCTGGCGGGCCAGTGGAGCCGGAGGACTGACCGGGGCTAAGTTCGCTTGCGGTTCGGGTGGCGGCGGAATAGGCTCCAAAATGAACGAAGCGAAAGTGGATCGCGTTGGTGGAACGGCATTATGACCTTGCAGTGATCGGCGGTGGCATCAACGGTTCCGGCATTGCGCGGGACGCTGCTGGCCGTGGCTGGTCCGTGCTGCTGTGCGAACAGGCGGATTTGGGTGGCGGCACCTCGTCGGCCTCCACCAAGCTGATCCATGGCGGACTGCGTTACCTCGAACACTGGAAGTTCCGCCTGGTGCGGGAAGCGCTGCTGGAGCGGGAGACGATCTGGCGCATTGCGCCGCACATCGTATGGCCGCTGCGCTTTGTGTTGCCGCACAACCGCGGCCAACGGCCGGTTTGGATGCTGCGCGCCGGGCTGTTCCTATACGACCACCTTGGCGGGCGGCGTCTGCTGCCTAAAACCCGGACCATACGCCTCAAGAACGACCCGGCTGGGGCCGTGCTGAAACCTGAGTTCACCTTGGCGTTTGAGTACTCGGATTGCTGGGTCGAGGACAGCCGCATGGTGGTGCTGAACGCCCGCGATGCGGCCGAGCGGGGCGCGGACGTGCTGACCCGTACGCGCGTAGCGTCCGCGGTGCGGGACGGCGACGCCTGGTCGTTGACGTTGCTGGACGAACAGCACGGCGCACGGCAAACGGTGCGGGCCGGCGCCCTGGTGAACGCCGCCGGTCCCTGGGTCGGGGAGGTGCTGTCCACCGTTCTCCGGTCCAATGCGCCCGCGACGGTGCGGCTGGTGCAGGGCAGCCACGTCGTGGTGCGCCGGCTGTACGACCATGACCGCTGCTACATTTTCCAGAACGCGGACGGCCGTATATTCTTTGCCATACCTTACGAGACGGACTTCACGCTGATCGGCACGACCGACCACGACTATAAGGGCGACCCGGCGGACGTGCACGCGACCACGGACGAGATCGCCTACATCTGCCGGGCCGCGACGGAGTACTTCATCAAGCCGGTGACTCCGGACCAGGTGGTATGGTCGTACTCCGGGGTGCGCCCGCTGTATGACGACGGCGCTTCGGCCGCGCAGGAGGCGACGCGGGATTATGTGCTCACGCTCGACGCCCCGGCCGGCGCGCCTGCCGTGCTGTCGGTGTTCGGCGGCAAGATCACGACCTACCGCAGGCTTGCCGAGGCGGCGTTGGCGCGGCTTGCTCCCCACTTGCCGGCGGCCAACGGCCTTGCTCCGGGTTGGACCGCGCAGGCGCACCTGCCCGGTGGCGACTTCCCTCAGGATGGGTTTGAGACGGAGGTGGCTCGGCTTGCGGCCCGTGCGCCGTTCTTGCCGGCCGGTTTGGCCCGGCGGCTGGTGCGGGCCTACGGCACCCGAGCGCACGCCATCGTGGGCGACGCCGACAGCCTCGCGGCCATGGGTCCGGATTACGGCGCTGGCCTCACCCAGGCCGAGGTCGACTATTTGCGCCGCGAGGAGTGGGCGACGCGGGCGGCGGACGTGGTCTGGCGCCGGTCCAAGCTCGGCTTGCGCATGAGCGTGCGGGAAGTCGAGGCGCTGGACACTGCCATGCTGGCCGCGGGCAAGCTCGGCCGGGCGGTGGCATGAGCCTGGTGCTGGAGCAAGTCGGGTTGGGCGTGCCGGCCGCAATGGTGTTGGACGGCGTGTCGCTGACGCTTGAGCGCGGGACGCTCAACGTGCTGCTGGGCCCGACCTTGGCTGGCAAGACCTCGTTGATGCGGGTGATGGCCGGGCTGGACCGGCCGGACCGGGGGCGCATCCTGTTGGATGGGGTGGACGTCACGGGCGTGCCGGTCCGGCGGCGCTCGGTCGCCATGGTGTACCAGCAGTTCGTCAACTATCCCACGTTGTCGGTGTACGAGAACATCGCCTCGCCGTTGCGCGTCGCTGGGCTGCCCCGGGCCGAGATCGAGAGCCGCGTGGCTGAGGCAGCGCGGCTGCTCCGGCTGGAGCCGCTGCTGCGCCGTATGCCGGGCCAACTGTCTGGCGGGCAGCAGCAGCGCACGGCGATTGCCCGCGCCCTCGTGAAGCAGGCCGCGCTGGTGCTGCTGGACGAGCCGCTGGCCAACCTCGACTACAAGCTGCGCGAGGAGCTGCGGGAGGAGTTGCCGCCCTTGTTCGCCCGGACCGGCGCCATCCTGGTCTATGCCACGACGGAGCCGATGGAAGCGTTGCTGCTCGGCGGCCGGACCACGACCTTGTGGGAAGGCCGCGTGACCCAGAGCGGGCCGACGGCGGCGGTATATCGGCACCCGGACACGCTGGAAGCGGCGCGGGTGTTCAGCGACCCGCCGTTGAACGAGCTGGACGCCGACGTGCTGCCGGCGCTGGTGCCCGGCGCAGCCCGGCTCGGCTTCCGCGCCGAACACCTGTCGCTCGGCCCGCCGCCGCCGGGCTATCTGGGGTTCGAGGGCCAGGTGTCCGTGACGGAGATCACCGGGTCCGAAAGCTTCGTGCACGTCGATGTCGGGGCGGAAACCTGGGTGGCGCTGCTGCCCGGCGTCGTGGACCTGCCGCCGGGCCAGGCGGTGCAGGTGCATGTCCACCCTTCGCAGGTGATGGCGTTCGACGGCGCCGGCCGGTTCGTGCCGGCGCCGGCGCAGCCGCTGGCCGAGGCGGTGGCCTGATGGCGCAGATCACGCTGGACGGCATCGCCCACGCCTACGGGCCGCGGCCGAAAACGGACGCGGACTACGCGCTGCGCCCGCTGCACCACATTTGGGAGCAGGGCAAGGCGTATGCGCTGCTCGGACCCTCCGGCTGCGGCAAGACGACGCTGCTCAACATCATCTCCGGCCTGGTGCAGCCGACGGTGGGGCGGCTGCTGTTCGACGGCCGCGACGTGACGGCGCTGCCGACCGAGCGGCGCAACATCGCCCAGGTGTTCCAGTTCCCGGTGATCTACGACACCATGACGGTCGCGGGAAACCTTGCCTTCCCGCTGCGCAACCGCGGCATGGGGGCGGCGGAGGTTTCGGCGCAGGTGAGGAAAACCGCGGCCATGCTCGGCCTGCTGGACGTGCTGGACCGCCCGGCCCGCAACCTTTCGGCCGATGCCAAGCAGAAGATCTCGCTCGGCCGCGGCCTGGTGCGGCAGGACGTGGCCGCGGTGTTGTTCGACGAGCCGCTGACGGTAATCGACCCCGGCCTCAAGTGGGAGCTGCGGTCCAAGCTCAAGGCGGTGCACCGCGCGCTCGACCTGCTGATGATCTACGTCACGCACGACCAAACGGAGGCGCTGACCTTTGCCGACCAGGTGGTGGTGATGAACGGCGGCCAAGTGCTGCAGGTTGGCACCCCGGCGGAGCTGTTCGACCGGCCCGGCCACACCTTCGTGGGCCACTTCATCGGCTCGCCCGGCATGAACCTGCTGCCGGCGACGGTGGACGGCGCGGAGGCGCGGGTGGACGGCCATGCGCTGGCCCTGGCCGGGCGTTACGCGGCGCCGGCCGGGCGGGTGCAGGTGGGGGTGCGCCCGGACTTCGCCGCGCTGGCCGCGGACGGCCTGCCGGTGCAGGTGGACCGCATCGACGACCTTGGGCGCGTGCGGCTGGCGCGCGTGCGGCTCGGCCGGCATCCGCTGGTGGCGCGGGTGGCGGCGGACGCGGCGATCCAAGGGTCGGAAGCGCGGCTGCGGATCGAGCCGTCGCGCATCCACGTTTACGCCGATGACCGGCTGGTGGCGCCGCTATGAAGCCCCGGGACGACCGCGCCTGGCTGCTGGTGCTGCCGGTGTTCGCCGTTGTGCTGTTCTCGGCCGTGCTGCCGTTGATGACGGTGGTGAACTACTCGGTGCAGGACAGCTTCGGCAACAACCAGTTCTTCTGGAACGGCATGGGCTGGTTCCGCGAGCTGCTGGACCCCACGAGCGAGCTGGGCGGCCGGTTCCTGGCGGCGCTCGGGCGCAACCTCGTGTTCTCCGCCATCATCCTCGCCATCGAGGTGCCGCTCGGCATCCTGGTGGCGCTGTGCATGCCGCGCGGCGGCTGGCGGCTCGCGGTCACGATGGTGGTCATGGCGCTGCCGCTTTTGGTGCCGTGGAACGTGGTGGGGACGATCTGGCAGGTGTTCGCGCGGGCCGACATCGGGCTGTTCGGCGCGGCGGTGAACGGCCTCGGCATTGATTACAACTACGCCGGCAACGCGACGGCCGCGTGGTTCACGGTCATCATTATGGACGTTTGGCACTGGACGTCGCTGGTGGCGTTGCTGTGCTACGCTGGGCTGCGAGCCATTCCGGATGCATACTACCAAGCGGCGCGCATCGATGGCGCCAGGCGCTGGGCGGTGTTCCGCAACATCGAGTTGCCCAAACTAAAACGCGTGCTGGTGATTGGCGTGCTGCTGCGGTTCATCGATAGCTTCATGATTTACACCGAACCTTTCGTCGTGACTGGCGGCGGACCCGGCAATGCCACGACGTTCCTGTCCATCGACTTGGTGAAGCTCGCGTTGGGCCAGTTCGACTTGGGCAAGGCGGCGGCGATGAGCCTGGTCTATAACCTCATGACCCTGCTGGTGTGCTGGATATTCTTTACCGCCATGACGCAGCTCGACGCCGAACGGGAGCCGGCGGCTTGAGCGCGCGCCGGGTCATTTTGTCGACGTATCTGCTGGCGCTCAGCCTGCCGATCTACTGGCTAGTCAACATGAGCTTCAAGACGAACACGGAGATCACGTCGGGCATCTCATTGTGGCCGCATGAACCGACGCTTGCGAATTACGTCAGGATTTTCACCGATCCTTCTTGGTACTCCGGCTACATCAACTCGCTGACCTATGTCGCCATCAACACCGTGCTGTCGCTCGCGTGCGCGTTGCCGGCGGCGTATGCGTTCAGTCGCTACCGCTTCCTGGGCGACAAGCACCTGTTTTTCTGGCTGTTGTCCAACCGTATGGCGCCGCCGGCGGTGTTCGCGCTGCCGTTCTTTAACCTGTACTCCGCGATCGGGCTGTTCGACACGCCCTGGGCCATCGCGCTCGCGCATTGCCTGTTCAACGTGCCGCTCGCGGTATGGATTTTGGAGGGCTTCATGTCGGCGGTGCCGCGCGAGATCGATGAGACCGCGCAGATCGACGGCTACTCGTTCCCACGGTTTTTCCTGCGCATCTTCGTGCCCTTGATCGCCAACGGGATCGGCGTCGCCGCATTCTTCTGTTTCATGTTCAGTTGGGTGGAGCTGTTGCTGGCACGGACGCTCACGACGGTGAACGCCAAGCCGATCGCCGCCATCATGACCCGGACCATCTCGGCAGCCGGCATGGATTGGGGCCTGCTGGCCGCCGCTGGGGTGCTCACCCTGATCCCTGGGGCGCTGGTGATCTGGTTCGTGCGCAACCACATCGCCAAAGGCTTTGCCCTGGGGCGGGTTTGATGCCTGATCTCGCATGGATGGCCTGGACCTGGCAGACCGGGATGTTTTTCATCCTGATTGCCACCGCGCTCGCCGTCATGACCGCGCTGGCGCTGCTGCGGCCAGAGGCGCCGCGGGTCGGCATCCTGCGCTTCCCCACCACGCGCGGGGACCGGCTGTTCGTGTCGCTGCTGGGCGCGGCGGTCATTCATATCCTGTGGATCGGCCTTGGCGGCGATGCCGTCTGGCCAGCCATCGGCGCCTCTGTCCTGTTCGGAGTCGCAATGTTCCGCTGGGCATAGGCTAAACAACGGCTGCTCCGTATCATGCGGATGCAGAATGGGAGGCAACGAACGTGAAACGTCGTGATTTACTGGCAGGGTCCGCGGTAGCGGCCCTGGTCCTCGGCTCCAGGCGGTCTTACGGACAGGGCATGGACGCCGCGCGGAAGTGGGTGGACAACGAGTTCCAGCCCTCGACGCTGAGCAAGGACGCGCAGATGCGCGAGATGGAGTGGTTCGTGGGCGCGGCCAAGCCGTTCACCGGACTGGAGATCAGCACCGTCTCGGAAACGCTGACGACGCACGAGTACGAAAGCCGCACGCTGGCGCAGGCGTTCACCGAGATCACCGGCATCCGGGTCAAGCACGACGTCATCCAGGAGGGTGACGTTGTGGAGAAAATCCAGACCGAGATGCAGTCGGGCCGGCGGCTGTATGACATGTGGGTGAACGACAGCGACTTCATCGGCACCCACTCCCGCTACAACCAGACGGTGCCGTTGTCGGACTTCATGGCCGGCGAGGGCCGCGCGGTCACCAGCCCGAGCCTTGATTTGGAGGACTTCATCGGCCTGTCGTTCACCACCGGGCCGGACAAGAAGCTGTATCAGTTGCCGACGCAGCAGTTCGCCAATTTGTACTGGTTCCGGTATGACTGGTTCACCCGCTCGGCATTCAAGACGGCGTTCAAGGCCAAGTACGGCTATGACCTCGGCGTCCCCACTAACTGGTCGGCCTATGAGGACATCGCTGAGTTCTTCACCAACGAGGTGAAGGAGGTCGATGGTGTCCGCGTCTATGGCCACATGGATTACGGCAAAAAGGACCCGTCGCTGGGCTGGCGTTTCACCGATGCCTGGCTTTCGATGGCCGGCAACGGCGACAAGGGCCTGCCGAACGGGTTGCCGGTGGACGAGTGGGGCATCCGCATGGAGGGCTGCCGCCCGGTTGGCAGCAGCATCGAGCGCGGCGGCGACGTGAACGGCCCGGCCGCCGTCTATGCCGTCACCAAGTACCTGGAGTGGCTGAAGAAGTACGCGCCGCCGCAAGCGCCGGGCATGACGTTCAGCGAAAGCGGCCCGGTGCCGTCCCAGGGCAACGTGGCGCAGCAAATCTTCTGGTACACCGCCTTCACCGCCGACATGGTGAAGCCTGGCCTGGCGGTGATGAACGCCGACGGCACGCCGAAGTGGCGCATGGCGCCGTCGCCCAAGGGGTCCTACTGGAAGGAAGGCATGAAGCTCGGCTACCAGGACGTGGGCGCCTGGACCATGCTGAAATCGGCCCCGCTCGACCGGCGCAGCGCGGCCTGGCTGTATGCGCAGTTCGTGACCTCCAAGACCGTCAGCCTGAAGAAAAGCCATGTCGGCCTGACGTTCATCCGGGAAAGCGACATCTGGCACCAGTCGTTCACCGACCGTGCGCCGCAACTGGGTGGCCTGATTGAGTTCTACCGCAGCCCGGCGCGCGTGCAGTGGACGCCCACCGGCAACAACGTGCCGGACTACCCGCGGCTGGCGCAGCTATGGTGGCAAAACATCGGCGACGCGGCAGCCGGCACCAAGACGCCGCAGGAGGCGATGAACGCGCTGGCAACCGCGCAGGACAGCGTCATGGAGCGGCTGGAGCGGTCGAACGTGCAGGGGGAGTGCGGCCCGAAGCTGAACCCGCGCACCACGGCGGAGGAGTGGTACAAAAAGGCCGAGGCCGCCGGCACCATCGCGCCGCAACGCAAGCTGGCGAACGAGAAGCCGCAGGGGCAGACCGTGGACTACGACGCGCTCATCAAAAGCTGGCCGGCGTCGCCGCCCAAGCGGGGCTAGTGCAGCGCCCTCTCCCGTTGGCGGGGGAGGGCCGCTCCTGATACAGGATTGCCGATGACTGGATACGTGCTCGCCCTTGACCAGGGAACATCGTCGTCGCGCGCCATGGTGTTCGGCGGCGATGCCGAGCCGGTGGCGCAAGCGGCCGAGGAGTTCCCGCAGCATTACCCGCAGCCGGGCTGGGTCGAGCATGACCCGGAAGACCTTTGGCGCACCACGCTATCCACCGCCCGGGCGGCGTTGCGCCAGGCCGGGATCACTGCGAACCAGGTTGCCGCAATCGGCATCGCCAACCAGCGGGAGACGGTCGTGCTGTGGGACCGGGCCACCGGGCGCGCGGTGCACAACGCTATCGTATGGCAGGACCGGCGCACTGCCGGCGCCTGCGCTGCATTGGAAACGGCCGGGCAGGGGCCGCTGATCCAGGCGCGCACCGGCCTGTTGCTGGACCCTTACTTCTCCGCCACCAAGCTGGCGTGGCTGCTGGACACTGTGCTGGACGCCCGGGCCGCCGCCACGGCCGGCCGGCTCGCGTTCGGCACGGTGGACAGCTATTTGCTGTGGCGCCTCACTGACGGCGCGGTGCACGCGACCGACGCCACCAACGCGTCCCGCACCATGCTGCTGGACATTCATACCGGCCAGTGGGACCCGGAACTGCTGGACTTGTTTCACATTCCCGCCACCGTGTTGCCGGAGGTGCGGGACAGCAGCGGCCAGTTCGGCGTTACCGCGGCCGGGCACCTGGGCGCGGCGCTGCCGGTGCGGGCGATGGTCGGGGACCAGCAGGGGGCGCTAGTGGGGCAGGGGTGCATGACGCCCGGCATGGTGAAGTCCACCTACGGCACCGGCTGCTTCGCGCTGCTGCACACGGGGACCCGGGCGGTGCCGTCCGCGCATCGCCTGTTGACCACTGTCGCGTTGCAGCGCGCGGGCCAGCGCACCTACGCGCTGGAGGGTTCCATCTTCGTCGCGGGCGCCGCGGTGCAGTGGCTGCGGGACGGCCTGGGCCTGATTGCGCACGCGAGCGAAACCGGCGCCCTGGCCGCCGCTGCCGACACAGCGCAGGAAGTGTACCTGGTCCCGGCCTTCGTCGGGCTGGGCGCGCCGTACTGGGACCCGGACGCGCGCGGCATCCTGACCGGCCTCACGCGCAGCACCGGCCGCGCGGAACTGGCCCGGGCGGCATTGGCGTGCGTGGCGTACCAAACCCAGGATCTGATGGACGCGATGCGCTCCGATTTGCAGGACGCCGGCCTGGACGCGGGTGCTGGCGTGCTGCGGGTGGATGGCGGCATGAGCGCGTCCGACTGGACGATGCAGTTCCTGGCGGACACGCTGGACTTGCCAGTGGACCGTCCGCGTTTCCTGGAGACGACGGCGCTTGGAGCGGCCTATTTGGCTGGGTTGGACGCAGGCTTGTATCCTGAGCCGGACGAGTTCGCCCGGACGTGGAGCGCGGAACGACGGTTTGTGCCGGAAGGGGACCGAGAGGCTCGTGACCGGAGGCGCGCTGGGTGGCAGGACGCGGTGCGGCGTTCCCGGTCGAATTGAGAGTCTACCTGAAGCGGCCCTTCGCAGCCGGAGTCCCGACCAGCTACGAAGGGCCGCTTTCAGACAGTTAGCTTTCAAAATCAATTTGGCCAGAGCTATTGTTTAAAGGTTTGGTGCGGCTATGAAGCCGGATCTCAATCATTGAATGCAGCTAAGCGCTCGGAGACAAACGCGCAGCCGCTCTTCAAAGTCTATGAAGGAGGCTGATTTGCGTAGTAAGTCAAGTCGCTGCCTTTGAGCAACAGCTGGGAAGATGTTGCCAATTCTTTTCACACGACGGCGACCGGCGATTTTTTCTATTGCGGTACTTAGTACTTGCTTGGGGTCGCTCAGGCGTTCTGCCGCACGGGCATCACCTGGCAAGCCCACCTCCGCAGGAACGCCGTTGTAGCCAAGTGCTGCTATCACGGCTTCACCATCGGCAAGCAACCATGCCTCAGTTTCGTGACTGGGAGTGATTGTGATGCAGCGCTCCCCAGGCCAGTCGCAGCACGCCGTCAGCGCCATGCAATAGGCATTCGCCCGATCTATCACTCCCTGTCCAAGCCCTCGGCCACCGATGTCCGCGTGGATGAAGATGACATCATAGGCCTCTCGAAATTCGCACGCTTCCTTTGCGACTTTCTCAATCGATCGGCCTCCTCCCCCCAGTTTTACCGCAGGCACATCTGGAACTTCTACCAATTGAATACCCTCGCGTGCCACAAGGTCCCGAATGACTCGCGGCAGGAGAACGTCTAAGTAGAGCGCGTCCGAAGAGCCTTCGTAGAACGCTGCCCAACTAACATACCTCACCCAGCTTCGCCCGCACGTCGCAGTAAGCGATCAATTTCGGCGCGCACTAGGTAATGCTCCGGCTCGAACAAATCCCCTGTGGGTTTGACCCCTGTCCTCATTCGTGTGCGGGAAGAACGAGCTTCCGAAGCCGGTCCGACGGTAGTCACCACGTCTGCGGCTACGATCTCTGTATCGGCGAGCGCTTCCATAACCTTGGGCGAGTGCGTGTTTAGGAGAACCTGGAAAGTCGCCAAGTTCGGGTCCGGGTCTATCTCTGTAGCGTTTCTCAAGAGATCGATCAGTGTCGGGATGCGGCCCTCGTGCACGCCGTTTTCAGGCTCCTCAAAGCAGAGCGTCCCTTTGCGATCAGGATCGTTAAGAATGGAGAGTAGTGCTAAAATCCGCAGTGTCCCATCTGAGATGACCCGTGAACTGAAGCTCATGTCGCCGGTAAAATCGACGCTGAACGAATACTGCCGCTGATCGTCTGCTTGCACTTTTACGCGACACACTGAGGGGATCAGCGCTGACAAATCAGTCGCGATGTCGGCCAGTACGCCGTCTGGACGCTTGTCGGTTCGCGTCTGGTCGCGCAACCGATTAAGCACCGCCGCCAAGTTTGACGCATCTGGCTTCAGTGTTGTTTTCTCGAACCGATCACTGGCGCTGCGTGCGGCACTTGGATTGATTTCCAAGAAGCGAACCGCCCGTAGCGTCTCACGCAATGCATAAAGATGCGGGAAGTCGGCCGTCGTGATGGTCGAGAGTGCCGTACGCGATGCCTCCCTCAGCGACAGCCGCACCGGGTTTCCGCTTTTGCCCGGGCCGTCCTGCCGCACGAGTAAGGCATCGCCGGTATCATCCTTCCGAATAAACGGCTTTGCATACCGGCCGTAGCTCGGATTTCGGGGCTTCAAATAATCAGCAGAGTCTTCTTCTCGTTTCAGCGACCTGCAAAACTCATCACGCACAAAATTCCGCGTGGAGCGCCATCGTGACCATAACCAATACCAAGCGTCAGCTCGTAGCGAAGCCGCTGCGCGGGCACTTTGTACTGACGGCCGAAATCATCTACTCCCTCACTGTCTAGAAAAACTTCAACTCCCAGAAGAATTTTGTTGCTTGGACCCTGGCTTGTCTGACGAAAGAACTCTTCTGGTTCTCCGCGCAGCCCCTGCATGGCACTGTGGATATCATGATCCGCTAGGGCCGAAAGCAACTGCATCGCATCAAACAGGTTGGATTTGCCGCTTGCATTTGGTCCAACAATGGCTGTGAACGGCCTAAGATCGAGTTGGAAGTTCTCGAATGTCTTGAAGCCGTCGATTTCAATCCGTGTAAGCATAAGACCGTACTACGTGCCCAGCCTGTAAGCTGCAAGCCCGCTGACGACCGGTTCCGCGTCAAAACTATGGGTCGGGAACGACCGACTTAGGCGCAAATCAGCCGTCGACGGCGCGAGTTTCAACGCTCTGTTTCCACCCCGAGCCTCCATTGCCCACTGACAAGCGTAATGACGGTAACGAACGTAGCTGCTCAACCCGGTTGAGAGACGAGCTGCCCGCGTAAGGTTTGTTGG
>CAXTCN010000061.1:0-27110 GCA_964242575.1 uncultured Acetobacteraceae bacterium | reverse complement strand
TGCTGGGCGCCACTGGCGGTGATGACCTTGCCCGCAATCACCTCGAAGCGGCGCCCTTCTGCCCGGTGCCGGCTGCGCACATAGCCGCCATCCAGCCCGATCACGACCGGACCGCCGGTCGCCGGTGCTGGTGGTTCCCTCGCTGGCTCGGCGACGTTCGCCTGCACGACCTCCGTGCCAACCTGCAGTATCCTGTTCCGCACCGTGCTGGCGTGCTGTGTCCCGCTGACCGGCAGCAGATCGGACAAGAGAGCGGCGACTTTGCCGAACGGCGCGAACGCGGCATACCGGGCCGTGACATAGGCGAACTCGGGGGCAACCGCGGCACCTCTGCCGACGCCGAGCACGGCGACGCTCTTCGCCTCGCCCTCGCCCTGGCACGGGCAGGCCACCAAGCGCCGGACCCGCACCGGCACGTCGCCGAACAACGAACGGAACCGCGCCCGGCTGTGTCCCTTGCTCGCCAGCCTGCGCCCGCACGCCCGGCACGCGCGAGGGCACTCGCCCAAGACGGCCACCTGCGTCGGCACGATCTCGGCCTGCAGTGCCGCCGTGAGCTGCTTCGCTTCGGTGAGACTAAGCCCGAGGTCAGCCAAGCCGGCCTACGCGTCACGCACGATGCAGGCGAGCTCGGTCTCGGTGGTCACGCCAGGCTGCTGTTCCGCCACCAGCTTCACCCGCCATACCAGTTTCGACACAGCTCACCCTCGCCCCATGAGCCCGCACCCTAACCCAATCGCCTCTGCCCCCAGAACTCTGCATGCTCCCTTTGGGGAGAGGGCGCCGGAAAAGTGCCAAGCTGGCAACTCGCCGACGCCCTACTCTACGTCACGTACGGTTCTAGGAGCGCGCGGAGGTGCAACTCCTCCGCGCGACTCGCCAGGTCGTGCTGACGATTGCCGGCGTGAAGCACTGGCTGTGGCGCGCGGTGGACCAGCACGGGATGGCGCTCGACATCTTGGTGCAGAGCCGGCGCGACACGCGGGCCGCCAAGCGCCTGCTGTGCAAGCTGCTCAAGCGGCAATGCCGGGTTCCGCGTGTCATGGTGACGGACAAGCTGGCGAGTTACGGGGCGGCCAAGCGCGCGGTGATGCCCGCCGTCGAGCACAAGAAGCACAAAGGGCTGAACAACAGGGCGGAGAACTCGCACCAGCCCACGCGAAAACGGGACCGACAGATGAAGCGGTTCAAGTCGCCTGGCCAGGCGCAACGCTTCTTGTCCGCCCATGACGGGATCAACAACCTCTTCCTGCTCCGCCGCCATCAAGTGCCCGCCATCCAGTATCGAGCCGCCCGGATCCAAGCCTTCAAGGTTTGGGCCGAGGTCGCCGGCGTCGCCGCTGCGGCGTAACTACGAACGCGCCGTTCTCATCACGCGTCATCGCGACCCCAGTCCGACAAGTTGACGGTGCCCGTCCAGCACACCAATTGATGCACCAAGATCATCATGGTTTATAATAACCCGGCAACCGCCAACGTGGACCTCCTGCCCAGCCTGCTGGCACGCCTGGCGAGCATCGAGAACTGCTGCTACGTGAAGGAAAGCACGCTGGAGATGACGCGAGTGCGGGACATTATCGCCGCGTGCAGGGAGCGTACAACGGTGTGCGCGGGCGTCCTGCGCCGTGAAAGCGCGTGGCTTGGCGCGGTCAGCTGGGTCGCCGTGTGCAGCAACGTCGCGCCACGCTTGTCTGCCGACATGTTCCGCGCCGCCGCGGGCGACCGGGACACGGCGTTGCCGCTGTGCCGGCGCCTGACGCCGCGGCAACCCTGATGGCGCGGATCATACGGCTGGCGGCGGCGCAGATGGGTCCGACGCAACGCGGTGACGCCAGGCCGGACACGCTCGGCCGCATGGTCAAGTTGCTGGAACAGGCCGCTGCCGCTGGCGCCACTCTGGTGGTGTTCCCGGAGCTGGCGTTCACCACGTTCTTCCCGCGCTGGCTGCTCGACGGCCCGGCGCTGGACACGTTCTTCGAGCGCGCCATGCCGAACCCAGCCGTGCAGCCCTTGTTCGACCGTGCCCGCGCGCTCGGCATAGGGTTCTACGTCGGTTACGCGGAGCTGACGCCGGAGGGCCAGCGGTTCAACAGCTCCGTGCTGGTCGCCCCCGACGGCGCGGTGCTCGGGCGCTACCGCAAGATCCACCTGCCCGGCTCAGTCGAGCCGCGGGCCGGCGAGCGCTTCCAGCAGCTGGAAAAGCGCTACTTCGAGTACGGCGACCTCGGCTTCCCAGTGTTCCGCGCCCCACCCGCCTGGCACGGCGGCCTGCTGGGCATGTTGATCTGCAACGACCGCCGCTGGCCGGAGGCGTGGCGCGTGCTGGCGCTGGGCGGCATGGAGCTGCTGTGCTGCGGCTACAACTCCGCGGCTTACGATCCCAACGGCGGCCAAACCGAGGACGCTGCGCTGCGCACGTTCCACTCGCGCCTAGCCGCCCAGTCCAACGCCTACATGAACGCATGCTGGGCAGTGACGGTCGCCAAGGCGGGGAACGAGGATGGCGCCGGGTTGATCGGCGGATCGTGCATCGTCGATCCGAACGGCCTGGTGGCGGCCGAAACGCATGGCCTGGGCGACGAGATCGCCGTAGCCGATTGCAACCTGGACATGTGCCGGCAGGGCCGGGACAAGATGTTCAACTTCGCCGTCCACCGCCGCCCGATGTGGTATGGCCCAATCACCGGTCAGGTCGGCATCGTGGAGCCGGCTCAGCGCTGAGCGATGGCCCGGTTCTCCAGCCGGCTCAGCAGGCGCACCACGGGCCACAGCAGCACGAAGTACAACGCCGCCGCGACCACGATCGGCGTCGGGTTGTAGGTGGCGCTCTGTGCCTGCCGGGCCTGGAACAGCAGCTCAGGCAGCGCCACCACGCTGGCGATCGAGGTCAGCTTCACCACCTCCAGCGTGTTGGACACGAGGTCGGGCAGGACGTTGCGCAACGCCGGGGGCAGCACCACGAACCGTAGCGTTTGCACCGGGCCGAGGCCCGTGCTGCGGGCGGCCTCGGCCAGGCCGGGCGGGACGCTCTCGATGCCGGCGCGCATCACTTCGGCGTAGTAGGCGCCGGTGTTGAGAAAGAAGCCGATCGCCACGCATCCGAACGCGCCCAGCGTGATCCCGGCGAACGGCAGCCCGGCATACAGCAGCACTAGCAGCACCAAAGGCGGGAAGGCGCGGAACAGGTCGATCCAGGCCACGAGCGCCCAGCGCAGCGGCCGGCTGGGCACGGTGGACAGCATGGCCAGCCCCAGCCCGCACGCAAATCCAAGCGGTATCACCAGCACCGACAACCCCACCGTCATCAACAGGCCACGCCACAGGATCGGCCAGGCAGCGACGGCAACCTCGACATTGAGGAACGTCTCGATCACCGGAACCGTCGCTCCACCCAGCGCCCGAACACCACCACCGGCAGGAACAGCACCAGGTAGGCCGCAGCCCCCAAGGTCAGCGGTGACGGGTTGCCGCTGAACGACATGCCGGACGACGCCTGCGACAATATCTCCTGCACCGCCACGACCGAGCCGAGCGCCGTGCCCTTGGTGATGGCGATGGTGCGGTTGGTCAGCGGCGGAATGGTGATGCGCAACGCCTGCGGCAGCACGACGAACGCCATCGCCGGCGCGAAGCCGAGCCCGGTGGAACGCGCCGCCTCCCACTGACCCCGCGGTACCGCGTTGAGGCCGGCCCAGATGATTTCCTCCGCGAATGCCATCAGCACCAGCGACAAGCTGGCCCAGGTACAGGCGAAGCCCGACGGAGTGGCGCCCAGTGCCGGCACGCCGAAATACAGCAGCACGATGATGACCAGCGGCGGCAAGGCGCGGAACAGGTCCACCACGAACACGATCAACCAGTTCAACGGCCGGACGCCCAGGCTGCGGACCAGTGCAAGCGCCAGCCCGGACAGCAGCCCGGTGACCACGATCAGCACAGCCAGTTGCAGCGTGAACCAGAAGCCCTCGATGATCTTGGGCAGCACGCCCGCCATGACGGCGGTGTTCAGGAAGGTGTCGGCAAAGCTCAACTAATGGCTGCGTATCTGGCCGATGAAGGCGCGGGTGCGGGCATGTGCCGGCGCCGCGAACATCTGCTCGGGCGGCCCCTGTTCCACCACCGCGCCATCGGCCATGAACACCACGCGGTCGGCCGCCGCGCGGGCAAACCCCATTTCGTGGCTCACAACCACCATCGTCATGCCGCTCTCGCGCAACTGCCGCATCACGCCCAACACGTCGCCGACCAGCTCCGGGTCGAGCGCGCTGGTCGGCTCGTCGAACAGCATCACCCGTGGTTCAAGCGCCACGGCCCGGGCGATGGCGACCCGCTGCTGCTGCCCGCCCGACAGCTGCGCCGGCCGGTGGCCCGCCCGGTCCGTCAGCCCGACCCGGGCCAGCGCGGCGTGGCCGATCTCGTCTGCCTCCGCCCGGCTGCGGCCCGCCACCCGGCGTAGCGCCAGCGTCACGTTGCCCAGCGCGGACATGTGCGGGTAGAGGTTGAACGATTGGAACACCATGCCGATCCGCTGCCGCGCCCGGTTGATGTCGGTCCGCGGGTCCAGCAGGTCCATGCCGTCGATGGTGACCGTGCCGGAGCTGGGCGTTTCCAGCCGGTTCAGGCAGCGCAGCAGGGTGGACTTGCCGGAGCCGGACGGGCCGATGATGAACACCAGCTCCCGCTCTGCCACCAGAAGGTCCACGTTCCTCAGGACGTGTTGCGCGCCGAAGTGCTTGTGTATTGCGCGCGCCTCGATGATCGGCCTAGCCACAGCGCAGTTCGTGCGGCGTCGGGTCATAGCCCGGCATCCCCGGCACGCCGTAACCCGGCTCGACCACCCGCTCCAGGTCATCCGCGGCAGGGACGGCGCCGAACCACTTCTCGCTCATCTTGGCCAACGTCCCATCCCGCTTCATGCAGCTGACAACGTCCTGCACCTGGTTGCGCAGCGCCACGTTGTCCTTACGGAACGGAGCCGCCCATTGGGCGCGCGTCTCCTTCACGACGAAATCGGGCACGAACTGCGGCAGCTTGGTCGCGGCGTATTTCAGGACGGCGTTGCCCGCGAGGTTGGCATATGCCCGCCCAGCCAGCACCGCCTGGATCGCGTCGGTGTTGTTGTCGTAGGCCTGCGACGTGAAGCCGTGCCTCGCCGCGTTCTGCCCGGCCCACAGGTCATAGGCGCTGCCTTTATTGACCGAGATGACCTTGCCGCGAAGGTCCTCCAGCGACGTGATCGGCGCCGAGCCGCGCTTGATGCCGAATTGATACTGGGTCCAGATGTAACCTTGGGCGAACAGCAGGTTGTTCGCCCGTTCCGTCGTCACCGTGGTCGGTGCGGCGATGAAGTCGTAGCGCCCTGCGTCCAACGCGGCGATCAGGCCGGAGTAGCTGGCGCTGTCGATGGTGATCCGGCGGTTCATGCGCCGCGCCACCTCGGTGAACAAATCGACGCTGAAGCCTTGGACGCCGCCGCTGAGGCTAGGGAAGGCGAATGGCGCAAAGGTCCCATCGACGGCCGTGCGCAGCGGCGCGTCCTGCGCCCGGGCAGTGAACGAGGCGAGGAGTAGCCAGGCAAGCAGGGCGCGGCGCAAGATCATGCGGTCCATCCAGGTTTGCAGTAGGTATGCCGGGCCAAGCAAGAACGGTGCCGCAGACAGGAGCCGCCATGCCCACGATCCTGGTCATCAACCCCAACAGCTCTGCCGGTTGCAGCGCGGGCATAGACGCGGCAATCGCTCCGTTCCGCTTCCCCGGTGGCCCGGCGCTGGAGGTGGCGTCCCTGGCGGACGGCCCGCCCGCCATCCTGACCTGGCGCGACTGGCACGGCGTGGTGGAGCCGCTCTGCGGGCTGGTGCAGGCGCGCCGTGCCGACGCCTACGTGATCGCCTGCGCATCGGACCCTGGCATCGAGGCGGTGCGCGCCGTCACCGACCGGCCTGTGTTCGGTGTGTTCCGCTGCGCCGTCGCGGCTGCGGCGGCCCGGGCCGAGCGGTTCGGCGTGATCGCGATTGTCGATGCATCGAAGGCGCGCCATCTCGCGGCGCTGCGGGCGATGGGGCTGGAGGCACGGCTCGCGGCCGAGCTGGCGTTGAACGTGTCGATGCAAGCGCTGCTGGACGACACCGCGACGAAAGCTCGGCTGGTCGACGCTGGCCTGGCGCTGGCCGCCGCCGGGTCAGGCGCCATCGTGCTGGGCTGCACCGGCATGGCCCATCACCGCGCGGCCATACAGGAAGCGGCGGGCGTGCCGGTGATCGAGCCTTGCCAGGCCGCGGCGTTGCAGGCGATTGGCGCGTTGACGGCCTAATCCCGCCGCCACGCAGGCGGCTCGACCGCGCCGACCTGCCCGGTGATGCGGCCGTATGCCTCCGGACGCCGATGCTTGTCGAACGCGAAGATGGTGGTGCGGCCCAGGGCGCACATGTCCAGGTCGAGGTCGGCGGTGATCAGCTCGTCGTCCCAGCTCGTCGCCTCCGCCATGATCTGACCCTGTGGGCTGACGATGACGGAGTTGCCGAACAGCTCGCATCCGTCCTCGGTGCCGGCCTTCGCGGCCGCGACCGCGAAGCAGACGTTCTGGTAGGCGCCGGCCTGGATCGACAGGTGGCTGTGGAACACGCGCAGGTGGTGCGCCTCGAACCCCCGGGCATCCTGGTTCAGGCTGGGCGTGTTGTAGCCGAGCATGACCAATTCGACTGATTGCAGGCCCAGCACGCGCCAGGCCTCGGGCCAGCGCCGGTCGTTGCAGATCATCAGGCCGCAATTCACGCCGTCCAGGCCGCCCACCGGCGCGCGGACGGCGGGGAAGCCGAGGTTGCCGACCTCGAAGTAGCGCTTTTCCAGGTGCTGCACGCGGCGCACCGGGTCATGCTCGGCGTGGCCCGGCAGGTGCACCTTGCGGTACTTCAGCATGAGGTCGCCTTCCGGCCCCACCAACACAGCCGTGTTGAACCGCCGGCGGCGGACCACGCCGGCATCATCCGCCTCATCCACCATTTCGGCGTAGCCCAAGTGGAAGCCGATGCCGTAGCGCTTGGCCGCCGCGAACAGCGGGGCAGTCTCGTTCGACGGCATGGACGCCTCGAACCGATGGTCCGCCTCGGCCAAGTCCTCGTGGTAGTGGCGTGGGAAGAATGTGGTCAACGCCAGCTCCGGGAACACTACCAACTGCACGCCGCTGCGATGCGCGCGCTCCATCAGCCGCACCATCCGGTCCACCGCAACGCCGCGCGGCTCCGCCTGCTGGATGGGGCCAAGCTGGGCGGCGGCAACAGTCAGGACACGCGGCATCACATACCTCGCTTCAGGAACACGCCATCGCCGGGTTGGCCCAGCACGTCCGTGCCGTCCCAGGCCAGCTGCCTGCGCAGCAAGGTCGCTGCGGCCCGGGCGCGCATGGCCCGGCCTTGGCAGGGCGACCAGCGTAGCTCCGCCCGATCCTGGATGTTAGCCGCATCGAAGGTGAAATCGCCGGGTTCCAGGATCAGCAGGTCCGCGTCCGCGCCAGTGCGGAAGGCGCCCTTGCGCAGCCAAAGCCCATGGAAACGGGTGGGCCGCTCCGCGCAGAGTTCGGCCATGAGCGTGGGCGGCAAGCCGCATTCGGCCAGCAGCGTGAACATCAGCGGCGTGAAGCTCTGCAACCCGGTCAGCCCGGCGCCGCGCGCGAAGATGTCGGGCGATCCTTTGCGGTTCGCCGGCCAGGAGGCATGGTCGGTCGAGACGTAAGCGATCCGGCCGGCAAGCAACGCCTGCCACATCCGTTCCACCTCTTCCAGGAGGCGAAACGGCGGGTTGCACTTGCCGTCCCCACCGAGGCGAACGAGGTCGTCTTCCGTCATGTACAGGTATTGGATGCAGGCCTCGCCGGTCGCCTGGCCGCCCATGCCGCGGAATGCCTCCGCGATCTCGAACCCCCGGGCGAGCGACGAATGGGCGATATGCACGTGCGCGCCGGTTTGCAGCCCGACCTCAAAGATCGACAAGCCCGCCAACGTCTCGGCCAACGGCGGGCGGGTGCGGCAGTGCATGATGGCGTGGGTCTGCCCAGCCGCCTTGGCCTCCTGCGTCGGGCGCTCCGCCAACTCCTGGTGCTCGTCATGGACCGAGACCGGCAGGCCGGTGCCGGCAGTGGCGGAAAACGCGGCGGCCGTCGTGGCGTAGTCAATGCGCGAGAAGCGCACCGGGTCACATTCGTAGGCGGACAGCTTGAACGCGCACACGCCTGCCGCAGCCAGGCCAGGGATGGCCTCAACGCTGCCGTGTTTCCGGATGGTGCCATACAGCGCCATGTCCACGTAGGACGTGCGCTCGACCCAGCCGACCTTCTCCGCTAGCACGGCCGCGTCGGTGACTGGGTGCGGCACGTCGTAGGGCATGTCCACGCAGGTGGTGACGCCACCGGCCACGGCGCTGCGAGTGGCGCCCTCGATACCGGGCCAGCCGATAGCGGACGAGGTGTGCATGTGCCCGTCCACCAGGCCGGGCAGGGTGAGGTGCTCGCCGTAGTCCAGCAGGCGCTTGGCGGGCGGGGCCTCGCCCTGGCCAATGGCTGCGATGGTCTCGCCCCGGATGGCGACGCAGCCATCCTGCAGCACCTCGGATGCGGTGGCGACCGTGCCCTGCACCACGCAGTCGAACGCGCCCATGCCTTACCCTTCTGGTAAACCAGGCCAGAAGGGTAAGCGGCATCATGCCTGCCGGCCAAGGAGTGTTCCGCTCCCCTCCCCCGAAGCGGAGAGAGCAGAGGCCGTCTGACGCTAGATGCGATCCTCGCGCCCACGCCCAGCCGAATGAACTGGAAAGACCGGCAGACCGACCGCTGGCTGGCGGAGGCGCGCACGACGCTCGACCCGACGCAGCGCGCAGAGGATGGTCGTTGACGCGCTCCTCGGCTGGCCGGAAGCTGCGCCCTTTAGTGGAGCATTGGCGTGACCCAGGATACTCCTCTCCCTTGCCAGCCCGGCATCCTCCAGCGCCGGCAGGCACTGTTGCTGCCCGCCGTCCTGGCCGGCGCCGCCCCGCTGAGCGCCGCCACGCAGGCCGATGCGGTGGACCTGCTGCTGGTGCTCGCCATCGACGCTTCGGGCAGCATCGACGCCGGCGAGTTCCGTCTTCAACGCGAAGGCTGTGCCGGGGCGCTGGTCCACCCAGCCGTGCTCTCCGCCATCGCGTCCCGTCCATTGGGCGACATCGGCGTGGCAATGGTGGAGTGGGGCGCGCCTGGCGGCGCTGCGACGGTGGTGGACTGGCACCGGGTGAGCGGCCTGGCCTCGGCAGAACGGCTGGCTGCAGCCGTGATGGATGCCCCCCGCTCATCCCAGTCCTGGAACGCCATTGGCGACGCGGTGGATCACGCGGCCAAACTCATCGCCGCCGCTCCTTGGCGGGCGGAGGAACGGGTGATCGACGTGTCCGGCGACGGTCCGGACATGCGCGGCCTGCGCTCCATAGAGGCGGCGAGGCGCGACGCCGCGGCGCAAGGCATCACCGTCAACGCCCTGGCCATCGAGAACAACCGCCCCGGCCTCGGCGCCACATACGAGGCTACGGTGATCGCCGGCGACGGTGCTTTCGTGATGACGGCGGAGTCCCGTGCCGACTTCGCCCGCGCCTTGCGCGCCAAGCTGGTGCGCGAGATCGCCTGATGCCAACATGGAGCCGGTCACGCCATGGACGCGATCACCGGATCAGCGCGGGCATAGCCATGCCGCAGGCCGGGCGAAGGTTTGCCGGCCGTTCTTGAAACCCAGGACTGGCTTGGCGACCTCGGCCAGCGCGGCGGCTCCTGTGGCCGCATCCAGCACGATGAAAAACCTTGTCGAGGTGCATCCACGATGGGTCGAGGTCGAAATCCAAGTGGAAGTCGAGGTCCACGTCGAACCGGGCCGCAAGGTCGAACAAACGGGTGATCTGGGGCAGCCGCCAAGCAGGCCTGCCTCGTCGGCCGTGTTGCACGGATCAGTACGACGCGTGCAGTGATCCCAGTCCCACCTAGGGTCAGCGCCGTCGTCGATGTTCTTCGTAGTCAGCGCCGCTGCGACAATCTGGCCGGTGCCGGCGTCCACGCCGATGTGCAGCAGCGGGCCAGGCAAACGCCCGCGATGTGGTGCTGGTGCCCGTCTCGACCCGGCGCAGACGAGAGAAGAAGCTTTCTGCACCGTTCGTGCAGGCAATGCCGTCGCATAGAAGAGCTGGTGGTTGATCCGCTTCACCACGTAATGGCTATGCATGTCGTTCCAGCTGTTCGCCTCGTCGGCGTGGACCTTGGTGCCGGCTGCGACATGGCTGCGGATATAGGTCGGGGCTGACCCTTCGGTTTTGAACGCAGACGGGATCACCATACCGTCGCGCTGGCGGATCACGACGACGCACTGGCGTTTGCCGTTCTGGTTCCTGATCAGGTGGCGGTCGCGACGGTTCTCCTTGTGGTTGGCCGGCTTAACAGACCCACTCGCGACGGCTCAGCAGGCAGCCAAACAGGCACAAGTTGGCACGAGTCTTGCTAGGACGGTGCAGCCCACCCGTCCATTCCACTCATCGTAGGACCCTTCCATGCCCGACCTGTTCAGCCCCTACACGCTCAAGGGCGTGACCTTGCGCAACCGCGCCGTGATGTCGCCGATGACCATGTACAACTCGGTCGACGGCAAGCTGGACGACTACCACGTGAGCTATCTCGGTGCACGCGCGGCCGGCGGCTTCGCGCTGGTGTTCGGCGAGCAGATGGCCATCACCCCAGACGGCCGGACCACGACCTCCTGCGCCGGCATCTGGGACGACGAGCAAATCGAGGGCCACGCCCGCGTCGCGGCGATCATCGAGCGGATGGGCGCCGTGCCCGCCATCCAGCTCGGCCACACCGGCCGCAAAGGCAGCGAGCTGCCGCCTCACCGTGGCACCAACTCCGAAGGCACCTGGAAGCAGCTCCCGCCGGACCACCCGGACGGCTGGACCTGCGTCGCGCCGTCCGCCATCCCGTATGGCGGCGGCGGCCACATCTACCCGGTGCACCAGTTGAGCGTCGAGGAGATCAAGCGCCTGCACCAGGCGTATGCCGATGCTGCCGTGCGTGCGCTTGCGGCCGGCTACAAGTGGCTTGAGATGCACTATGCGCATGGCTATCTCGGCGCGAGCTTCTTCTCGCCGCTCGCCAACCACCGCACCGACCAGTATGGCGGCAGCCTGGCGAACCGGGCGCGTTTCCACCTTGAGGCCTTGGACGCCGTCCGGGCCGTGTGGCCGGAGCGCTACCCGCTCACGATGCGGCTCGGCTCGGACGACCTGCACCCGGCCGGGACGCAGTTCGACGACGCCGTGGTCGCCATTAAGATGATGAAGGAGCATGGGCTCGACCTCGCCGACCTGTCGCTCGGCTTCAACACCGACGAGATGGTTGACCCGCCGCTGAACGATGTCGGCTTCATGATCGGGCGGGCCCACCGGGTGCGCACCGAAGTGGGCATCCCCGTCGCGACGAGCTGGAACCTCGGCGTCCCGCAGAACGCCGATTGGGTCATCCGCGAGGAGTTGATCGACCTCGTGATGCTGGGCCGGCCGGCCTTGTCAAACCCGCACTGGCCGATCTGGGCGGCGCGCGAGCTCGATCACCCCTCGCCGTTCTCCCTGGTGCAGCAGGACTGGCGCTGGTGGCTGGAGAACTTCCGCGGCCATGCCCCCAGCATCGGCTGGCCGGAAGTGCGGAACGCGTTGCCGTCATCCGCCTTGCTCGACATAGCGTCAACCAAGAAGCAAGCCGCCGTCGCAGCGCCTTCGCCATAGACGCAGCGTCAGAGCGGCGCCGTTCTCTTATGGCGGGTTCATAGGTCAGGTCCTTTGTTGAAACTCCGCGTTGGTGACGGATGTTCCTTGTCGGATCATGGTTCTCTCCGCGGTCAGCGTATGCCGCCGCATGATGGCGTCGGAAGCGTTGGCCTCGTGATGTCAACTACGCGGTCGATCTGATCTGGGATAATCGGGGCCGCGATGGCGCCCACGCAATGGCCAACGCCCCGCGGCCTCAAGGGACACTGCCCCGCCGCTGCCGGCAGATCCCGTGTGCTGCTGCTATTCGATTTCGACGTTCATGCTGGTTGCGCGTCCTGGGCTGACCAGCGGAACTCGCCGCCATCTTCCCACATGCGATGCAGGATGCTCTCCAAGGACGAAGCCTCAGGCCGAGCACGCTAGCCGGGCGCCGGGATCGAGCAACCTCTCGGGCCGGCCGCTGCCACCAACATAGCGGAACTAGAGCGCTTTGCGGGTTAGTTGGGACAGACATAGCCGCAGTGGCGGAAGAACCCTGCCGCGTCCTGCGGGGTGATGCGGGCCAGCGTGGGGCCGAGCGCCTCGTGCAGTGCATCCGCCGTGCGCGCGGCGACGCGGCGCAGCACGGCCTTCACCTTGGCCCAGGCAGGTTCGATTGGGTTAAGGTCCGGCGAATAAGCGGGCAAGTAGCGGTAGGCAAAGCCCGAAGCGTCGAGCAGCGCCCTGACTTTTGGGGCCTTGTGGGCGGGCAGGTTGTCCATGACCAGCGCCGCATCGGGCTTGGTGCGGCGCAACTCCGGCAGCAGCACCTGTTCCAAATAGGCGTGGAACACCGCAGCATCGGTTGCCGCCGCCACGCTCATCGCGCCCACAATGCCTTCCGCCCCGAGTGCGCCGAGCACCGTGACCCGCGTCCAGTGCCCAAACGGCGCCGAGGCGCACGCCCGCGTGCCACGCGGGCTGCGGCCATGCAGGCGCGACAGGGTGGTTAGCACGCCGCACTCGTCCAAAAACACCAGGCGCTCCGGGCCGATGCCGCCCACGCCGTCCGCTTCCGTCCACCAGGCCTGGCGTGCGGCGGCAACGTCCTCGCGCTCCTGCTCGGCCGCTCGCAGGCTCAGCTTCTTTCACGTCCAGCCCGCTCGCCGCAGCGCCCGATGCACCGTGGTCAAGTGCACGCGCACGCCATGCATCTCAGCCAGCCGTGCCGCGATCTCGGCCAGGCTCAGATGATCGGGCTGGCCCGCCAGACCCAGCATGGCCGCCTCAGCCGCACCCTGGATGCACGGTGCAGGGCCACCGCGCACCGGCTTGGCCTCGCGCCGCTTCTCGTCACGCGCCGCAGCCACCCAGCGATACGCTGTGGATCGTGCCACCGCGAACCGCCGCGCGGCGGCTTCCGACGTTTCGCCCGCCTCGATCGCCTCCAGCACGCGACTGCGCAAGTCGTTCGAATATGATCCAGCCATTGGCACCTCCGCCTCAACACATAGGCAGCACTGTCCCAACCCGCTCGCAAAATGCTCTAATCGCGCCCACCCTCCAGCACGTTATTGAGGCCAGTCCTACGGCGTGGCCCCTGGTTCAATTGACTGTGCGGCGATCCAGCCGTCAGTGGCCGATCATCCAAGGCCTTGCCGCCGGAAAGCTCTTCGGCCCCACCGCTTCGGCCGAAAGGGTGCGGCTGCGCGGCTTGCAGCATCCGCACCCCGCCGCATGCGCGCCGCGCGACGACCTCGGCGCGTTGGCACTGCGTTCGTTGGTCGCGAACGCGGCGCGGCGGCTGGCATCCATGCCAGCCAGCCGCGGTGCGGACAGCATCACGCGAGGCGCTGTGCCGCCGCATCCGCCGCAGGGCTGCGGCGCCTGGAACTCCGCCATGGGCCGGACCGCCTCGAACGGGCCGCATGCCGGGCAGTCGTACTCATAGGTCGGCATCCCGGCCTCAAAGGTCGGGCGCGAGCGGCATGTCCACCCCGCCCTTGATGCCGCCGCTCGGCCCGTCGGCGCCGGGGTTGATGTCGAAGTCGAAGATCTCGGTCGGCAGCCACAGCGTCGCGCAGGAGTTGGGGATATCCACCACGCCGCTGATGTGCCCCTGCACCGGGGCGGTGCCCAGGATCGAATACGCCTGCGCCCGCGAGTAGCCGAACTTGGTCATGTACTCGATGGCGTTCAGGCAAGCCTGGCGGTAGGCAACGTTCACGTCCAAGTAGTGCTGCCCGCCCGCCTCATCGACGGAGATGCCCTCGAAGATGAGGTAGTCGCTGTAGTTCGGCTTGATGACGCTCGGCTTGAAGATCGGGTTCTTGATGCCGTACTTCGCCATGCCGCCACGGATCAGCTCGACCTTGAGGTGGATCCAGCCCGGCATCTCGATGGCGCCGCAGAAGGTGATCTCGCCGTCGCCCTGGCTGAAATGCAGGTCGCCCACCGACAGCCCGGCGCCGGGCACATAGACCGGGAAGAACACGCGGGCGCCGCGCGACAGGTCCTTGATGTCGCAGTTGCCGCCATGCTCGCGCGGCGGCACGGTGCGGGCGCCGGTCGCGGCGGCTGTGGCCTTCGCTTCTCCCGTCAGCCGACCCATGTGCGCGGTCGGCGCGAACGGCGCGTTGGCCAGCGGCGGCACTCGGCCAGGGTTGGTGGCGACCAGCCCGGTCTCGCGCCTGTTCCAGGTGTCCAGGAGCTTCGGGTCCGGCAAGCAGCCGATCAGCCCCGGGTGGATCAGCCCGGCGAACCTTACCCCCGGCACGTGGCGGGACTGGGTGAACATGCCCTTGAAGTCCCAGATCGACTTCTGCGCCTCCGGAAAATGCTCGGTTAGGAACCCGCCGCCGTTCTTCTTGGAGAAGAAGCCATTGAACCCCCAGGCATTGTGCGGAAAGGCGCCGATGTCGAGGAAGTCCACGACCAGCAGGTCGCCGGGCTCCGCGCCCTCGACACCGACCGGGCCGCTCAGGAAATGCACGATGCTGAGGTCGATGTCGCGCACGTCGGCGGCGGAATCGTCGTTTTTAATGAAGCCGCCGGTCCAGTCGTAACACTCGATGATGAAGTCCTGGCCCGGCTTCACCGTGGCGACCATCGGGATGTCCGGATGCCAACGGTTGTGGATCATGTCGTTGTCGTATGGGGACTGCGACAGGTCGACCTTGATGAGCGTGTCTGGCAACGGGACCTCCATGATGCGGCTGAAACGGGTGGGGCGGATTAGACGGCCAGGTAGCGGGCGACCCTTTCAACATCGACGTCGGCCCGCGCGCTCTCGTGCACGATGGCGCCCCCCTCCATGACGATGACCCGGTCGGCGATGTCGAGCGCGAAGCTCAGCACCTGCTCGGACGCGACGATGCTGAGCCCGCCCTCGTCGCGGATGCGCCGCAGCGCGCGGGCCAACTCCTGGATGATAGAGGGTTGGATGCCCTCGGTCGGCTCGTCCAGCAGCAGCACCTTGGGATCGGTGGCGAGCGCGCGGGCGATGGCGAGCTGCTGCTGCTGGCCGCCCGAAAGGTTGCCGCCGCGCCGCGCGCGCATCTCGTGCAGGACGGGGAACAGGTCATACAGGGCCGGCGGAACCACGGTCCGGCCATGCACGAACAACCCGGTCTCGATGTTCTCCTGCACGGTCATCGCCGGGAAGATCATCCGGCCCTGCGGCACGAACGCCACGCCGTTCTTGACCCGCTGATGGCTTTTCAGGTGCGTGATGTCGACGCCACCCACCTCCACGCGGCCGGCGGAGACTGGGACCATGCCGATCAGCGACTTCATCAGCGTGGTCTTGCCCATGCCGTTACGGCCGACGAACACCACGATCTCCGCCGGGCGCACGGCGAAGTCGAGCCCGTGCAGCACCTCGCTCTGGCCATAGCCGGCGCGGAGGCCCCGGACGCTCAGCATAGGTCGAGCGAGCACGCTAGTGTCCAAGATAAACCTCCACGACCCGCGGATCGGACTTCACGTGGGCAATCGAGCCCTCCGACAGCACGCGGCCCTGGTGCAGGACGGTCACCTTGTGAGCGATGCTCTCGACGAATCCCATATCGTGTTCGATCACCAGCACCGAACGATGCTGGATCACTTGGTTGAGCAACTCGGCCGTCTTGGCCCTCTCGCTCACGCTCATGCCGGCGACTGGCTCGTCCAGCATGAGCAGCGCTGGGTTCTGGATCAGCAGCATGCCGATCTCCAGCCACTGTTTCTGGCCATGGCTGAGAATGCCGGCCAGGCGGTCGAGCTGGTCGTGCAAGAAGACGCTGCGGGCGACCTCCTCGATGCGGTCGGACACCTCGCTGTCGCGCTTGAACGCCAGCGCGCCGAACACCGAGCGGCCGCGCGGGAACGAGATTTCGAGGTTGTCGAGAACGGTCAGGTCCTCGTAGATCGACGGCGTCTGGAACTTGCGGCCGACGCCGGCGCGGACAATCTCGTGCTCCTTCATCCGGGTCAGCTCGGCGCCGTCGAACTTGATCGACCCGGCGGTCGCCTGGGTGCGGCCGCAAATCAGGTCCAGCACCGTGGTCTTGCCGGCACCGTTCGGCCCAATGATGACGCGGATCTCGTTGCGGTCCACGTAGAACGACAGGTCGTCCACCGCCCGGAACCCGTCGAACGAGACCGATAGCCCCTCGACGGCCAGCAGGAAATCGGTTTGGGACACGGCGCCCTCCTACTTGACCGGCGAGAACGGCTGGGCCGGCAACGTGGCGTTCGGCTGTGCGGCCCGCCTGCGGCGAAGCCACGGCAGCGCCCGGTCGAGCATCGGGTCGAGCGTCCGGCGATACACCCCGGCCAGCCCGTCCGGGAAGGCGACGACCACCAGGATGAACAGCGACCCGAGCGCCAGCAGCCATAGGTCCGGAAACTGCTCGGACAGTACGGTGCGCGCCCAGTTCACCGCCAGCGCGCCATACACCGCGCCCAGCAGGGAGTTGCGGCCGCCGACGGCACAGTAGATCACCATTTCGATCGAGGGCACGATGCCGACGAAGCTCGGCGACATGAAGCCGACCTGCAGGGTAAACATCGCGCCGCCGATGCCGGCAAGTGCTGCGGCGAAGCAGAACACGAAGATCTTGAAGTCGGCGACGGCGTAGCCGGAGAACCGCACCCGGTCCTCCTTATCGCGCATCGCCACCAGGATGCGGCCGAGCTTGCTGCGCCGGACGTACTGCGCCAGCAGCAGGCAGCCAATCAGCAGCCCGCCATTGATGAAATAGAGCACGTTGCGGGCGCTGTCGCTGCGGATGTCCCACCCGTTCAGGGTGCGCAGGTCGGTGATGCCGTTGACGCCCCCGGTGTAGCCCTGCTGCCCGATGATCAGGATGGTCAGGATCGCCGCGATCGCCTGGGTGATGATGGCGAAGTAGGTGCCGCCAACCCGGCGCTTGAACATCGCATAGCCGACGCCAAGCGCCAGCAGGGTCGGCGCCAGCGGGATTGCGATCAGGGTGAAGGCGAGGCTGTGGAACGGCTGCCACAGCAGCGGCAACTCGGTGATCTGGTTCCAGTCCATGAAGTCCGGGATGCCCGGCGTCGACTGGATTTTCGTGGCTTCCAGCGTCGATGCCTCAAGCTTCAGGTACATCGCCATGCAGTAGCCGCCAAGGCCGAAGAACACGCCCTGGCCCAGGCTGAGGATGCCCGCGTCGCCCCAGCACAGCACGAGGCCGAGCGCCACGAAGCCGTAGGTCAGGTACTTGCCGACGAGGTTGAGCCGAAACGGCTCGAGCGCCATCGGCAGCAGCACCAGGATCAGCGCCGACAGCACCAGGATGAACAGCGTATCCTTGCGAGTAATGAAGGTCATTGGCCGTTACCTCCGGACCTTGAGGACGAACAGCCCCTGCGGCCGCAGCATCAAGATGCCGACGACGGTCAGCAGCACCACGACCTGCGCCATTGAGCCGCTCAGGAAGAACTCGAGCGTCGAGCGGGCCTGCGAGATGGTGAGCGCCGAGGCGACCGTGCCCACCAGGCTGCCGGCCCCGCCGAACACCACGACCAGGAACGCATCGACGATATAGAGCTGCCCGGCGGTCGGGCTGGTCGAGCCGATCATGGTGAATGCGCTGCCGGCCACGCCTGCGATGCCGCAGCCGATGCCGAACGTCAGCCGGTCCACCCGCGCCGTGTCGATGCCGACCGCCTCCGCCATGGCGCGGTTCTGCATGACCGCCCGGACCTGCTTGCCCCAGCCCATCCGGAAGATCAGCAGATAGACCCCGATGGCGATCAGCGTGGTCAGCCCCATGACGATCAGGCCGTTGATCGGGATCTGGATGCTGTCCGTCACGTCCATGGCGCCCATCATCCAGCCGGGCTGGTCCACGCCGACCTCCCGCGCGCCGAATACCGAGCGGTACACCTGTTGCAGGATGAGGCTAAGGCCCCAGGTCGCCAGCAGAGTGTCGAGCGGGCGGCGATACAGATGCCGGATCAGCAGCCACTCGACCGCCATGCCCGCCAGCCCGGCGGCGCAGAACGCCAGCACGATGGCCACGAAGAAATAGGCCGCGAACGCGCCGGGCAGGGCGGTCGTGAAAAGGCGCGACGTGAGGAAGGTGACATAGGCGCCCAGGATCATGAACTCGCCGTGCGCCATGTTGATGACGCCCATCTGGCCGAAGATGATCGCAAGCCCGAGCGCCATCAGCACGAAGACGGAGAACAGGATCAGGCCGGCGAAGCCCTGCATGGCCATGATCGACCCGAGCTCGCCGAACGAGTAGCCCATCAGCATGGCCTGTCCTCCGTCCCGTTGCCGCTACTGCCCGTTGCCGCTACTGGTAGCCCTTGGGGAATGGGTCGGGCTGCACGAGCTCCGCCGTCTCGTAGACCAGCTCGTACTGGCCGGTGGCCAGCGCCTTGCCGACGCGGGTTTTGCTCCAGAGGTGATGGTTCTCGTGGATGCGGACGTAGCCCTCCGGCGCACCGGTGAACTCGACGCCGGGCGAGGCGGCGGCGATCTTGTCCACGTCGAAGCTGCCGGCCTTCTCGGCCGTGAGCTTCCACAGCCATGGACCCAGATAGGCCGCCTGCGTCACGTCGCCGATCACGCTTTTCGGGCCGTGCATCTTCTTGAACTCGGCGACGAAAGCCTTGTTGTTCGGGTTGTCGAGGCTCTCGAAGTACTTCATGCAGGCGAATGCGCCCGCGATGTTCTCGCCGCCGATGCCGCCGATCTCGTCCTCGGTCACCGAGATGGTCAGCAGGGTCTGCTTGCTGAGGTCGACGCCCGCCGCCTTGAGCTGCTTGTAGAACGCGACGTTGGAGCCACCGACAATGATCGCATAGATGACGTCGGGTTTGGTCAGCTTGATTTTATTGATCACCGAGTTGAACTGGGTGTGGCCGAGCGGGAAATAGTCCTCGCCGACCACCTTGGCCCCGGCCAAGCGGCCCTCAATGTGCTTGCGGGCGATCTTGTTCGACGTGCGCGGCCAAATGTAGTCGGAGCCTAGCAGATAGAATGTCTTGCTGCCCCGGGTCTTGTTGACCCAGTCGAGGCCGGCCAGGATCTGCTGCGTCGCCTCCTGGCCGGTATAGATGACGTTCTTGGACTGCTCCAGCCCCTCGTAGAACGTCGGATAGTACAGCATTCCGTTATACTGCTCGAACACCGGCAGCACGGCCTTGCGAGACGCCGAGGTCCAGCAGCCGAACACTGCGGCGCACTTGTCGTTCACCAACAGCTTCTTGGCTTTCTCGGCGAAGTTTGGCCAATCGCTGGCGCCGTCCTCCTGGATCGCCCTGATCTGCCGCCCCAGCACGCCGCCCTGCGCGTTGATCTGCGCGATCGCCAGCTTCTCCGCCTCGACCGAACCGGTCTCGCTAATCGCCATGGTGCCGGTGATCGAGTGCAGGATGCCGACTGTCACGGTGCTGTCGGTGATGGCGAGCCCGGTGGTGTTGACGGCGGCAGTAGCGGCCGCCTGGCCCCAAGCCGCCTGGGGCAGCAGCGCCGCCATCGGCAGCGCCGCCATTCCCTGCATTACCTGGCGGCGCGCCATCGCGCCACGCAGCTTGTCGTGAGTATCATCGGTCATGGAATGCCCCCCAGAGTTCGGCTCGAACTTGACTGGCGAGCAACGTCCTGGAGCTTTGGGCAGCGCACTATACGTCAAACGACGTATAGTGCGCTGCCGCGGCAGCAACCAAGCTCGGTGTCCGCGAAGCCCGGGCAATGCGCAGGAGGCAACCCGCTGACAGCCAGTATTCGATATGCCGCGCCCGCCCGCTCCGGACGCTGCCTGGGTGCGTCTGTGCCGGGCCGTTAGCGATGGCGACCCGCCAGCGCATCGTCCGCATACGGCGCGAATACAATCAATGGGTTGCCAACGAGACGCTTGAGGATTACGCGCTCCGCTTCACCGCCAAATCCGCCCGGCGCTGGTCGGCCCAGCGCGTCGCCAACACCGCGCTGGGCGCCATCTCGTTCCTGGCGCTCGAGGCAATCGGCGGCACTATCACGCTCGGCTACGGTTTTACCAACGCCGTCACCGCCATTCTTGTCGTCGGCGGGCTGATCTTCGCCACCGGCGTGCCCATCAGCTACTACGCCGCGCGTTACGGCGTCGACATCGACCTGCTGACCCGGGGCGCCGGCTTCGGCTACATCGGCTCCACCGTCACATCATTGATCTACGCCTCGTTCACCTTCCTGTTCTTCGCTATCGAGGCGGTGATCCTGGCGTCCATGCTGGAGGCCTGCTTCGGCCTACCGCTGTCGATCGGCTACGTCGTGTGCACCGTCGCCGTCATCCCCTTGGTCACCCACGGCATCACCTTCATCAGCCGATTTCAACTTTGGACGCAGCCGGCGTGGATCGTGCTGCACCTGCTGCCCTTCGCCTTCATCGCCGCCAGCGGGCCCGAGGCCTTCACGCAATGGGCCGGGTTCCAAGGGGCGGCCGGCGAGGCGGGCGGTTCCTTCCAGCTCGGGCTGTTCGGGGCGGCGGCATCCGTCGTTTTCTCGCTGGTCGCGCAGATCGGCGAGCAAGTGGATTACCTGCGGTTCCTGCCGCCCCGGCCCGGTCCCGCCGCGCCGCTGCGCGCCCGGGCGGCCTGGTGGGGCGCGCTGCTCGCGGGCGGGCCCGGCTGGATCGTGCCGGGCATGCTGAAGCTGCTGGCCGGCTCGTTCCTGGCGACGCTTGCGGTGGGGCATGGCCTGGCGCCCGCGGAGGCCGCGCTGCCGACGCAGATGTATCAGGTTGCGTTCGGCTACGTCGTCGCATCGCCAGGCGCGGCGCTGGCGCTGGCCGCGCTGTTCGTCGTCATCTCGCAGATGAAGATAAACGTGACCAACGCCTATGCCGGGTCGATCGCCTGGTCGAACTTCTTCTCCCGCCTGACGCACAGCCATCCCGGCCGGGTGGTGTGGCTGGTGTTCAACTTGGCCATCGCCCTGCTGCTGATGGAAATCGGGGTCTATTCAGCAATCGAGCATATTCTGGTCGGCTACTCGAATGTCGCTGCCGCCTGGGTGGGGGCGCTCGTGGCCGACCTCGTGATCAACAAGCCATGCCGCCTCAGCCCCGCCGGGATCGAGTTCAAGCGCGCCCACCTATTCGACTTCAACCCCGTCGGCATCGGCGCGATGGTCGGCGGGGTGGCGGTATCGCTGACCGCCTATGGCGGCGCACTTGGGCCGACAGCGCAGGCGCTGTCGCCATTCCTCGCGTTCGGCGTCGCCTTCGGCCTCGCGCCGGTGATCGCCTGGGGCACGGGCGGACGCTGCTACCTCGCCCGCAAGCCTCGCCGGCACTGGTCCCGCCACGCCACGCTGCGCTGCGTCGTGTGCGAGAACAGCTTCGAGCCCGAGGACATGGCGTTCTGCCCGGCCTATTCCGGAGCGATCTGCTCGTTGTGCTGCTCGCTCGACGCCCGCTGCCACGACCGCTGCAAGCCCACCGCTGCGCGGTCGCCGGAGCAGGTGCGGCGGATGCTGGCAGTGGTTCTGCCGGGCCGCTTGCATGCTGCGCTCAACAGTTCGCTCGGCCGCTACTTCCTGGTGTTCAGCCTTTTCATCGGGATGATCGGGCTGATTCTGCTTGGCATCCATTCCCAGGTGGCAGGCACCGCGCCGGGTGACGGCGCCGTCGTCGCCGGCGCCTTCTGGAAGGCGTTCTTCGTACTGGCGGTGATCGCCGGGGTGGCGGCGTGGCTGCTGGTGCTGGCGCGGGAAAGCCAGCGCGTGGCGCAGCAGGAGACTGACCGGCAGACCAGCTTGCTGACCGGCGAGATCACCGCCCACCGCCGCACCGACGCTCAGCTGCAGAAGGCCAAGGAGGTGGCAGAGGCCGCGAACCTCGCGAAAAGCCGCTTCGTCGTCGGCGTCAGCCATGAGCTGCGGTCGCCGCTCAACGCGATCCTCGGCTATGCCCAGTTGCTGGAGCACGACGCGTCCATCCCCGAGGCACGGCGCGAAAGCATCGGCATCATCCGGCGCAGCGGCGAGCACCTGGCCGGGCTGATCGAGGGACTGCTGGACATCTCCAAAATCGAGGCCGGGCGGATCGAGCTGTATCGCGACGAGGTGCGGTTGCCGGAGTTCCTGACGCAACTCGCCAACATGTTCCGGCTGCAAGCGGAGGCGAAGGGCCTGGGCTTCGTGCTGGACATCGCGCCCAGCCTCCCCGCAGTGGTCTACACCGACGAGCGCCGGCTGCGGCAGATCTTGATCAACCTGTTGTCCAACGCCGTCAAGTTCACCGACCAGGGCAGCATCGGCCTGCGCATCCAGGGCTACGGCGCCATCGCCGAAATCGAGGTGGCCGACACCGGCATCGGCATTGGCCACGCCGACCAGGACCGGGTGTTCGAGCCGTTTCAGCGCATCGACCAGGCCCGGGGCGGCGAGGTGCCGGGCGTCGGGCTCGGCCTCACCATCACCAAGCTGCTGACCCAGATCATGGGCGGCGAAATCAAACTCGTGAGCCAACCCGGCGGCGGCAGCCGCTTCACCATCCGGCTGATGCTGTCCGAGGTGATGCAGCCCCGCGCGCCCACGCCGGCCGGGTGCCCGATCGGCGGCTATGCCGGAACCCGGCGGACCGTGATGGTGGTGGACGACAACCCGGTGCACCGCGCGTTGCTGCAGGACGCGCTGATCCCGCTCGGCTTCACGGTGCTGGTGGTGGCGAGCGGCGCCGAGTGCCTGCTGCTGGCCGCCCGGTCCACGCCAGACCTGTTTCTGATCGACCTCGCCATGCCGGGGATGGACGGCTGGAGGCTGGCGGAGCGGCTGCGCGCCATGGGGCAGGCAAAAGCCGGCATCGTCATCGTATCGGCGAATGCGGGCGAGCTGCGGCGGCTGCCCGAAGCCGGCTCGCACCACGACGCGGTCATTCCGAAGCCGATCGCCCTCCCGCTGCTGCTCGACACGATCTCTCGATGGACAGGTGTATCCTGGACTTATCTGCCCGCGACCGAGCCGGCCATGGCGGGGGCGGAGCTGCCGGCCAGCGCCTCGCTCAGCCCGGCCCACGTCGCGCAGCTAAGGGACCTCGCGTTGATCGGCTACGTTCGCGGCATCCGCACCCGGCTCGACGAGCTGCAGGTCGAGGCCCCTTCGGCCGCACCGGCCATCGTCGTGCTGCGCACGCTGCTGGCGCAGTTCAGGCTGGACGAGTTCATGGCGGCGCTCGACCGCATGCAGCCGGCATCTCCGTCGTGACCGTGGCAGGCCGCGACCCATGCACGGACGGGATTGGCGCCGTGGGACGACACAGCAGCCCCGGCAGCATCGTGCTGGTGGTGGACGACAGCCCCGGCACGCTTGGGATGCTCAGCATGGCGCTGGAGGGGGCTGGATATACGGTGCTGCTGGCGCAATCGGGCGCTGCGGCGCTTGCCCTTGTTGAGCGAGTGACGCCGGATATCGTGCTGATGGACGCGGTCATGCCCGGCATGGACGGCTTCGAGGCCTGCGAACGGCTGAAGCGCAGCCGGATGAACGCGGCGGTGCCGGTCGTGTTCATGACCGGGTTGACGGAAACCGAGCATGTCATTCGTGCGCTCGACGTGGGTGGCGTGGACTACCTGACGAAGCCTGTGGTTCCGGCCGAGTTGATCGCGCGCGTGGGGGTCCACTTGGCGAACGCCCGCCTGACCCAAAGCGCGCAAGCGGCGCTCGACACCACCGGGCGATATCTCCTGGCGATGGACCGGGCTGGCGACCTGGTTTGGTCGACGCCGCAAGCAGCGTCCTGGCTTGGGGCGGACGGGACCGGGCTGGCGTTTCCAGGCCGGCTTTTGCCGGAGGCAGTCGTTGCCTGGGGCCTCGCCTGTGCGGCGCAGCCGGTGCGGTGCAGGCCGCTCGCCTTCGCGGCGCCGCGGACCGGGCGGACGCTCGAAGTATCATATGTCGGGCAGATCAGCGCCAACGAGGTGTTGCTGCGGCTGACCAGCGTGGACCAGGCCAGCGACGAGCAAGCGTTGCGAAAACGGCTCAACCTGACGGCTCGGGAGGCGGAGGTGCTGCTGTGGATCAGCCGCGGCAAGACCAACCGCGACATCGCCGACATCCTCGGCCTTAGCCCACGCACGGTGAACAAGCACCTGGAGCAGATCTACGCGAAGATCGGCGTCGAGAACCGCGCCGCCGCCGCCGCACAAGTCGTGCGCATTCTGGAAGGGGCATTATAGAGTGAGGTACGAAGGAGCGTTGGTGCACGGAGGCGAGTGCGAGCAGCACAGCCCCTGACCCACACGGTTCAGCGGCGGACGGAGACGGGCTTGGCAGTGCGGATCATGCGGTTGAGCACCTGGACGGCGAGCGCGACCTCGCCGTGCTGATTGGGCTGACAGCGAGCGCGCAGCTTGGGCCCGATTAGGTGTTTGTAGCGGCCCATTGTCGTTTCCACGTGGTTGCGCCTCCCGTATCCGGTCGCGCGCTGCCAGCCGATGCGGCCCCGCTCGGCCATGAGCCGGATGTGGCAGTCGCGCGGGCTCTGCTGATCTGGATCAGCGGTGCTCGGCACGGCATCGGCCCGGGGTGGGATGACCACCTCGGGCGGTGATCCGGGCTGCCGGGCAGCGGCGGCCTGGTAGACGGGATCACGGTCATAGGCGCCATCCGCGGTGACGCTGGCCAAGGTGCCCTCGCACTGGCGCAGCAGGGCGGGCGCTTGCACCGCATCGTCCGCGTCTCCGTCCGTCAGCACGTGCGCCATGATCTCGCCCGTGCTGGCGTCCACGCCGAGGTGCAGCTTGAGCCAGCGTCGGCGCAGCCGGCCGTGCTTGGCCGCACACCACTCGCGTGCCGAACAGCTCAAGCCCCGTGCTGTCCAGCACCAGGTGGACCGGCCCGGTGTCAGGCTGCACACGCGGCTGGCGTCCGGCAAAGGCCCGACCTCGCCGGCTGAGGGTGGTGTGGTCCGGCACCGGCAGCGCCATGCCGAGCAGCTGCAGCACGCTGCGGGCGAACCCTTCCGCTTGCCGCAGGGCCAGGTGGAACACGAGCCGCAGGGTCAGCACCAACTCGATCGCCAGCTCCGAGTAGCGCGGCTGCCCGCCCGGCGTGCTCCGGCGCGGTGCCTGCCATCCCGCCAGCGCCGCCTCATTCACCCAGATCGTCAGGTCACCCCGCCGACGCAGCCCCGCCTCGTAGGCAGGCCAGTTCGTGACCCGGTAGCGTGCCCGCGGAATGTGATGGCGGCGCGCGGCGTTGTGCTTGAATGGCATGGCGGGTACATACCTGCCCCATCAGGGTCAGGCCACCCCGGCATCCATGCACCAACGCCCGCTCACGCCCGAAACCGCTGGGCTGATTGACCGGGCGGCCCTGTCGTCCATGAAGCGCAGCGCCGTCCTGGTGAACGTCGCACGCGGGGGAGTGGTGCGGGAGCCGGACCTGGTTTGGGCGTTGCAGAACAAGGTGATCCAGGCGGCTGCCATGGATGTGTTCGAGACCGAGCCGCTGCCAGCCGACAGCGCCCTGCTTCGCCTCGACGGCCTGACTGTCACGCCGCACATCGCTGCGATCTCCGTCGACACGTTCGACGCCACTGTGCTGCAGATGTTCGGCAACATCGCCCGGGTGTCACGCGGCGAGCTGCTGCCGGAGCGGGACGTGGTCGTGGCGTAACGTCCCTGCCTGTACGCCGTTCGGGCTGACCCGGGTGTCCCAACACCTCAGCACCAGTTGATTGGTCCGTGCACCACCTTAGTGGTCCGAACCTAGCGCTTGATTCCCAAGCGTTAGGCGACTCGGTCCACCAAACAAAGGCTAGTGGTGCGAAACTGACGGTTCTTTCCGTCAGATTTGCACCACTAGCAGGCGTCACTGCCGCTGGTAGCGCATCCGCTTCACGCGGCCACCGCTGGCCTCCAACCCGGCGACCCGGCCGTCCTCGCGTAGCACCCGGACGTCGAGCCACGTCCGGAACAGCGTGCCGGGAGCGTGAATGCGGATCAAATCGCCTTCGATCGGCTCCACCTCCCAGAGCGGCCCAGTCGCGACGGGACCGCAGGCACGCACCCAGCTCTTGCCGTCCTGTTCCGTGACCGTCCACACCGCCTCAGTTTCGGCGCTGCGATAAATGCCCGGCAGGCCCTCGGGCAGCGCAGCACCCGGTGTCACCCGGTGCCAGAGGCCCATCATCCCAGCATCCTGTTCCACCTCCACCGCGTCGGACCCAGCCGGGCGCAGAGTGAAAACGCTGCTGCTGCGCGGCGAGGCCAGGCGGCCATCCTCGGTCGCCTCGGCGACCACTGTCATGCCGTTCAGTGTCAGCGTCGGTGCCTCGGCCTCATCGAAGCCGATCTCCAGCGTCGTCTCCGTGTCCGGGTCTCGGTAGCGTCCTTCCAGCCCGGCCAACTGCGCGCGCTTCGGCAGGGCCAGCACCGGGCGCACGCCGGGGCAACCGTCCAGCACTGCGTCCAGCGCCCGGTGGGCGAGCAGGTTCGGGTCCACTGAGGCTAGGTTGGCGATGGCGATCACCGTCACGCCGTGCTCCGGCACGCGCAGAAACTCGGTGCGGTAGCCGGGCCAGAGCCCGCCATGGCTGACCGTTCGCGCCCCCCGGTAGGAGCGCACGACCAGTCCTCGCGCGTAGCGGTTCTCCGTGCCGTTGGCGAAGGGTGTCTGCCGGTCCATCTGTTCCAGCCAGCCACCACCGATCCGACGCGTGGTGACGTTGCGGTCCCACAGCGCCAAGTCCTGCACCGAGGAGACGAGCCCGCCCTCGCCATGCAGGGGGAAGGCGTGCGAAGCGCGGAACCAGCCGGTCGCGGCCTCGCCAAAGTAGCCGGAGGCGAGATGGGGGATCGCTTCCTGAACATTCTCCGTCACTCGCGTGTCGCGCATGCCGAGCGGGGCGAAGATCCGCCGCTCCAGG
>CAXTCN010000060.1:0-27183 GCA_964242575.1 uncultured Acetobacteraceae bacterium | reverse complement strand
GGGACATGCCTGTCCCGCCAGGGCCAGGCTAGCGGAGCATCCACGCGCCAACGCCTTAAAACGATGAACATTGCGGACAGAAGTGAAATCTGGTCTGTGTCTCACAGAAGTATAATTTGCCGCACTGGCTCCTGAAGTTGGGGAACGACATGAAAGTCTGCATTTACGGCGCTGGGGCGATCGGTGGCTACATGGGCGCGCAACTGGCCGAAAGCGGGGTGGACGTCAGCCTGGTGGCGCGGGGGCCGCACCTCCGGGCCATGCGCGAGAACGGGCTGCGGCTCCGCATCGGCGACGAGGAAAAAATTGCGCGCGTGACCTGCACGGACGACCCGGCGGAGCTTGGCCCGCAGGATTACGTGATTATCGCGCTGAAGGCGCACTCCATACCATCCGTCGTGGACGCCATGCGGCCGCTGCTCAGCAACGACACCAGCATCGTGACGGCCGTGAACGGCATCCCATACTGGTACTTCTATCGCCACGGCGGGGCGCTGGAAGGCTCCACCCTGCAAGCGATTGACCCCGGCGCCCAGCAGTGGAACGCGCTGCGGCCCGAGCGCGCCATCGGCTGCATCGTTTATCCTGCGACGGAAGTGGTGGAGCCTGGCGTGATCCAGCACATCTACGGCGACAAGTTCCCCATCGGCGAGCCTAGTGGCGAGCGGACGGAGCGAGTGGAAAAGCTGAGCGCGATGATGGAGGCCGCCAAGCTCCGGGCGCCGGTGATGGACAACATCCGCGATGAGATGTGGCTGAAGCTATGGGGCAACGTGTCCTTCAACCCGATCAGCGCCCTCACGCACGCCACTTTGGACGTGATCACCGAAACGCCCGGCACGCGCGCCATCGCCAAGGCCATGATGCTGGAGGCACAGGCCATCGCCGAGCGGCTCGGCGTGCGCTTCCGGGTGGACGTGGAGCGCCGCATCAACGGCGCCGGCGCGGTGGGCGCCCACAAGACCTCCATGCTGCAGGACCTGGAGCGTGGGCGGGTGATGGAGATTGATCCATTGGTCACGGTGGTGCAGGAGCTCGGGCAGCTCACGTCCATCCCAACGCCCACCATAGATATCGTGCTGGCGCTGGTGCAGCAACGCGCCAGCGTGGCCGGGGCGCACTAGCGTGGCCCACTGGCTCCGCTTCGAGCGGGATGGCATGACAGGGTTCGGCACGCTGGCCGATGGGGACATCGCCATTCACACGGGCAGCATGTTCGACGCCCCCGCGCCGACCGGTGAGCGTGTGGCGTTGAACTCCGTCAAGCTCTTGGCGCCCGCGCAGCCTTCTAAAATGATTGCGCTTTGGAACAACTTCCGAGCGCTAGGCGTCAAGCTCGGAGTGGCGGCGCCCGAGGAACCGTTGTTCTTCATCAAGGCCGCGTCGTCTTACGCCGGCCCGGGCGCCACGGTGCATAGGCCGGCGGGATACACGGGCAAGGTGGTCTTCGAGGGCGAGCTGGGCATCGTGATTGGCGCCACCTGCCGCAACGCCTCGCCGGCAAAGGCGGAGCCTGCCATCTTCGGCTACACTTGCGTGAACGACATCACGGCGTCGGATATCCTGCAAAAGGACCCCAGCTTTGCGCAGTGGACCCGGGCCAAGAGCTTCGATGGGTTCAGCCCGTTCGGCCCCGTCATAGCGACCGGGTTACGGCCGGAGGACCTGGTAGTCCGGACCGTGCTGAACGGAGCGGAGCGGCAGAACTACCCGATTGCCGACATGGTGTTCCCAGCCGCCACGCTGGTCAGCCTGTTGTCGCGGGACATGACGCTGGTTCCTGGCGACGTCATCTGTTGCGGCACTTCGCTGGGCGTGGGAGCGATGCGGGAGCCGAGCAACACCGTCGAGATAACGATCGAGGGGATCGGAACGCTGCAAAACCAATATGAGAATGGTTGACAAGCCGCGACCGCCTCGTCGGTGGTAGGGTCAAGGACTGGCGCGCTGGCTGGAGTTGGAGCATTCCGACCGGGCCACGTTTCCAGCCCCCGCCGCATCGAACCTCGTCGTGTGGGTATGCCTGACGGAGGAATTTTCATGTTGAACCTCCCATGCCGGCGTCTTGCCGCCTACGGCGAACAACTCCGGTTCTCGCCCGCCTAAGCGCTCCATGACAACTCCGCACGCCCCCGTTGAAGCAACGGAAAATGGTCCTTGGAACCCGGGCATCCAGTCCCAGCTTCCATCCCGCTTGGCGCCCCTCGCGACGATCTACAGACCGGAGAACGTTTTTAGGCCTTACGAGCAAGTGCGTGAGCTGCATGAGCTGACAGGCCTCGAACATGATGAACTGGTGGTTTTCCGACCCGAACGCCTGGTGGTGCACGAGCTCCTTATCCGCGTGACCGGCGAGCTTTCCGTGCCCGATGGGTCCGAAGTTGATGACCTCGGCGTCAATTTTCGGCAGATGACGCATACGATTTTGACGAGGCACATAGCGCCGCACATGCCCAAGATCGTGAGCGCGCACCAAGAAGCCGAGGGGAAGCTGTCGGCGTTGATCAGCGCCGAGTTCGACAGCGTGCTCAGTCCCACGGGGCTCGGCACGGCTCCGGCCTTAGTGCAGGAGGCTCAACGAAGCAGGTGGTTCGGCTTCCTGCGCCGGCAGTCTCGCGAGAGGCACAATGCAACCCGGCTCGAGGACGTTCGTGATCGCGAAGAGCATTGCCTCAGGTTGTGGGCGGAAAAAGCCGAAGCGAATATGGGCGACCCGCTCGCCATGGCGGCATACCAGGCGCTTATCAGGGTGGCATCAGCGGTGCGCGCGAAGCACGGCCGTATTTGGGGTGAGGCAAATCTGCTCGCATCCGTCGCTACCGGTATCGCTTGCAACCGGCACGTTGCTGAAATCATAAGCCAGCTCGTCGACTCTTGGTTCCGGGAGGCTGCGCAAGCAGAGGGTTACCAGCTACTGCCCTTCCAGGATCGGCCTTTCGCGATGAACACGAAAGGGGCTTCGGCTTCCGGCAAAAGCACGATGCGACCGTATCAGAAAAAACTTGCAGCAGAAATCGGCATAGATTGGCAACAGTTTGCGCTTATCAGCCCTGATATTTGGCGGAAGTATCTCCTGGGTTCTGACTCTCTTCATGAAAATTACAAGTATGCTGGTATGTTTACTGGAGATGAACTCGCCATTATCGACTCGAAGCTGGATCGATACATGGGGCGGAAAGGCGAGCGCGCGGAGATACCGCATCTTTTGATTGATCGTTTTCGGTTCGATAGCTTCGCAGCAGACGTTGACGAAACGACGACCACGACGATCACGCGCTTCGCTGATCTCGTATATCTCTTTTTCATGGTCACTCCGCCCCATGCCACCGTTGAGCGCGCCTGGGAGCGCGGGCTGCGTGTCGGACGTTACAAGGCCGTGGACGATTTGCTCGCGCATAATGTCGAGGCATTCACGGGCGTGCCAGACCTTTTTTTCACGTGGGCGATGCGGACGAAAAAGAGGGTCCATTACGAATTTCTTGACAACAGCGTTCCACACGGTGAACGGCCGCGTACTATCGCCTTCGGATGGAACCAGGACATGACCATCCTCGATGTCAAATGCATCCTCGATATCGAGCGTTATCGGAAAATCAACGTGAACGCGAAATGTGCGGACGACGTGTACCCAGACCCACAGGCTATGGCGCCAGAAAGCAATACACGGTTTCTCGAGCGGTGCGTGCGGCGGCTCACGACCGTCAGCTTCGCGAACCGTGAGACCGGACTCGTTTATGCTCGCATGGAGCTGGGACGGCTGACGTGGATCGACCCACAGGCGCTGGAAGAGGCGATGATGGAGAGGAACACCCGAGCCGGCATCCTGGCCGTCGCGCCGGACGCATTGAGTGGCTTGCACGGTCCCGAAGCGAAGAACAAACAGCCTCCCAAAGCCCTCGAAAGCGACCGGACGCACGTCCTTGGCCAGTGGGGAGGCGGAACCGCGCCGATTAAGGAGGCATGGACGATGTCAGATAAGCGGGATGGGGCGCCATCCGCGGAGTAATCAACTAAATGCTCGATCCTCCGTGCGTCCGGGAGACTATCGCCCCCCGTTGGACTCCAATGAGAACTGGGTAAGGTCCACCGCGCCGGCGATGGCGGCGTGGCCGGCGTCGTTTGGATGGAGATGGTCGCCGCTATCGTAGGCGGGCAGGAACCGCGTGGGGTTGGCGGGGTCGTGCGTGGCGGCGTCCTGGTCCACGATGCTGGCGCAACCGCTGTCCGATGCGCGGAGGAAGGCATTGACCCGCTCGCGCGCGGCCTCGCCCGAGGGCGTCCAATAGGATGCGCCCTGGTAGGGCGTCAGCGTAGAGCAGAAAACCTTGACCCCCCTCTGGTTCGCCCGCTCGATGAGTTGCCTCAGGCCGGCGATCAGCGCATCGGCACTGGGCGCAGGCTCCGTCGCACCCGGGAGCGCTGCGAAGCCGAGGTCGTTGATCGGATTGTCCGAAACGATGACCCAACGCACGCCGGGCTGGGACAGCGCGTCCTGGTCGAACCGGGACAGGGCGCTGGGCCCAACCCCGTCTGTGAGCAGGCGGTTGCCGCCGATGCCCGCGTTGAGCACGCCCACGCGCAGGTCGGCTGCGGTCAGCCTGCGCGCCAACCCGTCCGTCCACCGCCTGTTGCCATCGGGGGTCGAGGCGGCGCCGTCGGTGATGGACGCGCCGAGCGTGACCACCGCGCCGCGCAGGGAGGGGTCCTGGACGTCGAGGCCGGTCAGGAAGAAGTAGCCCTGGGCGGCCTGCGCACCCGGTAGGCTTTCCTGCCCGGACGCATTGCTCTGGGCGACGTAGGTGGTTCGCGTCCCGGCGCTGTGCCGGGTCGCGGGACCGGTCCCGCCCGGCAGATAGAGGTCCACGACGACGGCGCCGAGCGCGGGCACCGGGAACGCGACCGGGTCGCTCAATGCCGACATGCCGGCCGGGATGCTGACGGAGACCTGCCCGCCGAACGTGAGCGGCCGGGCGGTCGCCGGTTCGATGGCTCCGGCCCGTCCCTTATTTGGCAAGGCGATGCGCGCGTCCGCCACCGCGAGCGGGCGCGTGCCGAAGGCGTTCGAAACCCGCACCCGCGCGACCGGGCCGCCGACGCTGGCGTGCACGGTTTGGCGCAGGGTCTGCCGGTCGAAGCCGATGCCCTCGGTCCCGCTTTGGGGCGCGGCCGCCCATGTGCCGGTCCAGGAATGAGTTAAAGCGGCGTCCTGGGCGAGTGTGGGAGAGGCCAGGCCCACCATCGACCCGGCCGCCAGGGCAGCCCATCGCACCCGTGCCCGCCCGCTCACCATGGTTTTCGGACGGCAGCCCCACGCGGCAGCGCCGGCTCGGCAGAAAGGTCTGCATCCCGCAAGGCTGTCATGAACTTTCGCTGCCAGCGGGATCGGGCAGCGGCTTCGCAAGCTCCCGGGCGCGCGCAGGCCTTTGCGCGTGCGCGCCCGTCTCCAGGCTCACTCCATTGGGGTGGATCGCGTCGGGGCTGGTCCGGGCGTGGTTCCTCCGCTGCCACGCAGCGGGGCGGCTGAACTTCGGCGTCGCCGCCCAAACCCGGTCCACCACCGCCAGGATCAACTTCTTGCGGGTGAGCGTCGGCTTCTCGATCAGGTTCCACGAGAGCCAGGCGCAACCAGCGCTCAGCGGCAACGAGAGGAGCGTCAGCAGCCACCAGGACCGAACGTCCGGGAACACATGCACGATCGTCTGCTGGATCGGCCAATGGAACAGGTACACGCCGTATGACAGGTCGCCGAACGGTATCGGCGGGGGACGCATCAGGCCAAGCCAGACGGTCAGGTAGGCGATGGGGAAGATGGCCAAGTAGCACGTGTCGGGTATTTGCAGCAGCACCGCCGTCGCGACGGCCGACACGGCCCCCAGGGAGTTGGAATAGGGGACGACGTCCCGGTACTGGTAAAGGCTCACGGCGGTCAGGAAGCAGAGGACCAGCACCCGGCCCGGCACGTGGGTGAAGGGATTCACCGGATGGCCGCTCAGGACCCGGACAGTGAGCGCGAGCGAAAGGCCAGCCACGACGGCCGCGAACGCGAGCCGGCGCTTCAGCAGCGTCGAGACCGACAGCAGGATCAGCGCCAAGTAGCATTCCAGCTCGTATGGAATGGTCCAGAGCTGGCCGTTCACGATCCTTGGAAGGGGATTGTTCTCGAACACGCCCGGAAGGTCGTAGTGGATGTCGCCGACGATGTTGAGGAAGTAGGCATAGAACTGCCTGCTCGTCAGGTACTGCGACCACGGCAGCTCGGTGAAGACCAGCCCGAGGATCAGGGCGGACAACGCGATCTCGACCGCCAAGGCCGGCACCAAACGCACGACGCGCAAGGTGATGAACTGGTGCAGGCGGGTGCGTTCCAAGCTCCCGATGACCAGGAAGCCCGATAGGGCGAAGAAGACCGGAATGATCGCAGCCGGCAGGAAGCGGAACGGTCCTGACCACAGCTCGGCGTCCCGCTCGGCTGAGCCCGTGCTGAGGCCGGTGCTGTGCCAGCCCAGGACGGCGACGGAAAGGCCGATCCGCAGGTAGTCGAAGCCGGTCATCACGCCGCCCGAGCTGTGCATCTTATCTTGGATCGTGATGGGTTTTCTCACGCTGATCTCTTCTTCTGAGCTGAAGAGCTGATACGCGAGAGCCGCGCCATGGGACAGGGGGCATCAACTTGCGGCCCCTGACAGCATCAGCAGCAGGGGCGGCCAAGAAGACCCGCTGGCAGCGCCAACGCTCATCGTCTCACCGCCCCGGCGCAAGCGCTGCCGCCGCGAACAGCCCCGCCGCCCAATCGACAAAGATCCGCAGCTTCGTGCTTAGATGCCGGTTCGGAGCATACACGACATGCAGCGGGATTGGCGGCACGCTCCAGTCCGGCAGCACTTGCACCAGCTCGCCCGCCTCCACAGGGCCACGCACCATGAAGTGCGGCGCTTGGATGACGCCATGCCCGGCCAGCCCCGCCCTGAGGTAAGTCCCTGCCTCGTTCACCGCCACGTGGTAGCGGCCCGCGACTTTCAACCGTTCCTCTCCGCGGATGAACTCGAACGGGACGTGCCGTCCGGTCCGCGCGCTGAAATAGGCCACCATGCGATGCTGGGACTCCAGCGCCGATGGGTGCGCCGGCATTCCATGCCGCTCCAGGTAGGCAGGGGCGGCGGCGGTCGTCATGTGCATCTCGGCAATGCGTCGAGCCACCAGCGACAGGTCCGCGATGGCGCCGGCCCTGATCACGCAGTCCACGTTCTCCGCGATCAAGTCCGTCAGCCGGTCCGACGTGCCGATGTCGAGTTGGATGTCGGGATAGCGCTCGAAGAACCCGCCCAACGCCGGCAGCATGATCTCCTGCGCAATGGCCGCCGACACGTCGATGCGCAGCCGGCCTTTCGGTCGCGCCTGGGACACGGTGACGCTTGCGTCCAGCTCATCAAGGTCCGCCAGCACCCGGATCGCCCGCTCGTAGTACGCCGCCCCGTCCGAAGTGACGGCAAGGCGCCGCGTGGTCCGGCTCAGCAGCTTGGTGCGGAGGTGCGCCTCTAGCTGCTGCACCAGCTTGGTGATGGTCGGCCTCGGCGTGGCAAGCGATGTGGCGGCCTGGGTGAAGCTGCCGGTTTCGACGATACGAACGAACGCGCGAAGCGCGGCAACCTGGTCGATGGCACCCTCGTAGCGTCATTGTTCACAATAGTGAATAATGTAGTGCGTTTCTGCCCATTAATGCCAGCGGTTCCGGTCCCCACTCTTATTGCGTTGCAACACGGGATGGTCCACGACCATGCACACTATTCCCACTCCTGAGTGGATCGACCCTGGCGGCGGCGCACGAGTTGCGGCGCAGGTGTACAAGCACGCCGTGACGCGCCCGGCCCCGCTCGTGCTGCACCTGCGTGGGGGCGCTTTCCTGGCCCTCTCACCCGGAGCCGAGCGGCCCGTTGCGGTGTTGCTGGCCGAGGCCGGGGCGGTCGTTGTGTCGGCCGACTACCCCGCCGGAGCCGCTTCCCCGTTCCCCAATGCGGTCGAGGCCATGTATGCCTTGCTCGGGCGCTTGCACGACCGGCGCGCCTGTTGGGCGGACCGCGCCTCGAAGCTGTTCGTTGCCGGCGAGGAGGCCGGCGGCAACCTGGCCGCCGCCCTTGCGCTCATGGCCCGCGACCGTCTCGGGCCACCATTGGCCGGGCAAATCCTGCTGTCGCCGATGCTGGACGCCGGCATGGCGACCTGTTCCTACCGCGACGCGGAGGCCGGGCCGGTCGGATGCAAGTGGGCGGACGGGTGGCAGGCTTATCTCGGCACGCCCGACAAGGCCGCCCACCCCTACGCCGCGCCGTCCTGCGGCTCTCGTCTGCACGGCCTGCCGCCGGCCCTCGTGCTGACGGCGCGGGATGACCCGATGCGGGACGAAAGCCTCCGCTACGCTTGCCGGCTACAAGAAGCCGGAACGCCAGCACAGGCCCGCACCTTGGACGCCAGTGGCTGGCCCGACGCGCTGGCCGGCCCGTCTGCGCCCTGGGCCGCCAAGGTCCGTGACGCCTTCGCTGATTTCTTTGCTGCCGTGACGCCGGGCCGGGCGCCCGCGCCGCTCCCGGTGAGGAGCTGACCATGATCGACTACAATCCCACCGCCGCTGATACTGCCACCGTCACCGAACGCAAGGCTTCCGGCCGCGGCTCCCGCCCGCTCGCCTGGGCCGTCGGCATCGGCCTGGCCACCGTAGTCGCTGCCGGCGTCGCCTGGCAGGTCCTGCCCCGCGCCACCGCCACGGCCCCGGCCGCCGCTGCCGCCATCCCGGCCGCGATCCCCGTCTCGGTCGCGACCGTCGAGCAACGCGACACCGTCATCTGGAACGACTTCTCCGGCCGGGTCGAAGCCGTTGGCCGCGTCGAAGTCCGTCCCCGCGCCGCCGGCGCCATCGTTGCCGCACACTTCCGCGAAGGCGCGGTCGTCAAACAGAACGACCTGCTGTTCACCATCGACCCGGCCCCGTACGCCGCCGATGTCCAGCGCGCCGACGCCCAGGTTGCCGCTGCCAGCGCCCGCCTAGAACTCGCGGGCAAGGAACAGCAGCGCGCCCAACAGCTTGTCGGCTCCGGCTTCACGCCGAAGCGCGACGTGGACCAGCGCGTCAACGAGTTCCACGCCGCCGAGGCCAACCTGCGCGCCACTCAGGCCGAACTCGCCACCGCCCGCCTTAACCTCGGCTACACCGAGGTCCGCGCCCCAATCGCCGGCCGCGTCGGCCGGATCGAGGTCACGGCTGGCAACCTTGTTCCCGCCGGTCCCACCGCCCCGGTGCTCACGACGCTGGTGTCGGTCAGCCCAGTTTACGCCAGCTTCGAGGCGGACGAGCAATCCCTGGCCCGCGCCATGGCCACCCTTCCCGGTGGCGCCGACCTTGTGCAGGAAATTGGCCGCATCCCGGTCCAGATGGGCACGCTCGGCAGCGACGGCACGCCATTCCATGGCACCCTGCAACTGGTGGACAACATCGTGGACGCCCGTAGCGGCACGGTCCGTGTCCGTGCCGTTTTCGAGAACCAGGACGGCAAGCTGATGCCGGGCCAGTTTGCCCGCCTCCGCCTCGGCCAGGCCCGGACCGAACCCGCCCTGGGCATTGACGAGCGCGCCATAGGGACCGACCAGGACCGCCGGTTCGTCATGGTCGTGGGCGCCGACAACGTCGTGGCCTACCGCCAGGTCACCGTCGGCGCCACCGCGGATGGCCTGCGCCTCGTCACGTCGGGCCTTAAGCCCGGCGAGGTGATCGTCGTCAACGGCCTCCAGCGTCTCCGGCCCGGCGCGACCGTCGACCCCACCCCAGTGCCCATGCAGCAGCCGCCCAAGCTTGCGGCCCAATAACGGCGCAAGTTAACCGGGATCAATGCCATGAACTTTTCCAAATTCTTCATCGATCGACCGGTGTTCGCCGGCGTGCTGTCGGTCCTGATTTTCGTGTCCGGCCTGCTCGCCTTGGGCGCGTTGCCGATTTCCGAGTATCCCGAGGTGGTGCCGCCCCAGGTTATCGTCCGCGCCAACTATCCCGGCGCCAGCCCAAAAGTCATCGCCGAGACGGTCGCGACGCCTATCGAGGAGCAGATCAACGGCGTCGAAGGCATGCTCTACATGGGCAGCCAGGCCACCACCGACGGCCTAATGACCCTGACGGTTACCTTCAAGCTCGGCACCGACCCGGACAAGGCGCAGCAACTGGTGCAGAACCGCGTCAGCCAGGCCGAGCCGCGGCTACCTGACGTCGTCCGCACCCTGGGCATCACGACGATCAAAAGCTCGCCCGACCTGATGATGGTCGTCCATATCCTGTCGCCCGACAACAAGTACGACATCACCTATCTTCGCAATTACGCCGTGCTCAACATCAAGGACCGTCTCGCCCGCATCGCCGGCGTCGGCGACGTGCAACTGTTCGGCTCCGGCGACTACGCGATGCGCGTCTGGCTCGACCCGCAAAAGGTCGCTGAGCACGGCCTGTCCGCCGGGGACATCGTGAACGAGATCCGTGCCCAGAACGTGCAGGCGGCAGCCGGCGTCATCGGCTCCTCGCCGAGCATCCCGGGCCTCAGCCTGCAACAGTCGGTCAACGCCCAAGGGCGCCTGCAGTCCACGGAGGAGTTCGGCGACATCGTCGTCAAGACCGCCCCGGGCGGCGCCGTCACCCGCCTGCGCGACGTGGCGCGGATCGAGCTGGGAGCGGCCGACTACGCGCTCCGGTCATTGCTCAACAACAAGTCCGCCGTCGCCGTCCCGGTGTTCCAGGCGCCCGGCTCGAATGCGATCCAGATCGCCGACGCCGTACGCGCCACCATGGAGGAGATCAAGCAGAACATGCCCGAGGGCGTGGACTACGCCGTCGTCTATGACACCACCCAGTTCGTCCGCGCCTCCATCGAGGCGGTGGTCACAACCCTGCTCGAGGCCGTGGTTCTGGTGGTGATTGTCGTCGTGCTGTTCCTGCAGACCTGGCGCGCCTCCATCATCCCGCTCGTCGCGGTCCCGGTCTCAATCGTCGGCACCTTCGGCGTGATGCACCTGTTCGGCTTCTCCATCAACGCGCTCAGCCTGTTCGGCCTGGTGCTCGCCATCGGCATCGTGGTGGACGACGCGATTGTCGTGGTCGAGAACGTGGAGCGCAACATCGAGCAGGGCCTGAGCCCGATCCAGGCGACATACCGCGCCATGTCCGAGGTCTCTGGCCCGATCATCGCCATAGCGCTTGTGCTGGTGGCCGTGTTCGTGCCGCTCGCGTTCATCAGCGGCCTCACCGGCCAGTTCTACCGCCAGTTCGCGCTGACAATCGCCATCTCGACGGTCATCTCGGCCGTGAACTCGCTGACCCTGTCCCCGGCCCTTGCGGCGCTGTTGCTGCGCAGCCACGACGCGCCCAAGGATTTGCTGACCCGCGTGCTCGACCGCTTGTTCGGCTGGCTGTTCCGCGGCTTCAATCGCGGGTTCGCGGCTGGCTCCAATGCCTATGGCGGCGGGGTCTCCCGCGTCATCGGCCGCAAATCCATGATGATGGCCGTTTACCTGGTCCTGGTCGGCGCAGCGTTCGGGCTGTTCCAGGCGGTGCCCGGCGGTTTCGTGCCCGCGCAGGACAAGCAGTACCTGGTCGGCTTCGCCCAGCTTCCTGACGGCGCCAGCCTCGACCGCAGCGAGGACGTCATCAAGCGGATGGGCGACATCGCCGAGAAGCAGCCCGGCGCCATCAACAACATCGCCTTCCCCGGCCTGTCCATCAGCGGCTTCACCAACAGCTCCAACGCCGGCATCGTTTTCGTGTCGCTGGCGGCGTTTGAAGAGCGGACGACGCCGGAGCTTTCGGCGGGCGCCATCGCCGGGTCGTTGAACCAGCAGTTCGGCGCGATCCAGGACGCGTTCATCGCGGTGTTCCCGCCGCCGCCTGTGCAGGGCCTGGGCACCATCGGCGGCTTCAAGCTGCAGATCGAGGACCGCGCCGGCCTGGGCTACGAGGCGCTGAACGAGGCCACCAACGCCTTCCTGGCTGCGGCCCGCAAGGCGCCCGAGCTGACCGGGATGTTCACCGGCCTGCGCGTGGACGTGCCGCAGCTTTACGCGGACATCGACCGCGTCCGCGCCCGCCAGCTTGGCGTCGCGGTGACCGACGTGTTCAACACGCTGCAGATCTATCTTGGCTCCCTGTACGTGAACGACTTCAACGCCTTCGGCCGCACCTACTCCGTGCGCGTCCAAGCCGACGCCCCGTTCCGCGCCCATGCCGAGGACATCGGACGGCTGAAGGTCCGCTCCGCATCGGGCGAGATGGTGCCGCTCGCTGCCGTGCTGACCATCAAGAGCAGCGCCGGGCCGGAGCGGGCGATGCGCTACAACGGCTTCCTGTCAGCCGACGTGAATGGCGCCGCCGCTCCGGGCTACTCCACCGGCCAGGCACAGGACGCCATCGCGCGCATCGCCCAGGAGACCCTGCCGAAGGGCTTCGCCTTTGAATGGACGGAGCTGACCTACCAGCAGATCATCGCCGGCAACTCCGGCGTGCTGATCTTCCCGCTGGCGCTATTGCTGGTGTTCTTGGTGCTGGCCGCGCAGTACGAGAGCCTGACGCTGCCATTGGCAATCATCATGATCGTGCCCATGGGCCTGCTCGCCGCCATGGCCGGCGTTTGGCTCACCCACGGCGACAACAACGTGTTCACCCAGATTGGCCTTATCGTGCTGGTCGGCCTGTCGGCGAAGAACGCCATCCTGATCGTGGAGTTCGCCCGCGAGCTGGAGTTCGCCGGCCGCACGCCATTGGCCGCCGCAATCGAGGCCAGCCGCCTGCGCCTGCGCCCGATCCTTATGACATCGCTGGCCTTTATCATGGGCGTGCTGCCACTGGTGCTGTCCACAGGCGCCGGCGCAGAGATGCGGCACGCCATGGGCGTCGCCGTGTTCTCCGGCATGATTGGCGTGACGGCGTTCGGCCTGTTCCTGACCCCGGTGTTCTACGTCGTGCTGCGCCGGCTGTCTGGCAACCGGCCGCTCAAGCAGCACGGACACGACCAAGCCCTCTCGCCCCGGAGGCATGCAGAAGCGTCGGTGTAGCTGGGTTCATGCGGATCGGTCGCGTGCGTGCACGCACTCGCGTCGTTCCACCATGCTGGCCAGCCAGAAGCCCGCCGCGAACCGGCGAGCTTCTGGCCCGGCGCATCAGGCAGCCGCTGATAGCTCGGCGTCGAACTGCCCGACGAACTCGTCCATCGTTTTCTGCCCCCGATCAACCGCCTGCGCCTGCCCGGCCAACACCACGGTCACGTCCGTGATCCCGATGAAGCCGAGGATCTGGCGCAGGTAGCTGCTCGCGACGTTGTAGGTCTCGAACGGCGAGCCGGGCGCATAGTTGGCGCCCGAAACCAGGATGATGGTCGCCTTTTTCCCGGTCAGCAGCCCCTCGTAGCTCGCGCTGAAGGTCACGCCGACGCGGACGACATGGTCAATGTAGGCCTTCAACGCCGCCGGAATGGAGAAATTATACATCGGCGTGCCGATCACGATATGGTCGGCCGCCTTCAGCTCCGCGATCAGGCCGTCAGACACCTTGATGGACGCGACCATCTCGGGCGAGTGCTGTTCGGCCGGCGTATATGCGCCACCGATCCAGGGCAGGTCCACGAATGGCAGGTGCGTCTTCATCAAGTCGCGGACCACCACCGAGCCGCCGGAGTGATCTGCACGCCACTTCTCGATGAACTGTGCCGTGAGCTTGCGGGACGCGGAATACTCGGCGCGAGGGCTGACCTCGATGGCAAGGAGTTGGGTCATGACGGGTCCTTCTTAGGGTTGCTTGATACGGGACGTTCGGGCGTGTGGGTGGGAGCACACCATCGGCGCTGGCCACCTTCGGCGAAACTAGCAATTTCTGGATGGGTCCTATCGGCCCAGGCGATGGACTGGAGGGGCAGGGCCGCTTGCCTCGGCTGCCTACCTCCGTCGGTTCAGGCCCGCGATGTCCGGCCAGGGTTAGCCCTCAGCCGTTCGATCAGCCAACGCCCGGCCGGCCCTGGCGGCGTCGCTGTCTGGTAGATGGCGGTCATGGGCAGGACGAGGACGCCGGACGGCACGTCCTCAATCTGTAGCCGAACGAGCCGACCCTTGGCAACGTCGTCGGCCACTGTATGCAGCGGCATCCCACCCCACCCAAGGCCGTTGAGGAGGAAGGCGCGTTTGGCGAACAGGTCCGCCAGCCGCCAGTTCAGCGGCGACATCACGCCGAACTCGCGTCCCGCCGACAGGCTCGACCGGTCAGTGATGACGAGCTGGACATGTTTGGCCAGCTCCGCGCGCGGGATCGGCGCGGCAACGGCGGCCAACGGATGGCCGCGCGCCGCGACCATGACCAGCTCGATCGCTGTCAGGCGTTCGCTGGTGAGGGACGGTTGCAGCAACGGCAACGGCCCAACGACGCCGACGCTGCAACGACCATCGAGGACCGGCTGGTAAGCGGCGCCGAGCGCCTCGACGTAAAGCCGCAGCGTGGTTGCGGGAAACAAGGCCTGGAAGTCCTTAGCAGCATCGGTGACCGCCTCCATCGGGAAGAACACGTCAACGACGGCTGACACCTCAGGCTCTAACCCCCCAGCCATGCCACGGGCACGGGCCTTCATGGCGTCGACGCCCGACACCACGTTCCGCGCGTCTGCCAGCAGCACGCTGCCCGCCACTGTCAGCTTCGGGTAGCGGTTGCCGCGGTCGAACAAGGCGACGCCGATCTGCTGCTCCAGTTTGCTGACGGCCTGGCTGACGGCAGACTGCGCCCGGCGCAACCGGCGCGACGCAGCCGAGAAGCTACCTTCGTCCACCGCTGCGATGAACGTCCGCAACTGGTCAAGGGAGATGCCGTCCAGCATCCATTGGAGCTCCATCGTCTGCGTGGATGGATTACACCAAATCGGGCCGGATATCTTGGCGCGTCGGCGAGGGCATGGCTCAGTCCACGGCGACGGTCACCCACATGGCTGCCGACGCCAGCAGCTCGATGGGCGGGCGGCGCCCGCAATAGGACCCGTCGGCTTTGCCTTGAACCCGGCGGCCGCAAGGTCCAGCCTGTCAACTGCCTCCAGCAATGCCCAGGCAGGTGGACACAGGAGCATCGAGCAGGCGGTAACCGACCTCGTCCAAGGTGTCCAGCGCCGGCTCGGCTGCGCGCAGCGCCACGTCTTCCCCGTCCCGGACCAGGACGGCGCCCTGCCCGGCGATGCTTGCGGCCTGGCGCGCGACCTCGTGCAGCAGGTCCGCCTCCGTTGCCGGCTCCCCGAGGCGACGGCTGTAACGCGCCGACGCGGCGGAGGCTGTCTATGCGCGCCTGGCCGGCCCGCGCCTCCGCCCGCACACGACCGGCCAGCACTCCGGTGATTGCCGCCACCAGCAGGAACACCACGGCGGCCGTGGCGTCATGCGCGTTAACGATGGTGATGGCGTGGACCGGCGGGATGAAAAACAAGCCCCAGGCCAGGAACCCTGTGACTGCCGCATACAGCGCCACCGGCAGGCCTTGCAGGCTAGCGGACGCGACAACGACGGCCAAGAACACCATGCCCAACGCCTCGGACGGCAAGGCGTTCCCTGCCAGCAGCCCGGCGCCCGTGACCCCCGCGACCAGCGCCGTCGCCTTGGCCCAGCCCAGCCGCTCCCGCGGCACCGCCGCCGCGACGCGCCCGGGCCGGGCCAAGGCGGGGGAAGGCTCGCCCCCAGCCAGCTTCAGCAGCGAGTCCACGGCCCTCTTGCGCCAGGCCCGCCCGCCAGCAGGATGTCGAGCGCGATCTCGTTCGGCGCCTTGCGGCGGCTTGCCCCTTCCACCAGGCCGATCATGCGGTCCAGGAAGGTGCTGCCAGGGTTGGCAGTGATGCGGACCACCAGCCAATCGCTGATCACCTGGGTGCTGCCGGTGACGGCGCTGCGGTCGCCGCCGGCCTCGCGGATCACGGGCGCGCTTTCCCCGGTGACGGCGCTTTCGTTGACGCTCGCCACGCCCTCGATGATCTCGCCGTCAGACGGAGTCAGGTCGCCCGCCTCCACCAGCACCAAGTTGCCGACGCGCAGCGCCGACGCTGGGGGGGCGTGCTGCGGCTGCGGTCGGCGGCGTTGGCCAGCAGCTTGGCCATGACGTCGCTGCGGGCGCGGCGCAGGCTGTCGGCGCGCGCCCGGCCCCGACCCTCCGCCACGGCCGCGGCAAACGTGGCGAACAGCACCGTCAGCCACAGCCAGGCGGCGATGGAGGCGGCGAACGTCCAGGGCTGCCCGGTCGCGCCATTGCGAACCGCCAGCGCCGTCACCAGCACTGCCACCACTTCGGTCACGAAGATGACGGGGTTGCGGATCAGCCGGGCTGGATTGAGCTTGGAAGGCGTCCCGCGCGGCGCGGGCGATGATCGCACCGTCGAACAGCGCGATGGTGTCAGCAGTTTGGGCCATTCCCAGGGTTTCCTGGAACGTCTTGCCGGCGAGCATGGCGAAGTGCTCTGCCAACGGGCCAAGCGACAGGGTGGGCAGGAACTGCAAGCCGCCCAGGATCAGGATCACGCCCATCAGCAACCCAACGAACAGCGGCCCGTGCGTGGGGAAGGTGCCGGCGGAGGGCGGCAGCTTGGGCTTGCCGCCAGGCTGCCCGCGATGGCCAGCACCGGCACCAGGAAAGCGAACCGCCCCAGCAGCATGGCTAATCCCAGCCCGTAATCCAACAGGTTCGTGTCGGCGGAGATGCCGGCGAACGCGCTGCCGTTGTTGGCCGTGGCCGAGGTCCAGGGATACAGCATTCAGCCCAGCGACGAACACCGCCAGCAGCGCGAACACCAGGATGCCGTACAGGCCCGACCCGACGCTGCCGGGCACGACCTCACCCAACTGCATCAGCAGCAGGAGGACGAAGCCGCCCAGCGGCGTGAAGCTGTCGCGCATGGCAATGACAGCGCCCGTGCTGGTGGCCGTGGTGCCGGCCGCGAACAAGGCGGACGCGGCAACGCCGAAGCGCACCTCCTTGCCTTCCATGTTGCCGGCCAACGCGTCCACGCCCAGCGCGTGCAGCAGCGGGTTGCCCGCTGCCTCCGCCGCGTAAGCCAACCCGGCAAAGGTCGCCAGCAGCGCGCCCGTCGCCCACATCAGCACGAAGTCCTGGCGCCGGTCGCCCACGATGTGTCCGAAGGCAACCGCCATCGAGAAGGGCAGCAGCAGGAAGGACCAGTTTTCCAGCAGGTTGCTGAGCGCGGTCGGGTTCTCGAACGGATGCGCCGAGGTGGCGTTGAAGAAGCCGCCGCCGTTGGTGCCCAACAGCTTGATCGCCTCCTGGAACGCGACGGGGCCGAGGGCAATGGTTTGCTTGGCGCCCTCCAGCGTCGTGGCGTCCAGGGAACCTGCCAGCGTTTGCGGCACGCCCATCGCCAGCAGCAGCGCCGCGACCACCAAGGAAAGCGGCAGCAGGGTGTAGAGCGTCGCCGGCGTCAGGTCCGCCCAGAAATTGCCCAACGTCCGCAAGCCCCCGGCGGCGAAGGCGCGTGACACCGCGCAGGCGGCGGCGATGCCGGTGGCGGCGGACAGGAGGTTGTGGACCGTGAGGCCGAGCATCTGCGCGCCGTGGCTCAGCGTCGTCTCGCCGGCGTAGGCCTGCCAGTTGATGTTGGTGACGAAGCTGATGCCGGTGTTGAACGCGAGGCGCGGCGACATGCCGCTGAACCCCTGCGGGTTGAACGGCAAGTAGAACTGCAAGCGCAGGATGGCATACAGCAGCAGGAAGTGCAGCGCGTTCGGCACCAGCAATGCTGCCGCGTAGCCGCGCCAGCTCATGCCGCGCGCTGGGTCCACGCCGCACAGGGCGTACAGCCCGCGCTCGACCGGACCGAGCACGGGGGACAACGCGCTGCGCGCGCCCTGCATGACGGCGCCGACGTAGCCGCCGAGCGGCACGGCGGCGAGGAAGACGAGCGAAAGCGTGAGCGCGATCTGCCCCCAACCGATGACGGTCATGCGGTCGCCCCTAGAAGTCTTCGGGGCGCACGAGCGCCCAAACCAGATAGATTAGCAGCCCGGCAGACACGGCCCCACCCAGGATCAGGTCCAGCATGGCGCCAAATCCGGTCGCATAGCGCGGCGTAACCGGCCATGAGCAGGATGCCGCCAGTGCCGAGCACGGCGGCCAAGATGTCGAGCATGGGTGCGCCCTGTTGTTGCGCCTGGCAAGATGGACGAGGTGGGGATAAAGGCGCGATCCGGTTCAGGCCGTCCAGGCATAAAGGCCGCGTAAAACCGCCGGTCTGCCACCAGCGTACGCGTTGGGACAAAGCGCATCGTCACATCACGGACCACCGCGGCATTTGAGGAGCCAGCGTCCGGGACGCCTTACATAGGCTTCATGTTGTCGAGTAGCGGCGTCGGTGAGTTGCCATTGCGGCTACCTCCCAGCTTTAGCCATCAAGGCACCTGCGGCCCTTCGCCATGTGGACGGCTTTCCCGTCCTCGGACTACTACGGCCGCTCCGTCGCCATGGGCCTCGCGGCCTGTAGGCGATCCCGTGTCCGTGCGAGTTGAACGTTCCAGCGCGACTTAGGTCCCCTGTTCGCCCCCTTGAACGGCCTCGTTGGCCGTCGCTCGGCAGGGAGAGTTTCGGACGGCGAAAGCGAAACCGTCCTATCCTGCCGACCGCGCCCCGACATGCCGTGGCGCGGGATGTGACGTTCCATCGCTGGAGGCTGGGGTTCAAGCAATTCAGCCTTGACCATATCGCGCGGGCCTTGCAGGGCGTTGGGTCTGGCATGTTCGCCCAAACCTCCGCTTCACCATCATGCTCTTGTCCCATAGGCTTTCACCGTCCGGTAAGATGGTTGACCCGGAAGCACTTCTCCCGGCTTCCTCCGTCTGAAACGGATACTCACCTCGCCGTTTTCACGGCGCACGATTTCCCGCATACGGCTCCCATCTTGGGTGTTTGACGGCGAAGCGCTGCTGGGGCCAGGGGTGAAGGACTCGGGGCTTGGGGAGCCAGTCGTTGGCGATCTTGGCAGTCCTGCTCCAGGTCGCGCCGTCCTTCTGACTGCGCCGCCTGAGCGTGCGTCGCCAGAGGTCGATGCGTGGTAGCGGAGGGCCTCCAAGGCCCGACTGTTGTGAACCGTTTCTTCCTTCTGTGCCTTGCAACGTGCCGTATCAGGGCTATCGCATATGATCGTTGAGGGCGAGGGTTGCCGGCGGGAGTGTGGCTGGCCTCTAAACGCGCGGTTCAGCGTAGAGGCCCTGCCATGGAAGAGTTCGTCGCGTGTTTTGCCGAGGTCGTTGACCCGCGGCGGGATAACGCCCGCCATGACCTGCATGAACTGCTGTTGATTGCACTCTGCACCATCCTGACCGGCGGCAAGGATTGCTCGGACGTCGAACGGAGACGTTCGCCGGACATGGCGCTGTTTGGCGGACTCAAGGAGCCGTTCCTGCGGCGGTTTCTGCGCTTGCGGCACGGCATCCCGAGCCACGACACGTTCAGTCGGGTGTTCCGGCTTCTCGACCCGGCGCCGTTCGAGGTCTGCTTCACGCGCTTCATGCAGCGCTTTGCCGAGACCCTGCAGGGCGTGGTGGCGATCGACGGCAAGACGCTGCGGCGCTCCTTTGACCGAGCTGCGGGCAAGTCGCCGCTGCACATGCTGCATGCCTGGTCGGCGGACCAGCGGCTGCTGCTGGGCCAACTTGCGGTCGATGGTAAGTCCAACGAGATCACGGCGGTGCCGAAGCTGCTGGACCTGCTGTCGCTCAAAGGGCGCATCGTCACCGCCGACGCACTCAACTGCCAGCGTGCCATTGCCGCCAAAGTGGTGGCCCAGGGTGGCGACTACGTCCTAGCCTTGAAGGGCAATCAGGGAAGCCTGCACGACGACGTGCGAACCTTTCTCGATGATCCCGCACGTCCGGCCAAGGCCTCGCACACCACGGCGGACGGCGAGCATGGCCGGATCGAGACCCGCACCAGCTTGGTGTCGAATGATGTCGAGTGGCTGCAAGAGCAGCATCACTGGCCGGGCTTGAGGGCCATCGGCAAGGTGGTCCGCACTCGCGAGATCGGCACTCAGACCAGCACCGAAACCGCCTACTATCTGCTCAGCACGGCATTGCCCGCTGCACGGTTTGGCGAAGTCGCCCGCGCGCATTGGGGCGTGGAGAACGGCCTGCATTGGGTGCTCGACGTGACCATGAACGAGGATCAGGCCCGCAACCACAAGGACCATGGACCACAGAACATGGCCCTGTTGCGACGCATGGCCCTCAATCTTGCAAAGCTCGAGGGATCAAAGGACTCCATGAAAGGCAAGCTCTATCGCGCTGCCTTGAGCGAGGAGTTCCTGACAGCCTTCTCGCCCAATTCGGCAAAACTCAAATGCGATAGCCCTGGTGCCGTATGCGGTCCAGTGCCTGTGACACGCCTGCCCGGTCCTGCGCCCGGCGCGTGCGATCCTGGCCCGCGTTCCCCTCGGTCCCCACCCTTGACTTCACCGGCAGTCGCCGTCTTGGGCCGATGGCTGCAACGCCGAGCGGCCACGCTCTGCGTGCGGCTGGGCTCAGACTGGCTGCGCCGCGGCAGGTTGCAACCATCGCCGATGAGGGCGACAACGCACGCCAGTCCCTGGCTGCCGCTGGATGAAAAATGGGGTCAGGCCAGGCTCTTCATGCTACGGCATAGTGATGCCACACGCTGACCAACCTGAGCCTGAGGCGGAAGCCATTCCGCTTCCAGGTGTTTCCGAAGCCTATGTTTCACGCGAAACGAAGGATCGCCTGAACCTATTCGCTGACGTGCTTTGTCGTTGGGCCAAAGTTATCAATCTGATATCCAAGCGCGACCAGGGTCTCGTCCAATCGTATCACGTACCCCAAAGCGTTCAGCTCGCATCGCTTCTGCCACCAACAGTCGCCCGGGCGATCGATCTAGGATCTGGCGGAGGCCTTCCCGCGCTGCCTCTGGCCATTGTCTCCAATGTTGCGTTCGAACTCATAGAAGCGGACCAACGCAAAGCGGCTTTCCTTCAAGAGGCAGCCAGGATTACAGCGGCCCCTATCCAAGTGCATTGCTGCCGCATCGAGCGGTCGACGGTCGCACCTGCCGGGCTTGTCACGGCCCGCGCGTTGGCGCCGCTCAGCAAGTTGCTCGAATATGCTCAGCCGCATCTCGCGCCCGATGGCATATGCATGTTCCCAAAGGGCGCAGGAGCGGTCACGGAGATACAAAATGCCCGTAAACAATGGCGCTTCTCATGTCGCCGATACGCCTCGGCATCAAATCCAGAATTGGTCGTCCTAGTGATCGGGGACGTGCGCCATGTCCTATGATCGTGCCGAAGCCGATCATCCTCCCAAGCGGCACACCCGGGTCACTGCAATAACCAATCAGAAAGGCGGCGTTGGGAAGACAACCACGGCCATAAATGTCGCCGCTGCCCTGGCGATAAGCGGCAGGCGAGTCCTGCTCGTGGATTTGGACCCGCAGGGCAATGCGTCAACCGGCCTTGGAATTGACCGTGCGGCGCGACGGACCGGGACCTACACGGTTCTGCTTGACCATGCCGCAACCACGCAAGCCACAACCCGGACGACGATCCCAAATCTTGACCTGCTGCCTGCAGACAGTGATTTGGCTGGGGCAGAAATTGAACTTGCCTCGTTGCCGCAGCGTGAGTTCAAGCTGAACACCGCACTGAGCGCCATCGGCGCGGGATACGACGAAATCCTGATCGATTGCCCGCCCAGCCTGGGGCTGCTCACTTTGAATGGGCTTGTGGCTGCCGATGCTGTCCTCATCCCTTTGCAGTGCGAGTTCTTCGCCTTAGAAGGGCTAAGCCAGCTTACGCAAACAATCGAACGAGTTCGAACGCACCTGAACCCGCATCTCTCGCTGCTCGGAATCGTCCTGACGATGTTTGACCGCCGGAACAACTTGTCTGAACTCGTGGCCGCCGATGTGCGCAAGTTCTTTGGGAACCAAGTCTGCGAAACCGTGATCCCGCGAAATGTGCGCGTATCCGAAGCGCCAAGCCATGGAAAGCCCGTCATCATCTACGACGTCCGCTCCCCTGGCGCGCAGGCCTATGTCCGGCTGGCGGCTGAATTGCAACGGGCAAGCGGTGGCCCGGCGTGACAGCCCGAGAGACAGCGCCACGCCTCGGACGCGGGCTCGCCGCGCTGTTCGGCGAGCAGGCAGGCGCCAGTCCGGCCTTTAAACCAGATCGGACTGTCCTGCCTGTAACGGCGATGGTTCCGGGGACCTTCCAGCCCAGAGCCGAGATTGACCCGGCGTCGCTCGATGAACTCACGGCTTCGATCCGACGCTCAGGAGTGTTGCAGCCAATCCTGGTGCGCCCTCATCCGCACGCGACCGACCAATATGAAATCATTGCCGGTGAGCGGCGATGGCGGGCTGCGCAAGCCGCTGGCCTCCACGAGGTTCCAGTCCTGGTCCGCACCTTTACTGACACTGAAGCCATGGCCGCCTCCCTGGTGGAAAACTTGCAACGGCAAGACCTGAACGCAATTGAGGAGGCCGATGGGTATGCCCGCCTAATCAACGACTTTGCTTTAACCCAGGATCAACTTGGCGAGGTGGTCGGAAAATCCCGCAGCCACATAGCCAACACCCTCCGGCTTCTGCAACTGCCGAAGGAGTTGCGAGCGCATGTTGCGTCGAAGTCGCTTACGGCGGGTCATGCAAGAGCCCTGCTCACCCACCCAAACCAGCAAGCGGCCGCAACCACCGTCATCGCACGAGGCCTCAGCGTGCGACAGACCGAAGCCATGACACAGCGCTCGTTACGCCCAGCGTCCCCGAAAGCCGAACAAGCTGGCGTTGATCCAGATGTCGCTGCCGTAGAACAACGCGTGGCTGCTCACCTTGGCCTTGCCGTGAAAATACGGCGCGACGGCGAACGGGGCCATATACAGATCGGCTACGACTCACTGGATCAGCTAGATGGAATAATCCGCTTGCTGCTTGCGTAACCCTGTCAACGAGTGCCGTACGAACCCGGCGCCACTGTTCTGGGCGCAGGGAACGAATTCTAGAAACAATCGCCTGCTGGCAGATAGCTTACGGAGTGTCCGCACGCTCAGGACCATCCTCGGCACGCCGGGCTCAAAGGCCGAGTGCGGACAAGCCGGGGTGGTCCGCCGGACGTGGGCCAGAAGGCCAGCGAAACACGCGGTCCTGCTCACGGATTAGCACGTCATTGATGCTTGCCTCGCGCCGACGCATCAGCCCGGCGTCGTCGAACTCCCATTGCTCGTTGCCATGGGAGCGGAACCATTGTCCGTTGTCGTCGCGCCACTCGTAGGCAAAGCGTGCGGCGATGTGGTTGCCCGAGACGGCCCAGACCTCCTTGATGAGCCGGTATTCCATCTCCCGCGCCCACTTGCGCCGCAGGAACGCGACAATGGCCTCACGGCCCTGGAAAAACTCGGCGCGGTTGCGCCAGCGGCTGTCCTCGGTATAGGCGCCCGCCACGCGCTCGGGATCGCGCGTGTTCCAGGCGTCTTCCGCCATGCGCGCCTTTTGGGCAGCGGTTTCAGCGTTAAAGGGTGGCAACGGGGGTCGTGTTGTCATGGATGCCTCATCAAAGCAGGGCAACGTCCCGATGATGCGTCAATCGGAGCCAACCTCTGGACGGCGGGTGCTGGAGCCGTGCAGAGAGCGGACGGTTGCGGGACGAACGAGTGAAATCATCGATGTTCGCTCTGGTTCTGGCTCAACGTTGTCTGCATGACGCCTGACGTCGTGTCCTCAAACGACCATGGGCCGCTAGAAGCACCTGATCGGCCCCTGGCTGCGCGCCTGTGGCCTCGCCAAACAACAGGATGCCCGAGCAAGCGGTTCAGCGCTAGCCGCTCCCGCCCAACCTGCCGCCGTGCCGTCGCCGATCCGAAAAGCATGGAATAGAATGCGCCGCGCCGCATCAAGCCACCCGCATACAGGCCTTACTGGTAGTCGCGGCTGTCGTCGCGCTGTGGCCATGGTTCGCTGTCCGGACGCCGGGGTGGCGATGGCGGAAGGCGCCCTCGAGCGTGTCGCTCGGCGCCGCCGTGCGCACGTCGGGGAAGGGCGGCACGGTGGCTCTGTCCCAGCGCGCCGGACCGTGCCCGTGTCCTGCGCCCCGCCCATCGGCAGCAACCCAGACAGCAAAGCCGCGACCTTGCCGAAGGGGGGCCAGCGCCGCAAAGCCCTTCGCCTGGCCCGAACCCTGGCAAGGGCAGGCGAGCAGCCGACGGACCCGGACCGGCGCGGCGCCGAACAAGGGGCGAAACCTCGCCCCATGATGGCCCGTGCCGGCCAGCGCGCGCCCACACGGGCGACCGAGCTCACCCGCCACAGCCACTTGGGCCGGCACGACCCGAGCCTGCAGCGCCGCCGCGGGTTGCTTCGCCTCGGCGAGCCGCAGCCCACGCTCGGCCATGCCGGCCTGCCCGTCGCGCGCGATGCGGGCAACTTCGGTCCCCGTCGCCGCCCCGGGCCGCAGCTCCGCAACCAGCGTCGCCCGCCATGCCAGCTTCGGCGCCAGCCTACCCTCGTCCCGTGAACCCAGACCCTAACCCGGCCCACTCAGCACCCCACGACCTTGAATGCTCTCTTTCCCGATGGCGGCAAGCTCGTCCTGGTCTGGGACGGTGCGCCCTGTCACCGCGCGAAAGCCGTGTGAGCCGAAGCTGCAAGCCTGGGCATCACGGCGCCGCCGCTGCCGGGCCACAGTCTGGACCTCATGCCAGTGGAAGCGCTTTAGTACAAGTCCGCGCCCTACCATGCCCGCGCGGTGACCGACCCGCACGGCGTGCTGGCGAAGTTCGGCACTGAGCTGCCGGCGGAGAAAGAGGGCCGGGTCTGGGACAGCAACGCTGAGCTGCGTTGCCTCGTATTGCCCGAGCGGCCGACCGGGAAGGAGGCATGGACGAGGCGGCGCTCGCGGCCCTCGTGACCCGGGACGCGATGATCGGCACCAGCGTGGCCCAGCCGGCCGAGGCGAGCGTGCCGTGAACGGGATGCCTGCCGGGATAAGCGGCAGAACACGACGGGACAAAGCGGGCTATCAAACCTTTATGGATGTCCCATCCATGCGGCATCCTGTCACTGCGCAATCCATCCGCCTGCACCACGAGCGCAGATGAACCGGGTGTGGAACCCACGAAAACCCTGTCATTTTATGACCATGTTGCTGCACCGATCAGGGCTACGAATAGCCGCTGACTCGCAATGATCGCACCTTCAGCGACGCCGCTATGCTTTTTTGTTGCGCTCAACTCTGGTATGCAGAATACTTTACACCACTTCGGCCGTCGACTGAGCATCTCGGCAACTTTAACCCGCTTGCAAGCGGGTGGTCCGTCGCGGTGACATGCAGACAGGCTGGATAAAAAGCCGGCGCGAACAAGCGCGTAACACAGGGGGAAACGATGTCGTACGCAACGCACTCAGACGGCAAGGCTGCCGTCAACCGATGGCTTCAGCTCGCGCTAGGGGTGGCCTGCATGGTGGCAGCCGCCAACATCCAATATGCCTGGACCTTGTTCGTTCCTGAGATCCAGAAGACCTTTGGCTGGACCCGCGCGTCCATCCAGGCCACGTTCACGATCTTCGTCATCGTGCAGACCTGGCTGACGCCCATCGAGGGCTATTTCATCGACAAGTATGGCCCGAGCCGTGTGGTGATGTTTGGCGGGATCATGACCGGGCTTGCTTGGGTGGTAAACTCCTATGCGACATCGCTCGCGGGCTTTTACGTCGGCGCCGTTGTGGGCGGCATCGGTGTCGGCTGCGTTTACGCCACTTGCATCAATAATGCCCTCAAGTGGTTTCCTGACAAGCGCGGCCTCGCAGTCGGTCTAACGGCGGGCGGCTACGGCGCGGGTTCGGCGCTCACTATCATCCCAATTGCCCGGATGATCGACGCAGGCAGCTATACCCAGGCGTTCTTCACCTTCGGCCTGATCCAGGGCGCCATCATTTTCGTGGCTGCGATTTTCTTGCGCGGGCCGGCCAAGGACTTTGCCATCTACTCGACTAAGGTGATGCAAAGCCGGCGGGATTACACGCTTGGCGAGGCCCTGCGCACCAAGGTGTTCTGGGTCATGTTGCTCATGTTCACCTGCACGGTGACGGGCGGGCTTATGGCAGTGGCGCAATTGGGCGTCATCGCGACGGACTTGGGCGTCAAAAACTTTCAGGTGAACCTCTACTTCTTCGCCATGGCCGCATTGCCCTTCGCGCTGATGCTGGATCGCATCATGAATGGCATCTCGCGCCCGCTGTTCGGTTTCGTGTCGGACCGCATCGGACGTGAGAAAACGATGTTCATAGCCTTCACCATGGAAGGCATCGGTATCGTGGCGCTAGGCTATTTCGGCTCCAACCCATGGGCCTTCATCATCTTGTCTGGCATCGTCTTCCTAGCTTGGGGCGAGGTGTATTCGCTGTTCAGCGCCACGGCGGCGGACACGTTCGGCTCCAAGCACATCGGCAAGATTTACGGCACGCTCTATTGCGCCAAGGGCCTGGCTGCTTTGTTCGTGCCGTTCGGCAACGTGCTCATGGAGGCGACCGGTACCTGGGCGACGGTGCTCTACACCGTAGCCATCATGGACCTGATCGCGGCGGCGCTGGCCATCGCAGTGCTCCGGCCCATGCTGGTGCGCCACCATGCGGCGAATAACGCGGCTATGGCGGCAACGCCAGTTGGCGCTGCCGTCCAGCACGCCTGACGGCTTGGGACCGCCCGGCGAGAGCTAGGGCGGTCCTAAACTACTGCTGTCACATACGTCTCGCAACGAGCAAGGGTAAGCGGCTCGGCGCACGTCATCCCTTGCGTTGCGGGCCATCCTGTCGGACAAGCCACCGCCGCGAGCTTGCGCGGCTTGCGCTCCAGCACTGCAAGTAGCCAAGCCCATACAGTGGGTTGGCTGGGTCGTCGCTGTAACGATGACAGCGAAGGCCAGTCATCACGGTGTTCGGCGAGTGGCCGAACACCGTGATGCGGCGAAGTTGGGCCTACTCCGACCTTATGTCGGTCCTGGTTGTAGGTGGCGCACCGCCCTGCAGACTACGCCAGGTCCCGCTGCTTCCACAGCAGGACCCGGAGAAGCAGAACCGATCTTGTTACTCCGCCGCTTCCGCCACCACTGCCGCACTAACCCGCGCGGCGCAGAACTTGA
>CAXTCN010000059.1:0-27435 GCA_964242575.1 uncultured Acetobacteraceae bacterium | reverse complement strand
CGCTCAATCCTGGATACGCTCAAACAGTCAAAACCTCTGTGCAGAGGTACTAGCCGAAACCGTGATCGAGGGAAATGAAGGTGCATATCTCGACTGGTTCTACAAGGACGTGCCGTCGATGCCGCCCGAAATCCGCGATGCCTTCGTTGCCGCTTACAGCGGACGCGAGGCGCTGCGCTGCGGCTTCGAGCACTACAGAGCCTTTCCCGGCAACAGCCGGCAGGTCAGGGCGGCGCTCGCCGATCGCGGAGCCGTCGAACAACCGGCATTGGCCATCGTCGGCGGCGTGGTGAGCGATGCCATCCACGGGCAACTCCTCCCGATCGCGCCCGACCTGCGCCGCGTCGATATCGCCGACTGCCACCACATCGTACCGCTCGAACAGCCTCACGCTTTTGCCGACGCGCTGATTGCATTCGATTGTTGAACCGGAGACGTACCATGAGCACACCGGCACGGATCGACGTCCATCATCATTATCTGCCAGACGTCTACGTGCGGGCGCTCGAAGCCGCCGGCAAGTCGCCGCCCGACGGGATGCCTGCTACGCCCTCGTGGAGCGAGGACGAGGCGCTGGCGGCGATGGATCGGCTTGGGATCGCCAAGGCCTATCTCTCGATTTCGTCGTCGGGAGTGCATTTCGGGCACGACACAAAGGCGCAAATGCTCGCGCGGGCGGTCAATGACGAGGCCGCTCGCCTGAAACGACGCCACCCGGATCGCTTCGGGTTCTTCGCCTCCACGCCGCTGCCCAACATTGATGGAGCTTTGGCCGAGATCGCACGGGCCTTAGACGAGCTGGATGCCGATGGCGTCGTGTTCGAGACGAACTTTCATGGCCTCTATCTTGGCGACCCCGAATTGGCGCCGGTCTATGCCGAACTCGACCGGCGCGCGGCGGTGCTGTTCCTCCATCCGACCGGCTCGCCATGTGGGTGCTTTTCGCGGCCCCATGGTGGCTCAAGTCAGATCGCGCTGGGCTATCCGGTTCCCATGCTGGAGTTCATCTTCGACACGACGCGGACGGTGACGCAGATGATCGTGTCGGGCACCCTTGCGCGTTATCCTGATATCCGGCTCATCGTCCCGCACGCAGGGGCTGTGCTGCCGGTGCTGGCGAGCCGCATCGAAACGCAGATGACGCTGGGCCTGAAGCCCGACCCAGCCGCGCCGCACGACATCCATGGCGCCCTGCGAGACATGTGGTTCGACCTCGCCGGTTCGCCGGTCCCTGATCAACTCGCCGCGCTGCTCCGGATCGCCGATCCCGACCACCTGCTCTACGGTAGCGAATGGCCGTTTACCCCGGTCGCTACCTGCGAGACATTGCTCAAACGTCTCATGGATACCGACATGCTGGACAAAGCGATGCTGTCGGCAATCTTCAAGACAAATGCCCGCAGCCTGTTTCGGGATACGTGACAATCCGCGGATCGGCCGGAACTTAACGATCTTGGCAAATCCCCCCCGTTCTTTCTAAAACCAACCTTTCTGAGTAGCCGCCCGGCGCGCGCCGGCGATCACGCGTTTCCGTCAGTCCGGTCTTCTCATAACTGTTCTGGATACCGAGTTCGCAAAATGCTATCGCGCGGACGGGTTCCAAGAACAATCGGGCGCACATGCGGGTCGGCTACGCCAGGGTCAGCACCAACGATCAGAATCCCGAGCTGCAGCTCGAGGCGCTGCGCTGCGCCGGCTGTGACAAGGTGTTCACCGAAAAGGCTTCCGGTGCCCGCGATGACCGTCCCGAGCTCGCGCGCGTGCTCACCGACGTGCTCCGGTTCGGGGATTCGCTGATCGTGTGGAAGCTCGACCGGCTCGCCCGCTCGTTGAAGAAGCTGATTGCGACCGCGGAGGAGCTGCGCGTCGCGGGCATCGGCCTCGTGTCGTTGACCGAGAGCATCGACACGACCACCCGGGCGGGACCCTGACCTTCTACATATTCGGCGCGATCGCACAGTTCGAACGCTCGCTAGGTGTTCAGTCCCGGGGTGTGGTGACACACTGAGCCGTCCGGCAGCAAGGGACGAGCTATGGGCCAGGTTCTCCACGGCAGCGCCACAACGACTGAGGCAATCCGTCGCGCGATACAGCGGAGCCAAGAAAGCGTAAGGGCGCTCGCACAGCGCCACGGCATCAGCCCCACAACCGTCCAGAAGTGGCGCAAGCGCCAAACCGCCACTGACGCCGCCATGGGACCCAAGCAGCCCTGCTCGCCCGTGCTCACCCCCGAGCAGGAAGCAGCCGTCGTCGCCTTCCGCCGGCATACGCTGCTGCTTTTGGACGATTGCTTGTATGCCCTCCAGCCCACCATCCCGGCGCTGACGCGGTCTTCGCTGCACCGCTGCCTGCAGCGCCACGGCATCTCCCGCCTGCCCCAAACCGAGGGCAACAAGCCGGACAAGAAACGCTTCAAGGCCTACCCGATCGGCTACTTCCACATCGACATCGCCGAAGTCAGCACCGAGCAGGGCAAGCTGCGAATGCTCGTGGCCATCGACCACACCAGCAAGTTCGCCTTCGTCCGTTTGGTCGAAAGCGCCGGCAAGATGGAAGCAGCAGAGCTCCTGCGCGACTTAATCGAGGCCGTGCCCTACGCGATCCACACTGTGCTGACCGACAACGGCATCCAGTTCACCAGCCGCAAACAAGACATCTGGGACTTCCAGCACATCCTTGACCGCGTGTGCGACGAGCACGGCATCGAGCACAGGCTGGCCAAAGTGAACCACCCTTGGACCAATGGTCAGGTTGAACCGCACCCTCAAGGACGCAACCGTCAAGCGCTACCACTACGGAAGCCATGACGAAGTGCGCGCTCACTTCCAGCTGTTCCTCAACGCCTACAACCACGCACGCCGCCTCAAGGCGCTGCGCGGCCTCACGCCCTACGAGTTCACCTGCCGGGCCTGGACCCAGGAACCAGACCGGTTCAGGATCAACCCGTCACACCACACCCCGGGACCGAACATACTTGCCGTCCCAGTTTGTCATGTTCCAGGCTTTGATTTTGCCGGGCGCGGGCGCGACCAGCACGGTCTCCGCGCCGGCGTCTTGGAGCGCCTTGCGGGGCTCTGTCAGTTCCAACAGTTCGAACCCATTCATGCAGAGGATCGCGATCCGCTTGCCGCTCAGCGTGCCGGTCATTCCGTCCTTCTCCTCGGTAAAGGCGTCGAGTACTCCCATCGTGTCTGTCTCCTCGTCTCGGTGGCTCGTGTCTGCCGTCCTCCTCAGAGCAAATCCTCGATCCGGATCGGCGCGCGGCGTACGCGTTTACCGGTGGCGTGGAACACCGCGTTGGCGATCGCGGCGGCGGCGCCGGCCATAACCACCTCGCCGAGGCACTTGATGCCGGACTCGTTGATTAGCGGATCGGGCTTGTTGATGAAGCCGATGTCGATCGTGCCGATGTCGGCGTTCACCGGTACGACGTAGTCCGCGAGGTCGGCGTTCAGGAACCCGCCGAAGCGGGGATCGACCTCGCTCGCCTCGCGCAGACACGCGCCGAACGCCCAGACGATGCCGCCCCGCACCTGGCTCGCGGCCGTTCGCGGACTCACCACGCGGCCGCAATCGACGATGCTGACGGAGCGCGGCATGCGGATCCGCCGGGTGCGCGGCTCGACGTGGACCTCCACGAAGTGCGCCACGTAGGCGAACGTAGTGAAGCCCGGATGTTCGGGACCGGTAGGCGACAGCTGGCCCTGCCGCAGCTTGTCCAGCGCCTCCGGACCCTGTCCCGGACCAACGTGGCTGACGGTCACCTCCAGCGACGGCCGGCGCGCCCGGGCAAGACGCTGGTGCAGGTTGCCCTCGGCGCCGCGTGCGCCCGGCAGTTCGTCGAGCCTCTCGCGAAGGCGTCGGGCGACGTTCTGCACGGCGGGCGCCGCGCTGGCGGTCCCCCACGACCCGGCGGTGGTGTGTTGCGGCGCGGCCGCCGTGTCGCCGATGACGATTTCCAGCTTGTCCGGATCGATGTCCAGCTCGGTCGTGAGGACGGCGGCGATGGCGGTGCGGATGCCTTGCCCCATCTCGTGCCCGGACATAGCAAGGCGCGTCGCCCCGCTCGCATCGACCCGCAAGGTCGCAATCGTGGGCGAGACGAAGGTCGGATCGATGCCGCACGCGACGCCGAACCCGACCTGCGTTCCATCCGGCAACGTCATCGAAGCGGGTTCGGGCGTGCGGCGCGACCAGCCAAATCGCTCGGCGCCTTCCCGAAGGCATTCCGCCATGAAGCGGGAGGACAACGGCTGGCGCGCGATCGGATCGCGCGTCGCGTCGTTGGCGAGGCGGAAGGCGAGCGGATCGCGGCCGAGCTCGTAGGCGAGTTCGTCGACGGCGCTCTCGAAGGCAAAGCAGGGCGAGTGCTGGAACGGCGCGCGCATGTGGCCGGGCGGCTGCGTGTCGATGCGGACGTTCGCCGTGGTGCCGAAGTAGTTCTCGATCCCGTAGAGTCGCGACACCGACTCGTGGTAGTTCAACGGGAACGTTCCCTCGCGCGAGTTTTGCTGCTCGGCGTCGTACTGGGCGGCGACCATCTTGCCGCTCGCGTCGGCGCCGAGCCGGATGCGATGGCGGCTTTCGGGCCGGAAAGTCGCGTTGTGGAAGATCAGCCCGCGCGGAACCACGATTTTCACCGGCCGACCGGTGAGCATCGCCGCCCGCGCTGCCAGTGCCGACTGCCGCTGGGGTCCGGCTTTCTGCCCGAAACCACCGCCGATCGTCGGGCTCTTGACGTCGACGATCGCCGGGTCGAGGCCGAGCGCCGCCGCAAGGCCGGCTCGCATGCCTCCAGAGTTCTGGGTCCCTTCGTGGACCGTCAGCCGTCCGTCCGCCCAAACCGCAGTGGTCGATAGCATCTCGATTGGGTTGTGGTGCTGCGCAGGCGTCAGGTACTCCTGGTCGATCGTCGCGGCTGCAGCGCTCATCGCGCTGTTCGCATCGCCCGCTTCGGTGTTCTCTCCGGGTTCCCGCTTAGCGCCCGGCTGCTCCATCGTCGCCGCGGCGTCCTCCTCCGCGTAGGTCGCGCGGACGGCTTCGGCTCCCTCGATCGCGGCTTCCAACGACGCGGCGACGACGAGGGCGATCGGCTGGCCTCGGTAGCCGATCTCGTCGGTGATCGTCTTGGCCGGCGTCGGCGGCCGTTCCGCCTCGGACGGCTGCCTCGGCTCCGGCGCGGGGAAGTCGGCCGTCGTCAGGACGCGCACGACGCCCGGCACACGGCTCGCGGGACCCGTGTCGAGCGCGACGATGCGGCCCTTGGCGATGCGGGACGGCACCGGCATGGCGTAGAGCATGCCTTCCATCGGCTCGTCGGCGGCGTACCTGGTGCGTCCCAGCACCTTGTCCCTCGCGTCGACGCGAGGCCGGTCGGGAAAGGATACCATGGTCATCCACGGCTCCTTTCCGCGGCGATTATGAGCGCGTCGGCGACGGTTCGAGCGCCGAGGTCGAGCTTGAAACCGTTGTCGCGGCCGCGCCGCGCCGCGGCGAAGGCCGCTTGGCCGGCGGCCATGGCGCTGTCCATCGTCAGTTCGCGGCTGGCGATGGCGTCTTCCGCCTCGCGCGAGCGCCAGGGCACGGTGGCGACGCCGCCGAGGGCAATGCGCGCGCTCCGGACGGTGCGCCCTTCCATCTCCAGCGCCACGGCTGCGGAAGAGAGCGCGAAGGCATAGGACTCGCGGTCGCGGATCTTGTGGTAGGTCGAGCCGCGCCCAGCCGCCGTCTTCGGCACGACGATCGCCGTGATCATCTCGCCGGGTCGGAGCGTGAACTCCTCGTGCGGCGCGTCGCCCGGCAGGCGATAAAGATCGGCCACAGGAACAGCGCGCTGGCCGTCTGGTCCTAGGATCTCGACCGCCGCATCCATGGCGACCAGCGCCACCGGCCAGTCGCCGGGCGAGACGGCGGTGCACGCCTCGCTCGCTCCTAAGACCGCCTGTCCGCGGTCGAGCCCGCCGATGGCGGCGCAGCCCGAGCCGGGCTCGCGCTTGTTGCATGGATAAACGTTGCCGGTTGAGACGCCGGAGGCACCGTTGCGGAAATACATGCAGCGGGTGCGCTGTAGGAGGTTGCCGCCGACGCTCGCCATGTTGCGCAACGCCTGCGAGGCGGCTTTCGATAGCGACTCGGCCAGCACCGGATAGTCGCGGAGCACCATCGGGTCGCTTGCCACGTCGCTCATCAGGGCCAGCGCTCCGAAGCGCAGCACCTCGCCGCCGGTCTCGATCCGGTCGAGGCCAGGAATGGCGGACACGTCGACGAGATAGCGAGGGCGCTCGACGTTGAGCTTCATCAAGTCGTAGAGCGTCGTGCCGCCAGCGACGAAGCGTGCGCCGGAACCCGCTCGAGCGAGGGTCGCCACCGCCTCGGCCGGCGTTGCGGGGCGATGATAGCTGAACGGTAGCACTAGGTTCGCTCCATCTTCTGCGCGGCGTCCTGGATCGCAGCGACGATGCCGACATAGGCGCCGCAGCGGCAAATGTTGCCACTCATGGATTCCCGGATCTGTTCGCGCGAGGTCGCGTTGCCTTCCGCCACGCAGGCCACCGCCGACATGATCTGCCCCGGCGTGCAGTAGCCGCACTGCAGCGCGTCGTGATCGATAAAGGCCTGCTGCATCGGATGCAGTTGATTTCCGTCCGATAGCCCTTCGATGGTGGTGACGGCGTGCCCATCGATCTTGGCGGCCAGCGTCAGGCAACTCGCGACGCGACGGCCGTCAAGATGCACGGTGCAGGCGCCGCATTGCCCGTGATCGCAGCCCTTCTTGGCGCCCGTCAGGCCGAGCCGCTCGCGCAGGAGGTCGAGGAGCGAGGTCCTCGGGTCGACGTCGATCGAGAACGCTTGCCCGTTAATGGTGGTGTCGATCGTCATGCTGCCCCGTGATGTGGCCGGCGCGACCGCGGCTCTCGGAGCAGCGTCGGCCGCGGCCGCGACACTGCCGGCCGCGCCGACGATCGCGGCCGCCGTAAGTGTGAGGCCGCCCTGGAGCGTGTCACGGCGCGTGACCGCACCGCTGGGGGAGTCGCTCGGCGGCTCGGATGCGTCGGTGCTATTTCGGTCGCTCAACCTTGGAGTCTCCCATTCAAGAATTTCGCGCCCGCGGGTCGCGACGACGTTGGGCACCATCCTGCTCATGCCTTCTCAGCCGCGGCCTTGGCCTGCTCATCCTCGATGGGCGTGGACTGCCAGCGGATCAGCAGCCACCGTCCCCCCTGCCAGCGGTAAACGCCCGAATAGCGGGCGACGACGTGCTGACCCGTTCCAAGGTCGAGGATCACGTCACCGTGGGTAAAGCCGAGATGACCTTCAAACGTCGCGGATGGATGGGGCGTAACGATGCTGCGGTAGCGCGACTTGCCGGACGCGACTGCGTTCAGATATTCTCCTTCGTCTGCCGCTCCCCATTACCATGCGTGTAGACGACATCGTCGGCGATGAAGCCGCTGATCGCCGACATATCGGCCCGGACTTCCGCGTCGAGCCGCTGCCGCTGGACAGCGAGTAGCTCCTCGGCCTTGGGCGAGGTCACGCGCTCTGTCCAATGTTGGGGAGCGGCGGTCGCCGGCGAACAAGACAGAGCCACCGCGAGCAGAGCGATCCGGAGCGTGAACACAACACGACCACCCCTCATCAGCGACGCGTGAGACCGCCGTCGACGGCGATGGTCTGAGCGGTGACGAATGCCGCCTCGTCCGAGGCCAGGGAGGTGACGAGCCCAGCCATGTCCTCCGGCGTCTCCAGCCGCTTGATCGCCTGTCGTTCGATGGTCATGTCGAAGATCTTGTGGTCCTCCCTCTCGCTTGCGCCGGGCGTGGGCGGTCAGGCCGGGCGTGATCGCGTTCACCGTCACGCCGTCGGGACCGAGGTCGGTCGCCAGCGCGTAGGTGAAGCCGACGATGGCGGCCTTCGTGCTGATGTAGTTCACGAAGGTCGGCGTGTTCATCCACACGCTGCCGGACGTCATGTTGATGATACGGCCATTCCCCGACTTCCTAAGGTTGACACCTCAGCGGCGAGCCGCTCGGCTAACACCTTGCCCAGCCCACGTGTGGCTCCGGTGGCTACAGCGACCTTGCCTTCCAGCCTGCCGGCCATACTTGATCTCCCGAACGCGCCCGCATCGTAACCGGGCGGAGTGCGCATACTCGACCAGCAGATAAAGGGAGGGACGAACGCGCAGCAGTGGGAGTTTTATACCAGTAACGACGCTACCAGCCGGCGGCGGCGCGCCGTCGTCGCAATGCAGCGATAAGAGCCGTCGCTGCGACGCGACTGGTGATTGACCAGTTGCGTCGCAGCGGCGAAGCCTCAATCAGCAGTCCGGATAAGGCGCTGGTACGTGACGCCCAAGCTGATCCGTCTTCGGCAACTCGAACAATCTGCGGGAATACTTAATATGCGATCGTCGGATGAAAACCTGCTTGGCCAATACCTGAAGGATCGCCGCGGCAAGCTCGACCCCGGGGCACTCGGGTATGACTGCACACGGCGGCGCACGCCTGGTCTGCGGCGTGAGGAGGTCGCGCAGCGGGCGAACGTCAGCCCGACATGGTACACTTGGCTGGAGCAGGGGCGCGGCGGCACGCCGTCGGCGGATGCGATCGAGCGGATCGCGGGCGCGCTTGCGATGTCTCCTGCCGAGCGCGAGCATCTGTTCCTGCTCGCCGGTCGTCGTTCCTCCGAGCCTTTGTATCCGCCGCTGGCCAGCGTGACCCCGAGACTCCAGCGCATCCTCGACTCGCTCGAGACCAGCCCCGCCTACATCAAGACCACCGCCACCGACCTGATCGCCTGGAACAGGGCTGCCGTTGCCGTCTACACGGACTACGGGCGGTTGCCGCGCGAGGAACGGAATCTGCTGCGCCTTCTGTTCTGCGACGAGCACGTGCGTGCAAAGATGCCGAACTGGGAGGACCACGCGCGGTTCGCGGTCGCGACCTTCCGCCTCGACGTCGCTAGGTCCGGCTCCGCCGAGCGCGGCGCGCAGCTGGTTGACGAGCTCTGCAGGGAGAGCGCCGAGTTCCAGACGATTTGGGGCGCCAACGACGTCAGCACCTACGGCGAGGGCACCAAGCACATTCTCCACCCGATCGCCGGTCCGCTCGCGCTCGAGTACTCGGCGTTCGCTGTCGACGGTCAGCCCGACCTCGCCCTGGTTGTCTATTCGCCGGCCACCCCCGCCGACATCGTCGCCGTACGGAAGTTGATCGCCGACGGACGTGACGGCTGGGGTGCGGAGTTCAAGAGCCGGGTAACAGCCTCACCAGTATAGATTTCCCACTGCACTCTCGGCGAGCGCCTCCTACCTCCATCCCTCCGGTGCTCCCGCGCGAACGTCAAACGTTCGCCGTCGCATGAAGGAGGCGAGAAGTGCCCGAATACACTCAGCCGCCAGCCACAAACGATGCAGTGGAGACGCTCAGGCGGATCGCGGACGGATCCGCGCATCCATTGCGCGCACGCATCCTGCACACCCCAAGCGATCTCGGTCTCGACTTCGTGGACGTGACGGCTTCGTCTCAATCCATACGCTGCGTTTGAGGCCATTCTGGAGCAAGCACTCCCGCAGGTTCGCGTTATGGCGGTGAAGCGCCTCGACCTCGCGTTCGAGCCGGATGACCATGGCCGCCAGTTCCCGCTTGCTGTGCCGCTCCAGCCGCCGCACGCGGCGCACCTCGGCCGTGGATGGAGCTGCAGGTGCCATGTTGGCCTCCGCGCTGGCCGCCGCAGCCAACTCCGCACCCAGCGCGCGTAAGCCCGAGCGGATGCTGCGCACGGACCCTGACCTGCCGGCTGCTGCCGCATAAAGCGCCCGGCACTCGGGGTTGCGCAGCACCGTTTTGGCGGAAACCGCCCCTTCGGGCAGGTCGCGCGATGTCTGCTCAATGGCGGCCAACGTCACCCGGCGGCCTTGGCAGCCCAAGGCCGCGATCGCCGCCCGGACCGCGGCAATGCTGCGCATGCGGCGAGCATCGTAAAGGGGCCGCAGCGAGGTCGGCGGCTCCCGCTCGGCGCCTGGGCCGGCCGTATGTGCCCTGGCTCTCATCGGCGCGTTCCTCGCTTGCCTGAATGCTGGCTAGCCCCGGCGTATCGCACTTTCGCCGCCTGTTCCCCATCGCATTCGGCAGCATCAATGAGGGCCATCTCAGCCAGCATGTCCTCGCAGCCCGCGACGACCTCGCGCGCCTTGCGCTCTTCCGCCCGCAGCCCCTGTCTGGAGGCAAGCTGCACCATGTCCCCGTAGATGCGCTTGAACTCCTCCACCTGCGACCGCTTCGCCGGATCAGGGGCGTTGCCGGCGCAGCCGAGGCAGGCGAACTTGGCTGGGCACATGTTCGCAACCGTGCAGGTGCCGCCCACCACCGGCACCAGCGCGCCCACGACGCCCTGCGCCCCCTCCAGCTGGCGGCGGATCGCGGCGGGCGCCCGGAGGTGGGTGCGCGTGAGGTCGATACGGTCCAGGAAGATGCGCTCCTGCACCCCGACCAGCTGCGCCGGGGTGGGCTGGGCGTAGTAGCGCGTCACCTCCACGTCGCGCTGCTTAAGCAGTAGCGCGATCACATCCAACTGCCGCATCTCGGCCGCAAAGCCATGGCGAAGCAGGTGCGCGCTCAACCGCACAGTCTCACCCTGCGCCGTCGAAACCTCGATCCCATGCAGCAGGATGCGCAGGCAGGCGTTCAGGTCGTTGCTTGCGAAGTGCCGGCCGCGGAACTGGAACAGGTAGGGCGCCGGCCCGCACTTCTCGCGCAGCTGAAAGGTCGGCGGCACCACCACAGCCCCGCCGCCGCGCTCGCGCAAAAAGGCGAACCAGGCGTGCAGGGCCTTGAGGCAGCGGCCGTCGATGTAGAACGGCTCTTCCTTTGTGCGGCCCTTGGGCTTGGCCCGGAAGGCGATCACCTCCTTGCCGCCCGGCAGCTCCGCCCGCGTCAGGTGCTCAGGCGTCAGGCGGAGCTGCATCAGCTCCCCGACGCGTGCGCCAGTTTTGGTCATAACCTGCAACGCGGCTTGGCCGATCAAGCCGGTGGCCAGCAGCGTGTCCACCGGCAGGAACAACAGGCCGAGATCGGCGGACAGGCGCTTCAACCAGGTGCCGGTAGACACGGCCCAGTCCGGCCGGGCCGGCGGATACAGCGCACCCTTGACGTAGCCGTGAGCGGCAAGGAACGCTGGGTACGGGTCGTAGGTCAGCCCGCCAGCCCGGGCGAGGTCGGCAAACCAGAACTCGGCCAGTTCCACGGTGTCGGCCGCGGAGGTGGCGCCCTCATAGGACAGGAACAGCATGTCGGCACCGAGTTCGATGCCGCACCCATACTCGGGCGCCTCATAGTAGCGTCTCGGCGCCACCGGCGCGTGGGCGCGGCGCAGTGCGTGCCCGTCCCACACCCGGAAGCGGTGCGTGACCGTGCGCGCCGCGCCAGCCGGCGTGACGGCCTCCTCCGTGTAGGCGAGGGCCACCGGAAAGAACGCTGCGGCGCCATCCTGCCTGGTATGGGCGCAAGCATCCTGGAACGCTTGCCGCAGGCGGACGAGCTGGTTCAGCCGGCGCTCGGCGATGTTGCGGAACAAGTAGAACTTATCATGCACAGCCGCGGCGGCCGCCTTGCGCCGGCCCCGGCTCTCGTCGCGGACCTGCACGAACAGGGGGCTGCGGCACCAGAACGACGCGTTGCTGACCGGACGCAACCGGAACGGGACGAGGGCGTCGGCCTGCCCAGGGGTAAGGCGCCCGAAGTAGTCGTCCTGCTTGCGCAGCAGGCGGAAGTAGGTCCGCAACCAACCACTTCGCAGGGGCGTGCCGACCTCGGGAAGGATCTGCCCGTCATGGAAGCCGGGGTAGAAGGTATCGGGATCAATCCCGTCGATGTCGGCCAAGCCGAGCGCGGACAGGTAGGTGGCGAACGTCCCAAAGAACCGGCTGTCGTTCTTCAAGTCGGTTTCGGCGATGGCCAGGCACAGGAAGGCCGTGTCCCGCAGCTTGGGCTGCCGTAGCTTGTGGATCATCCGCAGGCTCGTCGTTGTCAGCGGGCGATAGGCGCGTGGGTCGTCTAGGAAGGTGAGTGGCAGGTAGTGCAATGCCGGGTCGATCAGCATCAATACCATGTCGAGCGGCACCGGGGTCCAGGAGCGGCCGCGCACCGTGGCCTGGCCAGATTCGGCTTCCCACGCCCGCATCGCCGCCAAGACCCTGTCCCAGCTGACGCCGGTCAGGGCATCAACCGCGCTGTATGTCACCGGCTCGCCGGCCCGGTCCAGGCTTTCGATGGCCAGGCGAAGAAAGCGGGTTTGCAGCACGCGGGCGTCCGGCGAAGCACGGATCTGGATAGCGAACGAGCGGTACAGGGACGTCCATGATTGAAATGCTTCCTCGTTTCGGACCTCCCGGTTCAGGAGTTCGGCATTGACCTCACGCAGATAGGCGCGGGCGTACTTGCCGACGGTGCCCGCCGATAGGCCGACCTCGGCCACGAGCTGCGGCTGTGACCTTGGCGTCCCGGCCGCACGGATGACATCCATCGCACGATAGACCATCGCCCGGTTCGCCTCCGCCCGAATGGTCGAGTTGTTCAAAGGTTGAACCGTCGGCGGTCCTAGCACTGTCACGATGGTTTTCCGCCGCCCAGCATATCCTCTAGCAGCGTCGCCGCTTCGGACGGCATCGGACGCGCCGGCCCTGGCTCATTGCGCACCGTCTCGGCATCCTCACGGTCACGAGCCTGGCTGCTCTCGCGGTCGATCCAGGCGTGGACGCGCGCCGCCGTCCCCGGCAGGTCGTGCCGGCGCACGGCCTGGTCGTAGACCGGCAGCATGTCGGACTTCCAGGCCATCAGTTCGCGAAAGGCTGCGCGATCCTGCAGCAGCTGCGCTTCAGACCGCGCGCCAGCCTGAATGGCGCTCAGCGCCTGGGTGACAAACCAGTGCCGGACCTGGTGGCAACGCAGCGCGATCCCGGCTGCTCGCAACGCCGGCGTCCAGAAGTCGCGGCGGAAATGGTCCGGTTCGAGGGCGCTGCCGGCTGTGGTCAGGAACAGCGGATCGCCCGCCAGCCCGGCCGCGCCCGTATGTATGAGGTCGGCCAAGGTGCGCCCGTGCGGGTCCAGCTGCTGCCGCTCCTCGTCCACGTACCAAAGGACCGTCCACGCCGCTGCCCGCTGGCATCCGGCCCCGGCTGTGCTCATGGCGGAACGCTGCCGCAGCCGTACGCGCCTCCGCTTCGAATGCCCGGCGTGCGCCGTCCGCCTCCATCGGATTGGCGTGCGGGTAGAGGCCGTGCAGGTACAGCACCGTGTAGAACGACCGCAAGGCCGCCAGCAGGCGGTCCAAGCCGTGATGGGTCCGTGAGGTGGGCTTAACTGAGCAGGTGACGAACCCGAGCGGATGACGCCCGGTTACCAGCACGCAGCCCATCCCGGTCGAAAGGACGTGGGAGACGAGGCGGCGGGCTTCTTCCGGCGGCCCGAGCAGGCGCCAGCCCTGCCGTCGCACAACAGGATCGCTTTCAACATGCGATGCGAAAGCGACGAGCACGCCCGTGTAAGCCTGGGCTGTCCTGGGTGCGTGGTGCTGGGGCGAGCGGGAAGCGTAGGCCGTGAGCTCGATGTGGGGGAAGCCGTCTTGGTCCACCACATGAACGGGAAACAGATCGCTGCTCGTGCGGATGCGCGTGTATGCCGCTCCCATGAGGGTCTCCTGTCATCACTTGGTCCGTCGCTATCGTCGGCGCTGGGCGAGGCGCCGTCCAGGGAGTGTAGGTCAGGGACACATGGGAAGACGTTAGCAAAACAATGACACTCCGTGGATTGGCTGTGCTCTGGAGTAGAGTGCCAAATGGCGGAACGTTGTTGAAACCCGGTTAGGTTAGCCACTGTGGAGTACGCTCACCGGTTCAAACATTTTGACCGCTGCATCAGGACAAGGGTGACCCATGCTGCACATTCACCCGAACGCCTGAACCACCCCTCGGGTCCATGCAACACGCTGCCTTCTTCTGCCTCAGGATGTGATAGCGGCGTTGCTGGTTCAGCTTGAGCGACAAGGTGGGTGTCCGAGAGCAGGTCAGGAAGCAGCCACCTACGCCGGACCGATTCCGGACGCCACCGGGCGGCTCCATGCAACACGTCTCCAGACAGCGCCAGCCCTCTGGACAGGACGTAGCAGCGGTTGCCGCAGGATATCGGACACCAATGCACGTTTATCCTGGACGCCAGTGTCCGGTTAGACTACATCAAGCCTTGAGAGGGGCGGCTCGGGTCAACGCTCTGACCTGCCTGCCTCCAAGTTCGTCTCCTCGCAAAGCAAAGGGATTGCCATGAAGTTTTCCGAACACCTGCGCACCGGCGGCTTGGTCGCCATTGTCGGGGCCGGCCCGGGCGGCGCAATGCTTGCGCGCCTCCTGCAGATGCGCGGGTTCACCGTGAAAATTTTCGAGCGGGACGCGTCGGCGACAGCCCGTCCGCAGGGCGGCAGCCTCGACCTTCGCCCAGACTCCGGCCAGCGCGCGATCAACGAAGCCCGGCTCGGCGACATCTTTGCGCACTGCTCCAGGGACGAGGCAAAGGCCTTCCGGATGATCGACTCCCAAGGCAACGAGATGCCAGGGATGGGAGAGGAGACCCATGAGGACGCCGGGCCGGAGATCGACCGGAAGGACCTGCGCCAGCTTCTGCTCGACAGCCTCGCCCCTGCCACCGTTGCTTGGGGCAATGCCGTGGAGGAGGTCCATCCCGAAGCGGATGGCCGGTGGCGGCTGGACATCAAGGACCAGGCCTCCGTCATCGCCGATTTCGTGGTCGGCGCCGACGGTATCAGCTCCAAAGTCAGGCACCGCCTGACATCGGCCCAGCCCCACTACACCGGCGTCAACATGATCGCCGCCAATATCCGCGAGGATCTCTGGCGTGGCTCCGAGATCGACAAAGTCATCGGAGAGGGCTCGGTAATGTTCGCCGGCGGTGGCAAGACTGTGTTCACGCAGCGCTGCAACCACGACCTCATCCTTCTGTATTTTTCGCTGCCGGTCGCCGAGGGTTGGCCGAAGACGGCGGGCTTCACGCTCGACGACAAGCAGGCCGTGCTGGCAGCGATCACTGAGACGTACAGCGACTGGTCGCCTGAACTGATGGCGATGCTGACGCAGGTTCAGGACAACTTCCACATGTGGCCGAACTCCGTCATGCCGCCGGACTATCGTTGGGAGACGCAGCCGGGCCTGACGATGCTCGGCGACGCCTCGCACGTCATGCCGCCCTACACCGGCAAGGGCGTGAACCTGGCGATGCTGGACGCGCTGGAGCTGGCCGACGCGTTGACGAACGCGCCGGACGGCGACGTGACGGCGGCCGTCGCAGCCTTCGAGGCACGCATGCAGGAGCGCACGAGCAACGAAACCGGCGCGTGCCTTGCCATCGGGCAGCAGATGTATGGCTTCAACATCGACTTCAGCCAGCCAGTGGCTGCGTAGCCCGAACCTGAGACCCCCAGCCACTCGCGGAGCGGTCATGGCCTTCAACGAGACTTCCATTGCTTCCGCGGGTGACACCGTGGAGGTCGTCGATGCCCTGCTCCGGTTCGGGGCAGGCATGGACCACAACAACGCGGCCCTTCTCGCCACCGCGTTCAGCGACGACGCCGTGGTGGACTTCAGTCCCTGTGGCCGGGAAATGGGCCTGGAGTTCCCGTTGCTGACAGGTGCCGGAACCATCGTCGGCTTCCTGAGCGCGAACGCCGGAAAGCAGACGACCACGCATGTCGTCACCAACGCGCGCGTCCACCTCGACGGGGGCGTGGCCAAGCTGCGCGCCCTGGTGGATGCGACCCATCTCCCGAAGGATGACCACTCCCGCCGATGCCAGATGATGAACTGGTACGAGCTGGAGCTCGTCAAGAACTCGGGCCTGTGGCGCATCCGGCACCTCGTTATCAACAGCGCCTGGTTCTCTGGCGACGTTCAAGTACTTCTAGGAAAGTAGGCCATGCGGTGAAAACAGGCCGCCCCCGATGATCCGCACGCAATCCAGGCAATGATCGAAACACCAAGGATCGCGGCATGCTGATTTCTGCCGCATCAGCTCGTTAGCCCTCCAGATTTCCAAGGTGTTTTGTCGGCCGGTGAATTAGGGAACCACCCATGCCAGAACAATCGGCAAAGCTCATCTACGAGTTCACCTACCACGCAGCGTTCAGCTTCCCGCACGAGGTGGGGGTGGGTCCGTATGGCCACCGTCAGTACTACGAGATGACAGAAGGCGCGCTCAAAGGTCCGCGGCTCAACGGGAGGCTTCTTGGATCGGGCAGCGACTGGATGCTCGTCGGCCCGGACGGGTTCATGCGGATGGATGTCCGCATCCAGATCGAGACGAACGACCGGACGGTTATCTGCGCCCATTACTTCGGGCCGGCCGAGGCCAACCAGAAGCTGGCCCAGGCCATCGCATCATCCACATCCACCGAGTTCTCCGACCAGCTGATCCGCTCCCATTGGCTGCTGGAGACAGGCGACCCTCGATACGCCTGGGTCAACCAGGCGGTGTTCGTCGGCGAGAGTCGCCTGCTTCCTGTCCGCCCCGGCGTGCTGGGCTTCGAGCACCAGGTTTATCGCCTGGGCTGACGACGTTCGTAAGCTCAATGTCAGCCAACCCTGTCAGGGTTGACGGGAACTGGATGTCGGAGTGGGTATCCCATCAAGCTGGCGCGTTCCCGCCGACGCGCTCGAACGCGCCAACTGTCGGCGTCTCTATTAGCTGGCAGGCGTGGCGCCCAGGCCCCGCATCATCAGATCGAGCCGCTTGTTGAACGCGCCTGCAAGGTCCGGCTGCGGGTCCAGCCGCCAATGCGACGCCAGCATCCGGCAAGCTATCAGGACATCGTCGCCGGTAAGCGTGGAGTGAAGCAGTCCCTTTGCTTGGGCAGCAGCGAGTGGCGCGGCGATGGCTTCTACCATCCTGGCCTGGTTCCTGTCCGCATCGTAGTCCGCCATGTCTGCCAGCGAGATCAGGAACTTGTCGTAGACCATCATCAGCTCCGTCATGTCGCGGATGAAGGCAAGCGGATCTCTGTCGCGTCCTGCCGTGAGATGCCCTGACATCGTTTCGAGGTCGTTCTCCAGCACGGCATCGTACATGGCTTGGCGGTGGGGGAAGTTGCGGTAGAGGGTTCCCCTGGTCACACTCGCGCGCTCGGCAATCAGCTCCATCGGCACGTCGCCGCCTTCGTTCCGCATGATCTCGCTTGCGGCTTCGATCAGCCTTTGGCGGTTCCGCTCGGCATCCTTGCGCATGGGGTTGTGTCCTCGTCATCAGTTCGGTCGGCCCTGGGGTGAATACCTGCTCAGCCACGCTCAATCCGTTGTCACCAGTCCGGCACATTGAACACTCTAAAACGTACGCTAATGTCCGTTTTTTCGCAAGTGACACTAAACTGGAGCGATCCATCTAGGCGGCCTTTCGGAAACTTACACATATCTGCACGTTTATCATGAACAGAGATGTCCGGTTATTTCACAGTTGGTTCCATTCTGGTGGTCCAGACCCCCTTGCCTGGTTGTTCAGCGTCTCGCCTACGGCGGCCCGCTGCTTTCCTGCCGGATTGGACCTCATTCCATGACCGACCAATCGCCCACGTTGTCGCGCCCTGCCCCTGGGGTTTTGTCTGACGCCAAGGCTGGGGTAGCACCAAGCTCTCTCGTCACCGCCGGCGTGCTGCTGATGGCCGCGACGACGATCATGGCCAGTGCCACCATCGCACCCTCGCTGCCGTCGTTGCGGGCGCACTACGCGGGGGTCCCCGGCATCGAAACTCTGGCCGGGCCGCTGATCACGCTGCCTTCGCTTGCCGTCGTGCTGACGGCCGGACTGATCGGCTGGCTCGCGGACCGGTTCGACCGGTAGCTTCTGCTGCTTGCCTCGGGGCTGCTATACGCCGCCGGGGGCACCTCGGGGCTGCGGGTGGACGGGCTGGTCCCGATGCTGGCCGGGCGGCTGGTGCTGGGCGTCGGCGTCGCAAGGATAATGGTGCTCGCGACCACCTGGGCGGGCGACCTGTGGGCCGGGCCGGCGCGGGCGCGGTTCCTGGGCCTGCAGGGGCGGTCATGTCGGCGGGCGGGATCGTGGTCGTGCTGGTCGGCGGGGCGTTAGCCTCGCTGCACTGGCGCCCTACGCGCGGGGTAAGGCGGCGGTCGTGCGGGTCGCCTCACCCACAGATGCTGCGCTTTCCTGGGGTGCCTTCGCGTTCGTCGGAGGCTTGGATCTCCTATTCATCGTGAGCATCTACGTGATGCCGACGCGGCTGCCGTTCCTGCTGGGTGAGCGAGGAGTGTCGAACCCGCTGCTGGTGGCAGCGGTGATGTCCGCGTCCACGATCTTCTCGCTCCCCGGTTCGCTGCTTTATGGGCGCATCCGGCAACGGCTGTCGATGATGGCGGTGTTTGCGTTGTCCTGGGCAATGATGGGCGCGGGGATGCTGGTGCTGGCCCTGGCGCCGACGTTGCCGGCGATGGTGGCGGGGTGGCGCTGACCGGGCTCGGCATCGGGCCGTCGCTGCCCAACTACACGACCCACTGGCTCGGCATCGTGCCGCCGGGCCTGCGGGGCCGGGCGGCTGGGATGCTGACCACGGCGTTCTTTGCCGGGCAGTTCGCCTCCCCGCTGATCACCACGCCGCTGGTTGGGACCTTGGGACTGGCGGGCGCCCTCGAGGCGCTTGCCTTCGCGCAACTGGCCCTGGCGGGTGTCCTGGGCCTCGCGGCCCTGCGCGCCGGTCGCGCAGCGGTCGCCGCGTAACATCATTGTCTGACGGAAGCCATCCATGATCGTCATCACCGGAGCCACCGGCCAACTCGGGTGCTTGATCGTCGAGCAGCTCGTACATCGCGTCCCTGCCGGCCAGGTGGGCGCCAGCGTCCGCGACCTGGGAAAGGCCGCCGGACTGCAGGCGCTCGGCGTGCGGGTCCGCCAAGGCGACTTCAGCGATCCGGCGAGCCTGCGGCACTCCTTCGAGAATGCCGGGCAAGTGCTGATCGTCTCATCCAACGCACGGGCACAAGGCGGAGACCCACTGGCGCAGCACCGCTCGGCCATCGATGCGGCGCGGGCGGTGGGTGCAAGGCGGATCGCCTACACCAGCCACATGGGCGCGAGTGGCGCGTCGGCATTCCTCCCTATGCTCGACCATGCCGCGACCGAGGACATGCTGCGCCAATCCGGGCTTGCATGGACCGCGCTCCGGCATGGCTTCTACGCGGCCAGCGGCATTGCCCTGATGGGGGAGGCGTTGAAGACGGGCGTGCTCGAAGCGCCGGCGGACGGCAAGGTGTCGTGGACGGCACATGCCGACCTGGCAGAAGCCGCTGCGGTCATCATGGCGCATGAGGGGCGATATGACGGGCCGACGCCGCCGCTCACCGGGGCGGAGGCGCTCGACCTGGCCGACCTAGCCGCCATCGCATCGGCGCTGCTCCAGCGTCTGGTCCACCGGCGCACGATCGGTGACGAGGACCTGAGGGCGAAGATGGCGGCGCGCGGGGCACCAAGTTCCGCGGCGGAAATCGCACTTGGCCTCTACGCTGCAAGCCGGAATGGTGAGTTCGCAAGCATAGACCCAAAGCTTGAGCAGTTGCTCGGCCGCCGTCCAACGACCGTGCGGGACCTTCTGCGACGACGGTCCGCGGCTGACGATGTATGGCCGTCTGAGGGCTTCTCAGCGTGTGGATGAGCGCCAAGCCGCGCGCTCTCCCGAAAGCGGCGACGTTGCCGGGCTGGTCGTCCGCCAAACGGACCCTGACGGACACTTGGTTACAATGGACCGTTCTCGACCAAGGTTGGTCATCCACGTCGCGCTATGCGTAGTTACCCGGATGCAGACATGCGGCATTGATTTCTGTTGATGCCGCAAACTGACGACGAGCCATGAAATCCTCAACCGGTGACGATCTCCTCTTCAGCGACGATCCGCCCATAAGACGACAGATCCATGAAGTTCACGTGGTCGGGACTGACCTTCTTGAGGAAGTTCTCCGAGAAGTATAAGGCGTTCATGTCCTCCATGCTGTCGAACCACGCTTCGACCACCGAGTCATAGTCTGGACCGGAGTAGTTAGGCGCAGGGATTGGGAATGAGAGCACAAACCGTCGTATATACCGACTAGCCTCCGGGATGGCCATGAGAAGCGGCCTGTGGACTTCGCGTTGGTATCGGACAAACTCCTCATGGCTCATGCCTTCGCGGCGCTTGATCGTGATGATCATCTTTATCATGTGCGTTGTTCTCCTTGCTCTTGCGCCGCCGTCGCCTTGGGCGAGCGCCGGCATCGCGGCGAGCGCGCCTGCGATGCCGAGACCCCCGATGGCGAGGCGGCGGGAAAGGTCGCGGCTGTCCGTCATGTGAGCCTCCGGGTATGGGAAAGCGGGCGCGGTCAAGCGGCAAGATGCCGTAACCTGCCCCGGCATCCTGGATCGACAGCTGCTGGATATCAGGTAGGCAACAGGACTTGGATGATCCATGCGCCAGAGTGCCAATTACCTTCGTGATCGTCCCAAATGCCGGTAGACCCTCTGTCCGACGTGCTTTCGCTGCTGAAGCCGCACACGTACGTCGCGGGCGGTTTCGACCTCCGTGGCCGCTGGTCGATCGAGTTCGACCCACACACCGGGATCAAGTGCTATGCGCTCCTGTCCGGCGCTTGTTGGCTGGTCCTGGACGGTTTGGCAGGTGCGGTGCGGCTGGAGGCGGGCGACTGCGTTCTCCTGCCCAATGGGCGGCGGTTCCGCCTCACCAACGATTTGGCGCTTCAGCCTACTCCGTTTGGGCAGATGCGCTCCGTCGAGTGGCGCGGCGGCATCGCGACGCTGAACGACGGGGGCGACACGCTGATCCTCGGCGGCCACTTCGCCTTTGCGGGCGCGCATGCCGACGTGCTGCTGGGAGCCATGCCACCGGTCGCGCATTTGCGCGAGGGCAGGGACAAAGCGGACATGCGCTGGGTCTTGGAGCGGATGCGGCTGGAGTTGGCCGAAGCGCAGCCGGGCGCGGTGTTGGTCGCACAGCACCTCGCCCACATGATGCTGGTGCAGGCCCTGCGGCTGTACTTGTCAGGTTTGGCGGGGCGGCACGTGGGCTGGCTTTTCGCGCTGGCCGACCCGCAGCTTGCCGCGGTGATTGGCGCCATGCACGCGGAGCCGGGAGCCTGCTGGACCTTGCCGGTGCTGGCGGGGAAAGCGGGCATGTCGCGGTCGAGCTTCGCCCGGGCGTTCAAGGCGACGGTCGGGACTTCGCCGCTCGATTACCTGACCCGGTGGCGCATGCTGCTGGCCAGCACCCGCCTGACCAACGGCGCCGAGCCGGTGTCCTCAATTGCCGTGTCGCTTGGCTACGGGTCCGAAAGCGCGTTCAGCACGGCGTTCAAGCGCGTGATGGGATGCTCGCCCAGGGAGCACGTGCGCTCCAGGCCGCCGGCAAGCCCGCGCCATCCATGGGCAACGACCGCTATTGCCCGCGCAACTGGGACCAATGCCTGAGTCCGATGCACAGCCCTGACTCTCAAGGAGCGAACGGCGGACGCTGCGGCTGCAAGCGCCTGCGGTCAGCCGCCGGCAGCAATCCGGTCCAGCAACTCCTCAAGCAAGTGCCGCTCCCCGCCTGACAGGACGGAGGTTTGGTCCAGGGACGCGCGCAGCGCCGCCGCTAACCCGCTGGAGCCGGGAGCGGAGGGCGCCGCGGCGTCGCTGGTGATGGCTGCCACGACCGCCTCGCGCGCAGCCACCGACAGCCCGGCGTCGCGCTTCCCCGGTGGCTGGCCAAGCAGCGTGAGCACCGTGCCTGTGCCCGCGGATTGCAGCAGGGCGACCGCTCGCTCCTCGCTGGTCCGCAAGCGCCCCGCCAGCGCGATGGCCCTGATGCGCCGCCACAGCACGTACAGGCCCGCCGCGGCCACCGGCGACGGCGGGCGCGGGTGCGGGTCGCCGGCCATGATCCCGAACAAGCCCGGGTGGGCCAGGCCAAACGCGACGTGCATGTCCCAGCCGTCCCGGAGGTCCTGCACCGGGTCAGGGTGCGGCTCGCGCAGGCCCTTGCCCGCCACGTAGGCGGCCAGGCCATGCTCAGCGACCGCGTCCAGCAGCCCGCGCTTGTCGCCGAACAGGCGGTAGATCGTGGGCGCCTGCACGCCTGCGGCGGCGGCCACGGCGCGGGTGGTCGCGGCATCCCGGCCGCCTGACGCAATCAGCCCGGTGGCGGCCACGATGATGCGCGCGCGCGCATCGTCTGCCTGCGCCGGGTCATGGGTGGTCACGCTCTGCTCCTCCATGGCGGCAGGCTAGCGCCGGTGATGGGCCAACGGTAGCCGGGTCTTGCCAATGACAGTTATCGTCGTTAGCTGGTATCCGCTATCAATGGTAACACGCCGCCGCAGGAGCCGCCCATGATCGTTGTCACCGGAGCCACAGGCCAACTCGGGCGTGCGATCGTCGAAAAGCTTGTCGAGCGCGTCTCGGCGGACCAAGTGGGCGCGAGCGCCCGCGACCCGGGCAAGGCTGCCCACCTGCAAGCGCTCGGCATCCGCGTCCGCCCGGGCAACTTCGATGACCCAGAAAGCCTGCGGCATGCCTTCATGGGCGCCACGCAGGTGCTGATCGTCTCCTCTAACGCGCGGGCATCCGGCGGCGACACGCTGGCCCAGCACCGCAACGCCATCGAGGCGGCCCGCGCCGCCGGAGCACAGCGGATCGTTTACACCAGCCACATGGCCGCGAGCGCGGCGTCCGCCTTCCCGCCGATGCTGGACCACGCCGCCACCGAGCAGATGCTGCAGCAATCCGGGCTGGCCTGGACCGCGCTGCGCCACGGCTTCTATGCGTCAAGCGGCCTCATGCTGATGGGCGACGCGTTCGAGACGGGCGTGATCGAGGCTCCGGCGGACGGCAAGGTGTCCTGGACCGCGCACGCCGACTTGGCCGAAGCCGCCGCCGCGGTCCTGGCCGGCGAAGAACGCTTCGACGGGCCGACGCCGCCGCTCACCGGGCCGGAGGCGCTCGACCTGGCCGACCTCGCCGCGCTTGCAGGAGAAGCGCTGGGCCGTCCCATCGAACGGCGGTTCCTCACTGACGAGGAGCTCAAGGCGAAGATGGCCGCGCGTGGCGCCCCGGATGGGGCTGCGGCCATGGTTCTGGGCTTGTACGCCGCAAGCCGGAACGGTGAGTTCGAGGCCACCAGTCCCGCGCTTGAGCGGTTGCTGGGCCGCCGCCCAACCAGCATGGAAAGCGTGATCGCGGAAAAAGCCAGGCATGGGCACGCGTGAACGGCCGCCTTGCCGGCGTTGCTGCGCCTACCCCCTTGCGTCCAGGCCCTCCAGGATGTGGGACGGCAAGATCGGCACTTGCCGCACGCGCACCCCAACCGCGTCGTACACCGCATTCGCAATCGCCGCGGCGACGCCGGTTGCGCCAAGTTCGCCGATCCCCCGTGCGCCGATGGCGCTTGCGCGAGGGTCGTGCTCGTCCACAAACCCGACGTCAATCGCCGACGGGATGTCGGCGTTCACCGGGACCGACACGTTGGACAGGTTCTTGGCCAGGAACCGCCCGTGGCGCGGCTCGACCACCGAAGCCTCCATCGTGGCCTTGCCCCACTCCCAGACGATCGCGCCGATCATCTGGCTCCGCGCCGCCAGCGGGTTGACGATCTTCCCCGCCGAGTAGCGCGCCACGGCGCGGCGCAGCCGGATCAACCCGAGGTCTCGGTCAACCCCGACCTCCACCATCGTCACGCCGAACGTTTGCATCGCGTACGGCGTGCCCTGCTCATTGATGTTGATGGGCGCAGCAGGGGCGCTGCCCTGCTTCGGCCTCTCCCCCAGGTCGCTGGCGCTGCCGTCGAAGCTGCCCTCGCCGGTGATCTCCGAAACGCCGGCGCGGGCCATGGCGCTGGCCAGGCCGGGCGTTCCCCCGGCGCCTTCGGCAAGCGCCTCAAGCTTGCGCCGGGCGTCGCGCGCGGCGAACAGCACGGCGCTGCCGAGGCCCATCGTGTGCGAGCTGCCATAGACGCCCGACGTCTTGGGCAGGCAGCTGTCGCCCCAACGCACGTCCACCAGCTCCGGCGCGACGCCGAGCGCTTCCGCCGCCACGAGCACGCACACCGTCTGGTGCCCGGTGCCGATGTCGTTGGAGCCTGCCTCGACGGTGACGCGCCCGTTGCCGTGGAGCCGGACCCGCGCGCTGTTGGGCATTCGCGCGCAGAACATGCCCGCGCCGCCCAAGCCGTGGCCGATGGCCCACACGCCGTCCTCGCGCGGGCGGTCGCGCCGGGTCCGCCAGCCATAGGCCGCTGCCGCCTCCGCATAGGCTTCGCGGAGCTTCTTGGATGACCAGGGGCGCCCGTCCATGGGGTGGACGTCGGCGTGGTTGGCCAGGCGGAGGTCGAGCGGGTCCATGCCAAGCTCCACCGCAAGCTCGTCCATGGCGCTTTCCAAGGCCCAGCTTCCCGGTCCCTCGACCGGCGCGCGCATGGGCGTGGGCACCCCGGTGTGGACGCGCTCAAGCTGGTGGTCCAGCTCGATGTTGGGCGACGCGTAAGCGCCGCGCGACGCAGCCGTGCCGTTCTCGGCGTGCGTGCCGCTGGCGGAGGTCGTGTTGATCGCCAGGTGTCGGATGGCGGTCAGCTTGCCGTCTGCCGCGGCGCCCAGCGTCACCGTTTGCCGAAGCTCCGGCTGGTGCCCGACCTGGGCGTACATTTGCGAGCGCGTCAGGTGGAGGCGGACCGGGCGCCCAACGATCCGCGCGGCCGCGGCCGCCAGGATTTCATGCGGCCAAACAAAGCCCTTGGCGCCGAAGGCGCCGCCCGTGTGCGGCGAGATTTGGTGGATGCCGGCCTCGGCCACCCCCAGCGCCGCGGCCAGCACCGGCGGCGCGTTGAAGCTGGCCTGGGTCGAGTTCCAGAGCGTCAGCCGGTCCCCCTCCCAAACGGCGACCGTCCCCGAGGTTTCCATCGGGTTATGGTGCCGCGCCGGCTGGTAGTAGCTTTGGCTGACCGTGGCCGCCGCTGCCGCCAGCCCGGCCTTGGCGTCGCCCTTCTGCTCCCTCGACGGCGTGCCCCGTTGGGGCGGCGCTTCCAGCTTGCCGTTGCCGGGCACCAGCGGGGCGCGCGCCTCGACCGACACCCGGACCAGGGCCGCCGCTTCCTCGGCCGCTTCGAGCGTTTCGCCGAGCACAAGGGCGACGACTTGGCCCTCCCACTCGATCCAGTCGTCCTGCATCGGCAGCTTCAGCACGGCGGCGGGGGGCCGGACCTGCCCGAACCGGGGCATGTCAGCCGCGAGCAGGACCCGCGCCACGCCCGGGACCTGCCGGGCGCGCGCCGTGTCAATGGCGAGGATGCGCCCGTGCGCGACCGGCGCTCCAACCGGGGCCGCATGAAGCGTGCCAGTCGGATACTGGTCGGCCGAGTACTTCGCAGCGCCCGTGACCTTGGCCGGCGCTTCCACCCGCGTGCGGGATGTTCCGATGGTCATGCCTTGGCTCCTGCTTCTACGATTGCGCGCGCCGCGGCGCCCGCGGTCATTGCGATTTTGTAACGGTTGTGGTGCAGCGGGCGCGCCTCACCGAACGCCGCGCGCAGGATGGGCAGCACGGCGTCCCGCGTTGGCGGCTGGCCGATGAGCAGCTTTTCCGCAGCCGCCAGCCGCCAGGGTTTTTGCGCCACGGAGCCGAGCACCACCGCGATTTGCGAAATCCGGCCTTGTTCCAAGGTCATCGCCACTGCCGCCGACACGAGCGCGTACTCGTAGCTCGCCCGCTCGCGGACCTTCACATACGCCGATTGCTGGCCGGCCTGGACGGGGATGTGGTAGGCAATGATCACCTCACCCGGGCGAAGCCGCGTTTCGATGCGCGCGGCGTCGCCGTCGCTGGCCAGTTGCATCCGGCCATCCCTGGCCTCGGCGGCTGCGTCCTCCTGGGACAGATGGAGGTCGGCAACCTTGATCAGCCGCCGCCCGTCCCGGCTCTGCAACTCAACGTCCGCATCAAGCGCGGCCAGTGCGGCCAGCGGGTCGGACGGTTGCACGGCGACGCACGCGTCGGTCCAGCCGAAGATGGCGTGCCGCTCGTTCAAGCCCTCCCGCGCCGCGCACCCCGACCCGGGGTTGCGCTTGTTGCAGGCCCAGGGCAGCGGCGCCTCGGCACGGAAGTAAGCGCAGCGCGTCTTTTGCAGGACGTTGCCGCCGATTGTCGCGCGGTTGCGGATTTGGGCGGAGGCGGCTTTCAAGCACGCTTCGCCAAGCACGGCGGCATGCGCCTTGACCAGCGGATGCTCCCCGACCTCGTTCAGCGTCGCCAGCGCGCCGACGGAAAGCCTGTCGCCGTGCCGGGCGATCTGGTCCAGGCCCTTCAACCGTCCGATGTCAACGACCCGGCCCGGGCTTGCGATGCCGAGCCGGAACCAGTTGAGCAGCTCGGTCCCGCCGGCAATCGGCATGGCCGCCACGCCATCAGTTGCGAACGCGTCGCCGATGTCCTGGGCGACCGTGTAATCGAAGTTCCTCATAGCGACGCCCCCTTGCTTGCGACATCGAGGATGGCGGCCGTGATCTGCGGGTAGGCGGCGCACCGGCAGATGTTGCCGCTCATCCACTCGCGCACGTCCTGCTCGGTCCCCGCATGGCCTTCGGCGATGCACGCGACGGCCGACATAATCTGGCCAGGCGTGCAGTAGCCGCACTGGAGCGCGTCGTGCTTGATGAAGGCTTGCTGCATCGCGTGCAGCCGCCCGTCCTCGGCCAGGCCCTCGATGGTCGTCACCTCGCGCCCGTCGCACTGCACCGCGAGCGTCAGGCAGGCGTTCATGCGCTTGCCGCCGACCAGCACCGTGCAGGTTCCGCACGCCCCCTCGTTGCAGCCTTTCTTGGTTCCAGTCAGCCCGGCGCGGTCGCGCAGGAAGTCGAGAAGCGTCACCCGCGGCTCCAGCTCGGCCGTCACCAAGCGCCCGTTCACATGGAGCTTGACCTCGCGGCGCGTGCTGCGGGGCGTGGGTTGCGCTTCGGATGGGCTGGCTGCCGCGCCGGCGAACGGCAGGGTGGCGGCGCCGGAGATAGCTAGCAAGCCACGTCGCGATAACGCCAGCATGTTGTCATGGTTGTCCATATAGCCTGACCTCCTCTGGTCGCGGGGGCGCGCAAGCCGTGCCGTGCTCGCACCTGGTCGCAAGGGCGCCGGTGGTCGCCGCTGCCAGGGAACAGCCAAACAGGGGCGTTCCCTGGCAACCAGGCATGGGTTGCGTGCTATCCATGGAGGTAGGCAGGCGGGCCGCCCCGTTCATTGGCAGAGCGCGCCAAATCCCTGCGAAATGCGCCAAACACCGCCCTGATGGCCAGGCGTCGGCCATTACAAGCTAGCACCTCTGCACAGAGGTTTTGAAGGGTTGGCGATGGGCCACGCCTATTGT
>CAXTCN010000058.1:0-27809 GCA_964242575.1 uncultured Acetobacteraceae bacterium | reverse complement strand
TGTCCCGATCCTATCGGAAGCTTCCGCGTCGCGTTAAGTCCGACAGGCTGCTAGGCAAAAGCGGTGGCTTCGGCGTACCGGCGACTTACTCGCTGGTGGGAATTGCCTACAACACGGCCTTGGTGCCGACTCCGCCGCGGACCTGGGCGGACCTGTGGCGCCCGGAGTTTAAGGGACGGGTCGGCATCGCGCGGACTTCCTCCAACCTGGGCCTCGCCACCTTGGCCATCGCCGCCCGCACCTTCGGCGGCGGGGAGGACCTGGAAGGCGGCTGGGAGCGGCTGCGCCAGCTCGATGCGCGTGCCGCGCGCTCCCCGGCCATTCTGGGCCAAATGCTGGAGCGCGAGGAGATCGCGCTGGCGCCGCTGTGGAACAACAACACGGCTGCCGCGGCCGAAAAGGGCTTTCCGATCCGCTTCGTGATGCCCGGACCTAGTGCCGTCGCCATCGTGTCATTCATGTCAGCCCTCGCCAACACCCGGCACCCGGACCTGGCGAACGAGTGGCTGGATGGCATCATCAGCCCGGCCTACCAAGCCCGTGTCGCGGCAGCGCCATACTTCTTCGGCCCCACCGTGCGGGGCGTCGCCGTGCCGGCGGACGCCCAAGCCTACACGCCCTCCACGCCGGAGGAGGTTTCGGCGCTGCAAACCATAAACTGGAGCACCATCGCACCCCAGCGCGGGCAGCTTGTGGAACGCTTCGACCGCACGTTCGCGATGTGACAGGCGCAACATGACAGGACATTCAGCCATGACCCTTTCCCGCCGCCATCTCATTGCTATCTCCGCCGCGCTGGGTGCCGTCTCGCACCGAGGTGCCCGGGCGCAGGCTGCGCGCGAGCTGGTGATCGTGAGCTTTGCTGGGTCCTTGCAGGAGCCGCACCAATGGCTGGCCCGCTCCATGGAGGCGCGGCACCCCGACCTCCGCATCCGCCTGGTGCCAAGCGAAAGCCAGGACGTGGTGGCGCAGATCAAGGCCGCGCAAGGCTTTTCGCCGTTCGACGCCATGCCCAACGGGGAGCCGCCGCACCTCAGCGCCCAGCGCGAAGGCTACATCCAGAAGGTTGCGCCGGACGCGTTGCCGAACTACGGCGCCGTCATCCCGGAGTTCGTCGCCAAGAGCGGCGGGTTTGGCGTGCCGGCCAGCTACTCGCTGATCGGCATTGCCTACAACGACAAGCTGGCGCCTGCGCCGCGCGCCTGGACGGACCTTTGGAAGCCCGAGTACCGCGGCAAGGTCGGCATCCCGCGCGCCTCGTCCAACCTCGGCCTGGGCGTGCTGGCGGTGGCGGCCAAGGTGTTCGGCGGCTCGGAGGACAACCTGGAGCCCGGCTGGGCCAAGCTGCAGGAGCTGAAGCCGCAGGTGGGCCGGTCCCCCACTCAGTTGCTGCAGATGCTGGAGCGCGAGGAAATCGCGGTCGCGCCGATCTGGAACAACGACGCTGCCGGCGCCGCCAGCAAGGGCCTGCCGGTCAAGTTCGTGCAGCCAGACCCCGGCCCGGTGGCGGTTCTGTCGTTCATGTCCGCCATCACCGGGACCCGGCACCCGGAGCTGGTGCAGGAGTGGATGAACGGCATCTTGTCCCGCGAGTACCAGGCCTTCGCGGCCAACGCCCCCTACTTCTTCGGGCCGACGGTGCGGGAGCTGCCGATCCCCGAGGCGGCCCAGCCCTACACGCCCTCTACGCCGGAGCAGGTGCTGCGCCTGCAAAGCGTGGACTGGTCCAAGATCGCCCCTGTCCGCGGACGGATCGTCGAGCAGTTCGACCGGCTGTTCGCCAGCTAGCATGACCATGAACGCCGAGCCGTCGCCCATGCTGCGGGACATCCAGCGCCAGGGAAGGGTGCTGTCCGGGCTGGGAAGCCGGGCGGGCGAGTTCCTGCAGCTGGGCGCGGCGGCGGTGGCGCCTGGGCCGGGCGGGCGGGTGTTCGCGTGCGGCTGCGGCGACGGGCTGTTCGCCGCCATCGCGGCCTCCGCCCTGGCGGCGGAGGCCGGGCTGGATTGGCGGCCCATCGGCCCGCTGGACCTGATCCTGCTCGCGCCGCGGCTGCGGGCGGCGGACCGGGTGGTGGCCATCTCCATGTCCGGCAACGTGGACCGCACCGTCGAGGCCGCCGCAGCCGCGGCCAAGGCGGGCGTGCCGGTCCTGGCGCTCGTGAACGGCGGGGGCGGGCGGCTGGGCGCCCTGTGCCCCACCATGGTGTCGCTCGGCATCCCGGACGAGGCGTCGTTCCTGTGCGGCACGTCGAGCTACACCGGGACGGTTGCGGCGCTCCTGCTGCTGGCCGCCGGCGCTGGCGGCCAGGCGGGGCTGGCGGACGGGCTGGCCGGCGTTGCGGACGCCATGGATGCGGCCATAGTCGCGTCCGAGGCGGCCGTGCATCCGGCGCACGTCCCAGGCGGGGTGCGTCTCCTGGCGGCGGGGTGCGAAAGCGGCACGGCCCGCTACGGCGCTGCGAAGCTCGTAGAGCTGACGGAGGTGCCGGCCTGGCACGCCGACCTAGAGGAGTTCGCCCACAGCCAGTACTGGTCCATGCCAGCCGGCAGCCTGGTGGCCGTGGTCGCCACGGACCCGGTGCTGGCGCGCTACGCCGCGGACACGTGCGACGCGCTCGGGCAGCTTGGCATCCAGACGCTCGCCATCGAGGCCGCTTCCACGCCCGTCGCGTCTGCCGCCATGCGGGTGCGCCTGCCGGACGTGCGCCCCGCGCTGGCGCCGCTGCTGTCGGCGGTGCCGGTGCAGTGGCTGGCCTACCGCCTGGCAACCCTGGCCGGGCTGGACCCGGACACACGGCAGCACCTCAAATCCGACGAAACCCGGTTCCGGGTGAGCCGCCTGCTCACCCGCCGCTCGCTGGTCGGCACGGGGCAGTAGGGATGGGGGTGCTAGCTGCCGGCTACCTGTCAATTGACACGATCCGCACGCCTGGAGGAACGCAGCAGGCTCCCGGCGGCGCCGCATTGTATGCTGCCTTGGGCGCACGCTGGGCCGGGGCGGAGGCTGCCATCGCCGCGGCCATCGGCGCCGATTACCCGCCGGGCTGGTTGCGCGCCATGGCGTCCCGCGGCATCGCCTGTGCCGCCATCGAGCGCCGGCCCGGCCCAACACGGCGCGCCCATCTGGTGCATGGGCCGGACGGCGCCCGCCAGTCGGCCCATGGCGCGGCATGGTGGGAGCGGACCGCCGCCCTTTCACCGCCGGAGCGGAGCCTGGATGGCGTCGCGTGCTGCATCGGCTGCCCCATGCCGGCCTCCCGGCTGCGGCGCTTGCTGGACCAGGCGCACCAGGCCGGGGTCCCCGTGGTGGCGGACGTGAGCGAGGCGTTCGCCGCACAGGCGCCCGCGGCGCTCCTGGCCCTGGTGCCGCGGTTGCACGCCTTCGCACCCAGCCGGGAGGAGAGCCGGCTCCTGCTTCCCTCCCTCACGGACGACGAGGCGGCGCTCGCCCTGGCCCGGCTCGGGCCGCATGTGCTGCAGAAGCGCGGGGCGCAGGGCGCCGTGGGCGCCGCGTCGGGCGGCGCTGGCCTGGTGCGGCTCCCTGCGCCGCCCGTGGCCCGCGTGGTGGACCCCACCGGCGCGGGTGACGCGGTGGTGGGCGCCTTGGCGGCGCTGCTGCTGCAACAGCCGTTCATCGAGGCCGCGCGTGCGGCGCTGGCGGCTGGGGCGCTGGCCGTGTCCGGAGTGGGTCCGGCGGCGTTCGGCATGGAAGCCGAGCGCGTGGCCGGGTTGGTGGAGGCGTGACGGTTCATCTCCGCATCGCGGGCGTGTCCAAGCAGTATGGTGCGCTGCGGGTGCTGCACGGTTGCTCGGTGGACGTCGCCAAGGGCAGCGTTCTCACGCTGCTCGGCCCGTCCGGCTGCGGCAAGACCACGCTGCTCCGCACCATCGCCGGGTTCGTGACGCCGGACGCCGGGCGGGTGGAGGTGGGCGGGCAAAACATCTCGCAGCTGCCACCCAACCGGCGGCGGGTGGGCTACGTGTTCCAGAACTACGCGCTGTTCCCGCACCTGACGGTGGCGGGCAACGTGGCTTACGGGCTGAGGGTGCGGCGCACCGGGCGCGCGGAGACGGCGGAGCGGGTGGGCCGCGCGCTAGACCTCGTGGCGCTTGCGGGCCTGAGCGGGCGCTATCCGGCGCAACTTTCCGGCGGGCAGCAGCAGCGCGTGGCGATTGCGCGGGCCTTGGTGCTGGAGCCGGACGTGCTGCTGCTCGACGAGCCGTTCAACGCCCTGGACGCATCCTTGCGGATCACGATGCAGGCAGAGCTGCGGAAGCTGATCGCCCGCGTCGGCATCACGTCCATCTTTGTCACGCACGACCAGAGCGAGGCCATGGCGCTGTCGGACACGGTGGCGGTGATGCGCGCGGGCCGGGTGGAGCAGGTGGGCGCGCCGCTGGACGTGTACGACCGTCCGGCCAGCCCATATGTCGCGGACTTCATGGGCCGGGCCAACCTGCTGCCGGTCCGCGTCGCGGCCGGGCGGGTGCTGGGGGTGGAGGGCGTCGCCGCAGCATTGCCGGACGGGGACGCCACGCTTGCGGTGCGGCCCGAGAACCTCCGCTTCGAGGGTGGCGCGGGGCCGGGCTGGCCGGGCGAGGTGGCGTTCGCAACGGCGCTGGGCGGGCAGGTTGAGTATGAGGTGGGCTGCGGCTTCGCCCAACCCGTCCGCGTGCTGGTGGACCGGCAGGCTCATGGCGGCGTTCTGCCGGCTGGCACGGCCGTGCGCGTGGCGGTGCGGCACCCGCCGGGCTGCGTCGTGTTTGGGGCGCCTGCCTTTGGCTGAGGCCGTTGCCCCCCGCGCCCAGGGCTGGCGGCGGGCCATCGGCGGCCATGGGCTGTGGCCCGCGGCGCCAGCGCTGGTGTACCTGCTTGTATTCATGGTGCTGCCCATCGGCACGCTGCTGCTGTTCGGCTTCATGACCATCGAGCGCGGACGCATCGTGGGCGACAGCCTGACCTTCGAGCACCTGGCCCGCGCGTTGCAGGACCCGCTGGTGTGGCGGCTGATGTGGCGGTCGTTCTGGGTGGCGGTGGTGTCCAGCCTGCTGACGCTGCTGCTGGCCTACCCCGTCGCCTACGTGTTCGCCGAGGCGCGCGGGGTGTGGCGGACGCTGATCCTGGTGGCTGTCGTGTCGCCGCTGCTCACCAGCGCGCTGGTGCGGGCCTATGCCTGGCTGGTCATCTTGGGCGGGCGGCGCGGCATCGTGAACCAGGCGCTGCTGGGCCTGGGCGTCATTGACCAGCCGCTGCGCATCCTCAACACCGATTGGGCGGTGCTGATCGGCATGACGCAGATCCACCTGCCCTTCATGGTGCTGCCCCTGCTCGCGGTGCTGGCGGAACGGGACCGGCGGCTGGAGCAGGCGTCGCTGAACCTCGGCGCCAGCCGGACCGGCACGTTCTTCCGGGTCACGGTGCCGCTCAGCGTCCCCGCGGTGTTCGCCGGGTTGGCGCTGGTGTTCGCGGTGTCGTACACGAACTTCATTGTGCCGCAGCTCCTGGGCGGGGGCAGCTACTCGACCTTGGCGGTGCAGGTGTACGAGCAAACCATAGTCGTGCTGGACTGGACGCGCGGCGCCGTGCTCGCAACTCTCCTGCTCTCGACCTGCTTCGCCTTCGTGCTGGCCATCGTCGCGGCGGGCAGCCGGCTGTCGCGCTGGGCGGAGGCGGGGCGTTGAGCCGGGTCCCATGGGTGGACCGGCTGGGCGGTGCCGTGCTGGCGGTGCTGGCGGGGTTCTCGCTGCTGCTGCTGGTGGCGCCCAGCCTCATCGTGGTTGCGGTCTCGTTCGAGCCGCGCGGGTTCATCGCCTTTCCGCCCTCGGGCTTCTCGCTGCGCTGGTACAGGGCGGTGTTCGAGAACCGGCAGCTCATGGACTCCATCGGCGTGAGCCTGCGCGTGGCGGCCTGGGTGACGCTGATCGGCGTCTGCCTGGGCGTGCCGGCGGCATTCGCCAGCGTGCGCGGGCGGTTCTGGGGCAAGGGGGCCGTCAATGCCGCGCTGCTGTCGCCGCAGATGATGCCCGGCATGGTGCTTGGCATCGGCAGCCTGTTCTTTGGCGCCTATGTGTCGTTCCGCGCGTCGGACCTGATGCTGGTGCTGAGCCTCGGGGTGTTCTGCCTGCCGTTCGCCATCCGCATCACCATGGCGCGGCTGTCGGGGCTCGACGCCAGGCTAGACGAAGCCAGCGCCAACTTGGGCGCGGGGCCGCTCGAGACCTTTGTCCGCGTGACGTTGCCGCAACTTGCGCCCGCCATCCTGGCCGCGGCGGCGTTCACGTTCATCGAGGCGTTCGACAACGTGACGGTGGCGCTGTTCACCTCCGACGTGCGCGGGCGTCCTTTGCCAGTGGAGCTTTACAACCTCGTGCAGTTCGACAGCTCTCCCGCCATCGCCGCGGTGTCCGCCTTGGAAATCGGCCTGTCCCTCGCCGCCATGCTGGTGCTGGCGCGCACCGTCGGCCTGGACCGGCTCGGCCGGTGAGCGCCGCAACGGATTACGGCGCCCGCGTGGCGTCGCTCATGTCCGAGCCGTCGCGCGACCATCCGCGGGACCCCGCCCGCCTGGCCCGCGTGGCACGCACCCGCACCGAGATGATGGCGCAGGGCGGCGCGGTCATGGCCACGCTGCAACACGAGGCCGGGGTGGTGGCCAGCCTGGCGCGCCTGGTGGCCGGACGCCGTCCGGACCGGGTGGTGATCGCGGGCTGCGGGGATTCCTGGTTCATCGGCATGGCGGTGCGCCACGCCTGGGAGGCCCTGCTCGGCATCCCTGCGGAGGCGGCGCAGGCGCTGGACTACGCCGCCTACGGCGCGGCGGTGGCGGATGCGCGCACCTTGGTGATAGGCCTCAGCGCCGGCGGGAACACCCCGGCGGTCATGGCGGCGCTGCAGGCCGCGCACTCCCGCGGCGCGATGGTTGTCGGGGTGTCCAACACGCTTGGCAGCCCGGTGCTGACCGGGTTCGACGCCGGGTTGCAGGTCCATGCGACGCGCTCGGGCTGGCCCACGCAGTCCAGCACGGCCGCCATCGCCTTGTTGTGCGCCTTGGCTGCGGCTATCGCCCATGAGGCGCGGCCCGGCAGCGCGGACGGGGTCAGCGCGGCCCTGGCGCAGATGCCCGCGCTGATGGACGCAGCCGCCGTGGCGCTGGACGGGGCCGCAGCCGCCATCGCGGCGGAGGTCAGGGAGGCGGGCCTTGTGCTGTTCGCGGGGCTCGGACCCAACTTCGCGGCGGCGTCGTTCGGCGCGGCCAAGGTGCGGGAGCTGTCCTCGGCCCACGCCATGGCGATGCCGCTGGAGGAGATGCACCATTACCGCCTGCCCAAGCAGGGGGACCCGGTGTTCGTCATCGCCACGGACCCGCCCAGCCGGGAGCGGGCGCTGGACACGGTGCTGGTGGCGCACGCCATCGGCGCCCATGCCGTGGCGGTGCTGGCGGGTCCGGACCCTGATATCATCGCCCATGCCCGGCACGTGCTGATGCTGCCCCCGTCATCCCGGCCCTCGCACCCATGCTGGCGAGCGTGCCGCTGCACCTGTTCGCCTACCACTTCGCCATGGCGCGGGCTGGCTGACGGTGGACCTATTCACGACCGGCGGGATCATCGTGGACTCCGTGGTGGCCGCCGATGGGACGGTGCAGGCCGGCAGTCTGGGCGGCAACGCCGCATACTCTGCAGCGGGCGCGCGGCTGTGGGCCTTGGCGGGCTGCGTCGCCGTCCTCCCGCGCAACTACCCTCTCCACCTGGTGCGGATGCTGCGCGACGCAGGCGTGGACACGGACGGGCTGCACCACGTCGAGGCGAACGTCGCTGGGTCCGAGTGGTTCTTCCACGGGGCCGACGGCAGCCGGGTGGACCAGCTCCATGGCCCGGTGGACATCGTGCCGACCGGCACCCGCCTGCTGCCAGCCGAGGCGGAAGCGTTGCAAGCGCGCCTGCGCGCCTCTGCCAGCCTGGACAGCTTCGGGGCGTTCCGTGCGGCGCACCCGGTGGAGTCGCATCACGTCCCCGCGCAGTTCTGGCGACCCGGCGGGGGCGCCCACCTGGCGCCCAACTGGATGGACGCGCAGCACCGCCTGCTGCAACACGCGCGGCAGCAAGGCGCCGTCGTGTCGCTGGACCCGGGGCGGCACGCGGACGCCATGACGGACTCCGACTTGGCGGCCGTGCTCGCGGGATGCGACGCGTTCCTGCCTAGCGAGAAGGAGTTGCGCGCCCTCGTGCCTGGCGAGCCGCCCTGGCGCGCGGTGGTGCAGCTGGCGGCGCGCGGCGCGCTGGTGGTGGGCAAGCTCGGGCCGTCCGGATGCATCGTGGGGGACCCGCGCTTCCCGGCGCCCATAGAGGTGCCGGCCTACCCGACGCACGCGCCGGACCCCACCGGCGCCGGGGACGCGTTCTGCGGCGGGTTCCTGGCCGGGCTGCTCCGGACGAAGGACCCGGTGCTGGCCGCGTGCTGCGGCGCCGTGTCGGCCTCCTTCGCGGTGGAGGGGTTCGGTCCCAGCCGCTTGCTGGCCGCCAGCGCCGCCGAGGCGTCGTTGCGGCTGCGCTGGCTCGCGGCGCGCGTGCCTGCCGCGCAAACTCGTGCGCTGGAAACCTTGATGCAACAGGAGCCGGCATGACGGACGACACGCAAGCGGCCATAGGCGGCCCCGGCGCGGTCATTGCGGCGCTTCATTTGCCTAGCCTCCGCAGCGGGCCTGGGCGGTCCGTGGCCCACCTGGAGGACTACGCCCTCGCCAACGCTGGAGTGTTCGCGGCTGCAGGCATCCCCGCCCTGATGCTGCAGGACCAGACGCGCGAGCCCGGCCCGGCCCGGCCGGAAACGGTCGCCGTCATGGCGAGCTTGGGCCGGCTGATCCGCCAGGCGCACCCGGCGCTGCGGCTGGGCATCATCGTGCAGGCGCATGACGCGGAGGCGCCGCTCGCCATCGCCCATGCGTGCGGCGCGCACTTCGTGCGGCTCAAGGTGTTCGTGGCCGCCGCCATGACCGCCGAAGGCCCGCGGACCGGCCTGGCCGTGCCGGCGCAGGCGGCCCGCCACGCCTTGCACCCCGGCATCGCCATCCTCGCCGACGTGTTCGACCGCACGAGCGTGCCGATGGTGGACATAGCCCCAGCCGAAGCCGCGCGCTGGGCGGAGCAGCTCGGCGCCGACGCACTGGTGCTGACTGGCAGCAGCTTCGCCGACACGCTCAGCCGCATCGGCGCGGCGCGGGCAGCCGGCGTGCGCCGGCCTGTCCTGGTGGGCGGCGGCGTCACGGTCGGCAACGTGGCGGAAGCTCTGCGCCACGCGGACGGCGCCATCGTCAGCACCTCGCTCATGCTGGACAGCCCAGGCAGCGGCCTGCTGCGCTGGGATGCCGGCAAGGCGATGGCGCTGATGGACCGGGTGCGCGAGGCTGCGCATGGCTGATGCGGTTGACCCCGCCGGGCGTGACTTCGCCGGCTACCGTGGCGCCCCGCCCCCCGTGCGCTGGCCCGGCGGCGCGCAGCTCGCCCTGTCCGTCGTGGTCAACGTCGAGGAGGGCGCCGAGCTGTCCATCGGCATGGGCGACGAAGCGAATGAGAGCATCTACGAGGCGACTGAGCGCGTGGACGGTGCGCGCGACCTCTGCATGGAAAGCCACTACGAGTACGGCACCCGCGCCGGCTGGCCCCGGCTGCGCACCTTGCTGCGCCGCTACGGCGTGGCCGCCACGCTGAACGCCAACGGACGCGCTCTGGCCCTGTCGCCCTGGATCGCCGCGGAGGCGGCGGCGGATGGGCACGAGGTGTCCGCCCATGGCTGGCGTTGGGAGCGGCACGTCCACATGGACGAGGCGACGGAGCGTGCCGCCATCGCCCGCACCGTGGCCGCCATCGCCGCCGCGTCTGGCTCGCCCCCAGTCGGCTGGCACACCCGCTCCGCCACCTCGGGCAACACCCGGCGGCTGTTGGCAGAGCATGGGGGGTTCCTCTACGACTCCAACGCTTACAACGACGACCTCCCGTATGTGCAGGAGGTGCTGCCGGGCCGGGCCCACGTGGTGCTGCCCTACGCCTTTGACACCAACGACATGCGCTTCTCCAACGGGCAGTTCGTGTTCGGCGACGATTTCGCGCGCTACTGCACGGACGCCTTCGACCAACTTCACGCCGAAGGGGCAGACGCGCCGCGCATGATGTCGGTGGGCTTGCATCTCCGCATTATCGGGCGGCCCGGGCGCATTGGCGGGCTTGAGCGGTTCCTGGCATACGCCGCGTCCCACCCCGGCGTATGGTTCGCCCGGCGCGACGCCATCGCCCACGCCTGGCGCGCCGGGACCGGCCTGCCGCCCTGGACGCCGCTGCCCCCCTTGTCCGCGTTCCCCGCATGACGGAGCGGGACCTGCGCGGCTACGCGGGTGCCTGGCCGGACTTCGCGTGGCCCAACGGTGCGCGCCTCGCAGTGTCGATCGTGCTGAACTTCGAGGAAGGCGCTGAGGACCAGGTGGGCGACGGGGACGCCACGAGCGAGCGGGTCGGGGAGGTGCTGAGCGTCGTGGAGCCTAGCGTGCGCGACATGGGACAGGAGCAGGTGTTCGCCTACGGGATGCGCGCCGGGCTGTGGCGGATGCTGGACGCGCTGGACAGCCGCGCCATGCCCGCCACGCTCTTCATGTGCGGGCGCGCGGTGGAGCGCGTGCCGGACCTAGCGCGCGCCGCCGTGGCCCGCGGCCACGAGCCGGCCGTGCACGGCTGGCGCTGGCGCCCCCACGCCGCCTACCGCTCCCAGGCGGAGGAGGCCGCGGACCTGGACCGCTGCATCGCCGTGATCGAGGCGGCTGCAGGGGTTCGTCCCGTGGGCTTCTTCTGCCGCGGCAGCGAGAGCGTCTGGACCCGCGCCCTGCTGCGGGAGCGCGGCTTCCTGTATGCGTCCAACGCCTTCGACGACGACCTGCCATACTGGGACCGCGCGGAAACGGGCACCCCGTTGCTGGTGCTGCCCTATGCGCTGGACACCAACGACATGAAGTTCTTCCACCCCAACGGCTTCGTGCGGGCGTGGGAGATGGTGGAGTACGTGGGGGACGCGCTCGGCACGCTGCTGGCGGAAGCGCGGCGGGGGAGGCCCAGGGTGCTGAACATCGGCTTCCACCTCCGCATCGCCGGGCGCCCCGGACGGTTCGGGGCGTTCGCGGGCGTGCTGGACCTGCTGGCCGCGCACCGGGACGAGCTTTGGGTGGCGCGCCGGGCCGACATCGCACGGGCGTTCCGCGATGCCGTCCCGCCTTGATGCGGCTGCTGCTGGTGAACCCGAACACCAACGTCGCCACCACCGCCGCCATGCTCGCCGTCGCACGCGGGGCCGCGCCGGAGGGGGTGGTGGTCGAGGGCGCGACGGCGCAGTCCGGGGCCGCGCTCATCACCGATGAGCCGGCCCTGGCCGCCGCGGCGATGGCCGTGGCGGCGCTGCTGCACCCCCGCGCGGTGCGCGGTTGCAGCGGCGTGATCGTGGCGGCGTTCGGCGACCCGGGGCTGGACGCGCTGCGGCGCACCCTGGGCATCCCCGTGACGGGCATCGCGGAGGCCGCCATGGCGGAAGCGGCGGCGCATGGCCGCTTTGCCGTGGTCACGACCACCCCGGCCCTCGTTGCCGCCATCGCCGGGACAGCGGCGCGCTACGGCCATGGCGCCTTGTTCGGCGGCGTGCGCCTGACACCGGGGGACCCACAGGCGCTGATGCAGGACCCAGCCCGCCTGCAAGACGCGCTGGCTTCGGCGTGCGCTGAAGCGGTGCGGGACGGGGCCGCCGCTATCGTGATCGGCGGCGGCCCGCTCGCCACGGCGGCGCGGGCATTGCAGGGACAGTTGCCCGTGCCGCTGGTGGAGCCGGTCCCGGCCGCCGTGCGCCTGGCGGCGCTGCGCGGCTACCGGGCGCTCACGTGGTAGAACGGCTCCCCGGCCTCACCGAGGTAGCCGTCATAGAAGCGGCGCACATGCGGCATGACGGCTTGAGCCAGGTTGCGCCGCGCCTCCTCCGCCTCCGTCAGCGGGCGGCGCATCCGTTCCGCGATCTCCCGCAGCACGGCGTCCCGGTCCACGCGGGTGAAGCATCCGTTGGCGTACACCACCTCGCCTCCGATCATCACGGTGCGGACTGCCGGGCTTTTCGCACGCTGCACCAGCACGTCCAGCCATGGCAGGTCCGGGTTCTGGTAGGGGTAGGTCACGGCGTCCCAGTCCAGCACCACCAGGTCCGCCGCGCAGCCCGGCGACAGCCGTCCGATGCGGTTTCCAAATGGGGTAGTCCCTGCGCCATGCTCCGTCGCCATCCGCAGCACGCCGGCAGCGGTGGGGTGCGGCGCGTCCAGGCCGGGTTCGCGGTGGGCGTGCAACACGAGGCGCATTTCCTGCAGCATGTCCCGGTCGTCGTTGATGCCGGCCTCATCCATGCCGATGGCGACGGGGATGCCGCGCGCCTGGAAACGGTTGAGCGGCGCCATGCCGCTCTTGAGCCGGAAGTTGGAGCTGCAGTTGTGGCACAGCCGCGTGCCGGTCTGCCCGCACAGCTCGATGTCGCCCTCCGTCATCCAGACGCCATGCCCGATGGTGAGCCGCGGCCCGGCCAGTCCCACGGCGTGGAGGTGCGCCAGCGCGGACCCGCCGGTGCGCCGGACGGCGTAGGCCTTCTGGTAGGGCGTTTCCAGCAGGTGCATGTGCATCGGCACCCCGGCCTGCTCCGCCATGGCGCCCGCTGCCTCCAGCGCCGCGTCCGACAGCCAATGGAGGTTTGAGGGCGCGACCTGCACCTGCACCAGCGGGTCCCCGGCGTGCTCCTGGTGCAAAGCGTGGAACACCGCAGCCTGGTCCGCGAGCGTCAGGGTGAACCGCGTGAAATAGGCCGCCATGGCCGGGCGCAGCGCCGGAGGAAGCCGCGCCACGAAGTCCTGGTCCGCCTCGTACACCAGCCGGTTCTGGTCCCGCAGCGCCATGGAGTAGGAGGCACGCATCCCGATGGCGCGGTAGGCCCGCGTGACCTCCTGCGCCGCCGCCAGCACGGCGTCCGGCGTGCCGGGTGCGCGGCTGTGCAAATGCTGCACGGTCGTGACGCCGCTTGCGACCATCTCGAAGGCGGAGAACAGCGTGTCCTCGAACGCCGGCACGTCGCGCAGCGCCAGGCGGCTGGCGAACCACAGCTCCAGCGGGTGGTCGGGCGAGCCGAGCTGCAACGGCGTCAGCCCGACATGGTGGTGGGCGTTGACCAGCCCTGGGATGATGGCCGCCCGCGGCCCGCCCAGCCGGGCCGCAGGCGGATGCCGGGCCGCCAGGTCCGCAAACGCCCCCACGGCCCGGACCACGCCGCCCTCCACCAGCACCGCCCCGGACGGGTGCAGCACCGGCGCGCCGTCGGCGCCGAAGCGTTCCAGCACGAAGGCTCCTTGGACAAGTGTTGCGGCCATGCTGCCCCGTTCTTTACGGCCCTGGACGGCATGGCGTTTGCAAGACTTCGGGCTGCAAACCCCATGAAGGAGCCAGGCCTGCCATGCAACAGGACCATCCCACCCGGCGCAAGGCCCTCCTGCTGGGCGCAGGCGCCGCGCTGGCGGCGCCTGCCATCCTGCGCGCGCAGCCGCGGGAGCTGGTGGTGGGCGGGGCGGCCAGCCACAAGCCCTGGGTCGAGACGCATGTCGCGCCCCTCTTCGAGAAGAAGCACGGCGCCCGGCTGACGTTCGAGGGTACGCGGTCCCTCGTGAACCTCGAAAAGATGCAGAAGAACCGCGACCGGCCTTATCTGTCCGTCGTGCAGATGGACGACCCGGTGATGATCCTTGCGGTGCGCGAGGGCCTGCTGCAGCCGATCACGGCTGCCCTTGCCCCGAACATCGGCAAGCTCAAGCCGGGAACGCTGCACATGGGCGGCATGTGGGCGAACTACCTGCAGCCCTGGCAGGGGATCGCCTACAACACGGATGTGCTGAAAACGCCGCCAACGTCCTGGGCGGACGCGTTCGATCCCAGGCACAAGGGCCGCATCATCCTGCCCTCGTTGCAGAACACCGAGGGGCTGGCCAACCTGTTCATGGCCGCGCACCTGGCGGACGGCAAGCCGATGGACGCCGCCATGCGCGACACCGATGCCGGCTTCCGCAAGCTCGCGTCCCTCAAGCCGAACCTGCTCACAATCTACAGCCAGATGCCGCAAGCCTTCAGCCTGCTGGAGCAGGGTGAGGCCACCATGATCCTGGGCGCGCTGTCCTCGTTCGCGCTGCAACGCCGGCAGGAGGGCGCGCCCCTGGGGCTGGCTGCGCCCAAGGAGGGCATCTTCCCGGTGCCGTCCGGCATCGCCCTGGTGAAGGGTGGACCGAACCCGGAGCTGGCGGCGGCCTACGTCAACGAGCTGCTGGGCGCGGAGGTGCAGGCGCGCATCGCCCCGCCCACCTTCGCGCTGCCCACCAACATGGACGTCCCCGCGCCGCCAGGCATGCCGACGGACGTTCCGGTCCACACGATTGACTGGGCTTTCGTGGCCGAGAACCGGACGGCCTGGGTGCAGCGCTGGGACCGCGAGATGTCCATGTAGGACGCCTCCCCGGCGTGCCCGCTTTCCTCGACATCCGCGGTGCCGCCAAGGCGTTCGGCGGCGTGGCCGTGCTGGGCGGCGTGGACCTTCCGGTGGCGCAGGGCGAGTTCGTGTCGCTGCTGGGACCGTCCGGCTGCGGCAAGACCACCCTCCTGCGCATCGTCGCGGGCCTGCTCCGCCCTGACGCGGGGACGGTCGTGCTGGACGGCGAGGCGCTGGCGGGCAAGCCGCCGCACCGGCGCGGCGTGGGCGTGGTGTTCCAGAGCTACGCCCTGTTCCCGCATCTGACGGTGGCGGACAACGTGGCGTTCGGCCTGCACGCGCGCGGCGTGGCCCGGCCGGAGGCACGCCGGGTGGCGGAGCGCTTCCTGGACCTCGTGCGGATGTCCGAGTTCGCCGGGCGGTCCGTGCGCGCGCTGTCGGGTGGGCAGCAGCAGCGCGTGGCGGTGGCGCGGGCGCTCGCGGTCGGCCCTAAGCTGCTGCTGCTTGACGAGCCGTTCTCGGCGTTGGACCGCAAGCTGCGCGAAACCATGCAGATCGAGCTGCGGCGCCTGCTGCGGGAGCTTGGCACTACGGCCGTGTTCGTGACGCACGACCAGGACGAGGCGCTGGTGATGTCCGACCGCATCGCCGTGATGAACAACGGCTCCATCGAGCAGCTGGACGATCCCGGCGCGATCTACCGCCACCCGGCCACGGCTTTCGCGCTGGCGTTCGTGGGCTTGTCCACCCGGCTGCTGGGAACGGTCCTTCATGAGGCCGGCGGGGAGGTCATGGTGCAGACCGCCTTCGGCCCTTTGCGTGGGCCGGGCCGGTTCATGCCGGGCAGCCCCGTGGTGGTCGGGGTCCGGCCGGAGCTGATCCGCTTCGGGCCGCCAGGCGAGGACGGCAACGGCATCAACGCCCGGCTCCGGGACATCGTGTTCCAAGGTTCCCGCATCCAGGCTCATTTCGACTCCGCTGCCCACGAGCCGGTGGTGGTGGAAAGCGTGGGCGGGGTGCCGGCTGGCGCCGTCCCCGGGGCGGAGCTGGCGCTTGCCTGGTCCGTGGCGGACACCCTGGTCCTGCCCCGGCAGCCCGGCCCATGAACGCCGGGCGAAGCCGCATCGGCTGGCTGGCGGTGCCGGCAACCGGCTACCTGGCGCTGGCCTACGCGCTCCCGCTGCTGTGGTTGCTGTCCCGCAGCGTCGTGGGGCCGGGCGGCTTCTCCGGGGCGCAGTTCGTGGCATTCTTCACCGACCCGTACTCCTGGCGCGTGATCGGCAACACCCTGCGGATCGCCGGGCTGGTGACGGTGCTGTGCCTCGTGGCGGGCTTTCCCGTCGCGGTCGCCATGGCGCGGGCGCAAGGGGCGGTGCAGGTGCTGCTGCTGGTCGCGGTGATCCTGCCGTTGTCGGTCGGGGTGGTGGTCAAGGCGTTCGCCTGGCAGATCGTGCTGCGTCGCGACGGGGTGGTGGCGCAGGGCTTGGTGGCGCTCGGCTTGGCCGATGAGGCGCCGCGGCTGCTGTTCACCGAAACCGGTCTGGTCGTGGGCGCGGCCAACGTGTTCCTGCCGTTCATGGTGCTGCCGGTCTACTCCCTCCTGCGTCTCGTGGACCCGCGGCTGGCCGAGGCGGGCGCCACCTTGGGCGCCAGCCCGGCCTACCGGTTCCGCCGCATCCTGCTGCCGCTCATCATGCCCGGCATCGTGAGCGGCGCCGCGTTCGTGTTCTCGCTGTCGGTGTCCATGTTCGTGATCCCGAGCCTGCTGGTTGGCGACCGGTTCCAGACGCTCGCCACGCTCACCGGCCGGTCGTTCCTATTGATGCGCGACGAGGCGCTCGGCTCCACCACGGCGGTCGTGCTGCTGGTGTTGTGCGTGGCTGTCGTGGTGTCCAGCGCCTGGCTGGCTCGGCGCATCGGGCGCTCGGCATGACCGCGTCCGAACGGCTGGCGAACGCCGCCGTGTGGTGCATCGCCGCGCTGGCCGTGATGTTCCTGCTGGCGCCGCTCGTGGTCACGGTGGCGGCGTCGTTCGGGTCGTCGGCGGTGTTCACGCTTCCGCCGCCGGGCTGGTCCCTGCGCTGGTATGAGCGGCTGGCCGTCACGCGGGGGCTGTGGCCGTCGTTGTGGACCTCCGTGCAGATCGCCGGGTTCTCCACGCTCATCTCGCTCGTGCTGGGCACGCTATGCGCCATCGCGCTGGTGCGCGGCAGGTTCCCCGGGCGGGACGCCATTGCCACCTTCCTGGTCTCGCCCTTGATGCTGCCCGGCCTCGTGGTCGGCATTGCCATGCTGCAAGGGTTCAAGCTCGTGGGCCTGCGCGAGGCTTGGCCCAGCCTGCTGGCAGCGCATGTGGTCATCACCATGCCCTACGTCGTACGGACCGTGCTGGCGGCGCTCAGCCTGTTCGACTTCGCGCTGGTGGATGCGGCGCGGACGCTTGGCTGCTCCTATGCGGCGGCGCTGCGCCGCGTGCTGGTGCCGTCCCTGGCTCCCGCGTTCATCACCTCCGGCATGTTCGCGTTCCTGGCCTCCATGGACAACTACCCCGTCTCGATCTTCTTCACCGATGCCTGGACCCGGACGCTGCCGATCCAGATGCTGCAATACGTCGAGGAGCGCCCGGACCCGACGGTCGCCGCCATCTCGACCGGTCTGATCGTGCTGGCAGCATTGGCGATGGTGGTGGGGGACCGGCTGGTCGGGCTGCGGCGCATGGCCGAATTCTGAGCCGTCAGGCCGGAAGCTCCTGGAACAGCCGGCCCCAACCCACGACGCGGCCCGCATCCACGCCGGCAAGGCCCAGGCTTTTCCAGACCACGGTGGCGATAGTGTCGTAAACCGGCAAGCCCAGCTCCGCCTCAATGCCAGCCGCCAGGGGCGCGGCGCGCAGGTTGGTGCACACCACGGCCAGGGCGTCCGGGCCGCCTGCCGCCACGTCGCGCGCCATGGCCCGCAGCGTGCTGTCCTCCACCTCGGAGAACGAGAAGTTGTCGCGCAAGCCCAGGTGGCGCTCTGCGGCGCACGGGTGGCCCAGGGCGGCGTAATGGGCCACGATCCGGGCCTGCACGTCGTCGGTGTAGGGCGTGACCAGCCCCAGGCGCCGCACCCCGGTCCGTTGCAGGATCTCGTTCAGCGCCAGCATGGACGTGGTGGCCGGGATGCCGGTGGCCTCCGTGATGCGCCGGCACAGCCGCTCGTCGGCGTCGAACCCCAGCCAGCCGGACGACGTGCCGTTCCATGCGATCACATCCATCCGGGCATGCGCCAGCAACGCCGCCGCCGCCAGGATCGGCCCGTCGTCGAACTGCGCCAGGGCAGGCCCAGACAGCGCAATCTCCGTAACCGGGAAGCGCCCGAAATGCGCCGACACCTCGGGCAGCCCAGCCAGCATCGCCGCCGTGACTGGCTCCAGCACCGTGTTGGAGGAGGGCGTGAGCATGCCCAGACGTACGCGCCGGGTCATGGGCGCTCGTTCAGCCCATGGCCGGGGTAAGGGTGCGTGGCGGCCCAGTGCCGGGCGATGGCGCTGCGCCCCGTCACCCACACCCGGTCATGCCCGCCGATGTGGTCCAGCAGCCGCGCCAGCCCGGCTGCTCGCGCCGGATGGCCGATGAGCCGCATATGCAGGCCGACCGACATCATCTTGGGGTGCTCCGCCCCCTCGGCGTACAGCATGTCGAAGCCGTCCCGCACGAAGGCGAACCAGTCGTCCGACGTGCCGACCGCGCCCGCGTACTTGCCGTCGTTGTGCGTGAGGGAGTACGGCACCACTAAGTGGCCCTGCCCCTCCACCGTCACCCACCAGGGCAGCTCGTCGGCATAGCTGTCGCTGTCGTACAGGAACCCGCCGGCCTCCACGACCAGCCGGCGGGTGTTGACCGACGGGCCGTAGCGGCAATACCAGCCGTCCGGCCTGTGGCCCACCGTCCCCTCCAAGGATGCCACCGCCCGGCGGATGTGCTCCCGCTCCTCGGCCTCGGGCAGCTCGAAATGCTTCACCCAGCGCCAGCCATGGCAGCACACGTCGTAGCCGGCCTCGCGTATGGCCGCGGCCGCCTCCGGGTTGCGCTCCAGCGCCAGGGCGCAGCCGAACACCGTGAGCGGCAGGCGGCGCTCCTGGAACAAGCGCAGCAGGCGCCAGAAGCCGACGCGGCTGCCGTACTCGAACATGCCCTCCGCCGCGAGGTCGCGGCCCGAAACGCCCTGGCCCAGCCCCATCGCCTCCGTCAGCGCCCACTCGCTGTAGGCTTCGCCGTCGCCGGTGGAGGGTTCAGAACCTTCCTCGTAGTTCATCACGAAGTTGACGGCCACGCGGGCGCCGCCGGGCCAGCGCGGGTCTGGCGGGTGGGCGCCGTAGCCGCGGAAGTCGCGCCGGACGTCGTAGCTCATGCGGGCAGCTCCACATCCAGGGGACCCACGTCCACGAACTCCTCGTCGCCCGCGGTGCCGTCGCGCCACATGAACACGGCGAAGCGCGCGGGACGGTCCAGCACCGTCAGCCCGTGGTGCCACACGTTCGCGCCATAGGTCACGCCCCGGCCCGGCCCGGCCAGGAACGCCTGCGCCCGCGCCATGTCCGGCCCGCCGCCGGCGGCATGGGGCGCCACCAGCACCAGCCAACGCGCAGGGCCGAGCGGCACGAAGCTTTGCGACGAGAAGGCGTGCCGCTCCATGGCCGTCACGCGCACCGGCGCAGACGAGGGCTCCCGCAGCGTGAGCGACAGGCTGGGCCACGCGGTGGCCCGGGCGCTCGACAGCGCACCTTCGAAGTACGCGCGGCCCGGCTGGTCCGGCACGACCAAAATCTCGCCGAAGGGCGCGAAAGCCTCCGCGTTCAGCGGTGCTGCGCGCATTACCCGGCCACCCGCCGCACCAGCCCCACCGCCCGGTCCATCGCCAGCAGCAGCACCATCGCGCCCGCCACCAGCAGGCCTGACACGGCGGCGACGCGCACATCCAGCGACGTTTCCATCATCCCCCACATCCGGATCGGCAACATGTCATTCTGCGCCGACGACAGGAACAAGGATACCGGCACGTTGTCCAGCGACGACACGAACGCCAGGAATGCGCCCGCCGCCACTCCCGGCAGGATTAGCGGCAGCACCACCCGCCGGAACCCGCGCCAGGGCGACGCACCCAGGGCCGCCGAGGCGTCGAGCAGCGCCGGGTCCAGCCTAGCCGCGCTGGCGCCTACGGTGCGGAGCGCGAAAGGTGTGGCGATCATGGCATGGCCCGCCACCAGCAGCCAGAACGACGGCGGCAGCCGCAGCCACGAGAAGAACATGAGCGCTGCCAGGCCGTAGGCGATGCCGGGCAGCACGAGCGGCGCGAGGAATGCCCCTTCCGCGGCGCGGGACCACGCCGCCCGGGACCGCGCGATGCCGAGCGCCGCCGCCGTCGCGAACGCCGTGGACAACGCCGCGACCGTCAGCGCCACCAGCAGGCTGTTGCCGGCCGCGCGGTGGATGGGGGCGGAGCGCGCCGCGTCGAAGAGCTCGGCGTACCAACGCAGCGTCAACCCGGGCGGCGGGAAGCGCAGTGCCTGGGACGTGGTGAACGAGGTCAGCAGCACGACGACCACCGGCCCCACCAGCACCAGCAGCGCCACCCCGGCCAGCAGCACGATGCCCGCCGCCAGCGGCTTGTCCCCAGGCGCCAGCCTAAACATGCGCCGCCCTCCGGCCCAGGGCGGACAGGCCGGCTGACACCGCCAGCACCGCCCCCATCAGCGTGAGCGCCATCGCCGCCGCGAGCGGCCAGTCGAACACCACCATCGCCTGCTGCCACACCAGTGCCGGCAGGTAGGCGAGCCGCCCGCCGCCGATCACGGACTGTGAGATGAACGCCGTGGCAGCAGACGCGAACACGAGCGTGGCGCCCGCGAGCAAGCCTGGCAGCGCCATGGGCAGCACCACCCGGCGCAGCGTGCGGAACAGCGATGCTCCCAGCGCCGACGACGCATCCAGCAGCGAAGGCTCGATCCGCGCCATGGCGGCGATGAGCGGCAGCAGCATGAGCGGCATCTCGATCTGCGTGAGCGCTAGGACCAGCCCCGGCTCGGTTTGCAGCAGCGCCACCGGTGCCGACGAAAGCCCGGTGGATAGCAGCACGGTGTTGATGACGCCTTCCCGCCCTAAGATGGCGATCCAGGCGAACGTCCGCACCACCACGGAGGTGAGCAGCGGCAGCACGGCGGCCAGCAGGATCAGCCGCCTGAGCCGTGGCCCCGCCGCCAGGTGCAGCAGCGCCAGCGGCACGGCCAGCACAAGCGTCGCCAGCACGGTCAGCGCTCCCAATCGCACCGTGTTCCACACCGCCTGCAACTGGAACGCGTCGCCCAGCACCCCAGCCCAGGCCCGCCCGCTCAGCGCCGCAAGGTTCTCGTCGGACGAGAGTGACGTGGCGGCCAGGATGAGCAGCGGCGCCAGGAAGAACAGCGCCTGCGCCAGCGCAAGCGGCAGAGCGAGCTGCCAGGCCGCGCGCGGGTCCATGCTACTTCGCCATCTCGCGGTTGAACCGATCAATCCAGCGTGCCCGCAGCGGGTTGATCTTGCTCCAGTCATGGGTCACGAAGCTGCCCATGTCGGCCACCGAGCGCATGGGCACGTCGGCGCCGGGCGTGACCTCGGTGTTGACCGGCACAAAGAAGAACGGCGCCTGCGCCAGACTCGTCTGCACCGGCGCCGAGATCATGGTGTCAATGTACTGGTAGGCCTGCTCGACGTTGCGGGCGCCCTTGGCGATGTGCATGGTCGTGCCGAACGCCGCCGCCCCGGACTCCGGCACCGCGAAGGCGATGTCCACCCCGCGAGACTTCAGCAGGCTCACGGTATATGTGTTGGTGTACATCACGTCCACCTGGCCCTGCTGGAACAGCCCCGGCATGGCGGCGGGCTGCGCCACGGCGGCCACCTGCGGCAGGACCTTGCGCAACTCGGTGAACAGCGGCTCCACATCAGTGTCGGACCCGCCCACCGACTTCGCCATCTCGATCAGGGAGATGGTGCCGAACGTGGTGCCGAAGCCGGTCAGGCCCAGGCGGGACGCGTATTCCGGGCGGAACAGGTCGCGCCAGCCGGCGGGCTTGGGGAGCTTCTTGGGGTTGTAGGCGATGCCCACCACCTGCGCCGCGACGCCGGCGCCGTACTGGTCCGCGTAGCCTTCCGGCAGCTTCGCCCGGTTGGAAAGGCGCGACGGGTCGAACGGCTCGAACAGGTTGAAGTCAATGCCCGACACGCGAGGGCCGGGGTCCAGCACGAACACGTCGAACGGCGCGACACCCCGGGCTGCGCGCGCCTTGGCGATCTGGTCCACCGCGAACAGCGCCTCGAACGACACGTCCACCCCGTGCGCCTGCTTCAGGGCAGGTTGCAGCACGGCGCGCAGCGCCTCGTCCCAGCCGCCGGGATACACCGCGGCCGTGAGGCTGCCGGCGGCGCGGGCTGGCCCGGCCCAGGGCAAGGCCGCGGCGAGGCCAGCACCAACGAGGGCGCGTCGGGACAGGGTAGGGGTCATGCGGTGTCTCCTGCGGGGTAAAGGGTGGGTTGGGCATCGGCGGCGAAGGCGATGCGGATGGGGCCGGGCGGGGGTGGGGCGCCGCGCCGGGCTTCGTGCAGTTTCAGTTCCGTGGCGCCGGCCTTCACGTCGTGCACGAGCGACGGGCCAAGTGGCAGCGACAGGCGGAGCTGGGCGGGCCAGGTGCCTGGGTCGGCGTCGTTCTCCGGGCGCAGCGCCAGGTGTTCGGGCCGGGCGCACACCACCACCCGGTCTCCGGCTGCGAAGCCCAATGGGCTGCCCAGCGTCACGACGGCGCCCACATCCAGCCGGACGCGGTAACCGGGGCCGTCCCGCGCCTCGACCTTGCCGTGCAGCGCGTTGGTCGTGCCGACGAATCCGGCCACGAAGGGCGTCGCGGGGCGGTCGTACACCGCAGCCGGGGCGTCCACCTGCTCCACCCGGCCTGCGCGCATCACCGCCATGCGGTCGGCCATGCTCATCGCCTCGTCCTGGTCGTGCGTGACCAGCACGGCCGTGACGCCGAAGCGGCGCTGCAGGCGCTTGATCTCCAGCTGCAGGTCCAGACGCAACGCGCGGTCCAGTGCTGCGAATGGCTCGTCCAGCAGCAGGATGGACGGCTCAATGGCGAGCGCCCGGGCCAGCGCCACGCGCTGCTGCTGCCCGCCCGACAGCGCCCGGGGCCGCCGTGCGCCGAACGCCTCCATACGCACGGCGAGCAGCGCCGCCTCCACGCGCCGCACCACCTCCGCCTTGGGGGTGTTCCGCGCTTCCAGGCCATAGGCCACGTTCTCGGCCGCGCTCATGTGCGGGAACAGCGCATAGGACTGGAACACGATGCCCACGCCGCGCTTGCCCGGCGGCAGATGGCCGATGGCGTGCCCGTCCACCAGCATCTGCCCAGCATCGGGGCGGATGAACCCGGCGATGGTCCGCAGCAAGGTTGTCTTGCCGCAGCCGGACGGCCCCAGCAGCGCCATGATCTCGCCAGGCTGCACCGTGACGGACACGTTGTCCACGGCCACGGACTGGCCGTAGCGCACCGTCACGGCATCAACGTCGAGGCGGTGCCCGGCTGGCGGTGCCTGGGCTTCCTGCAATCCGGCTTGGTCCAGCATCGAGCGGCGGCCTGCCTTTCGGGATGGGTTCCCACAGCACCACGCAAGCCCCATGCCATGACCCGCCACCAAGCCGCCGCACTCTCGCAGCACTCTCCCCACTCAGGCGCTGTTGCTAGCGTGTCGCCGGGCTGCCTTAGAGCCGCGGGAGGGGAACCAACGGTGGACGAAGACCGCTTCAACATGGCGCTGCGCAAGTTCCCCAAGGAGGTCGGCGTGACCTCGCAGCGGGAAGTCGAGAGGATGGTGCGGGAGCATACGCCCCAAGGCGGCACGTTGCGGCTGCAAATGGTGCTCACCTCGCTGGACGCGCCGGGGCTGAACCACGTGGTCGAGCAGACGATCCCGCTCGACTGGGCCTTGAAGGCCTGATCCGCTGAGTAGTGCAGCTTATTCGACCGTATAGCTTGCCCATGGCGGCCCGGCGCTAGAGCATTTCTTAGAACTAGCCGGTCCCTATGATGGCCTGCCACGCGGTTGGAGTCGCGGCAGTTCTAGGCTGCTGGTGACGACGTCTAGAAAGTTGTTGAAGCGGGTTCGTGATGCCGCTTACGAAGTTGCTGCCTCGGGCACACTCATGAGCGCATCCAAAGAGCCGGTCAGTAGCTCCGGCCTTGGTTCGCCCTCACGCACGTACCGGTCGCCATCTCAATCCAGCCCACTCCAGACGCTTTCCATAAACAAGACGATCTCCAGTTTAGCAGCATTGGCGCAGCGGACCCAGTAGACCGGTATCACAGTCCAGCAGGCTCTCGACCAACTCGACCTTCTCCATAATTTGGTAGTTGCGCCAGATCTCCCGATTTATGGCTTCGGGCAAGCCGCCCCTGCCCGCAGGTGCTGGACGGGTTCTTGCATGGCACTAGGTTCAACAACTAGGGCAAAGCCATGCAGCGCCGCAGCTTCCTCACCTCAGGAACTTTGGCTCTTGCCGCCCCGTCCATCGCCCGGGCGGCTTCGGCCACGACCCTAAAGTTTGCACCCTATGCCGACCTGGCGCTGCTGGACCCGATCATCACCACCAACTACGTGACCCGCACCCACGCCCAGATGGTGTTCGACACCCTGTATGGCACCGACGCCGAGGGCCGCACGCAGCCGCAGATGGTGGCTGGGCACACGACCGACGCCGATGGCCTGCTGTGGCGGCTCACGATGCGCGATGGCCTGCGCTTCCATGACGGGACGCCCGTGCTGGCACGCGACGTGGTGGCCAGCCTCAGGCGCTGGGCGCCGCGGGACTCGTTCGGCTCCGCGCTGTTCGACACGGTGCTTGAGCTGACGGCGCCCAGCGATGCCGTGTTGCAGTTCCGCCTGAGCCGCCCGTTCCCGCTGCTGCCGGACGCGCTTGCCAAGCCCACCTCGTTCGTGCCTGTCATTATGCCGGAGCGGCTGGCCAGCACGCCGCGCACCACCGCCGTGACCGAGATGGTGGGCAGCGGCCCGTTCCAGTTCGTGCCCGGCGAGCGCGTGCCCGGGTCGCTCACCGTGTATCGCCGCTTCGCCGGTTACAGGCCGCGGGAGGAGGGCATCGCCAGCTTCACTGCAGGCCCAAGGGTGGCGCACTTCGAGCGGGTGGAGTGGCACACCATCCCGGACGGCGGAACCGCGGCGGCAGCCCTGCGGGCCGGCGAGATAGATTGGTGGGAGCAGCCCAACGTGGACCTGGTGCCGCTGCTGTCGCGTGACCGCAACATCCGGGTCGAAGTCGTGGAGACCCGCGGGCTGATCGGGCAGATCCGCGTCAACCACCTCCACCCGCCATTTGATAATCCACGCATTAGCCGGGCCGTGCTGGGCGCCGTGGACCAGGCCGCGATGATGGAGGCTGTGGCCGGGACCGATAGTGCGGTGCGCAGCGGCCCGAGCGGCATGTTCACCGCCGGCGGCCCCATGGCGTCGCAGGCCGGGATGGAGGCGCTGACCACACCGCGCGACCTGCGACGCAGCCGGGAAGAACTGGCGGCGGCCGGCTACAATGGCGAGAAGATCGTGCTGTTGGCCGGCACGGACGTGCCGCGCATTAATGCGGTCTGCCTCGTGATGGCCGACACCCTGCAGAAGCTCGGCATGACCGTGGACTACGTCGCCACCGATTGGGGCACGGTCAACCAGCGTATCCTGAGCCAGAAGCTGGTAGCCGAGGGTGGGTGGAGCATGTTTGGCATTTTCTCGGGCGGGCTGGACCACTTGTCACCGGCCTACCACCTGGCGACCCGCGGCAACGGCCGGGCCGGGGTGCCAAGCTGGCTGGAGGATGCGCCGCTCGAAGCCATGCGGGCCGAATGGTTCGCTGCCCCTGGCCTGCCGGCGCAGCAGGCCATCACCGCGCGCATCCAGGCCCGCGCCATCGAGGTGGGCGCCTACATGCCGTGCGGGCAGTATTTCCCGCCATCCGCCTACTGGCGCGACCTCACGGGCGTGCTGTCCGGCTTGCCGCTGTTCACCAACGTGCGGCGGGCGTGACACTGGCCGCGTCATGGGCATGTTTCGTGCATAGCTCGCACAAACTTCCGGAGGCCAAGCCATGACCATCACCCGCCGTGCCGCCGTTGCTGGCGCGCTTGCAACGCCCGTTGTGCTGCGCCACGCCCGCGCTGCTACCACGGTCCGCATGGGCACGCTCAAGCTGATCCATGCCATCACACCCTACTTCTACGAACGTTTCCTGCCCGAAGGCGTGACGGTCGAGATCATCCCGTTCGAAAGCCCGACCGACGGCAAGGATGCGGTGGTAAGCGGCACGGTGGACTTCGGCACATTCGGCATCGCCGCTGCCACGTTGGGCGCCGCCGTGCGCCAGCCGGTCGTGGTGATTGGGTCGCAGTGCAACAAGGGCATGGCGATCATGGCGGGCAAGGACGGCGCCATCAGCACCCTCGCTGACTTGCGGGGCAAGCGCGTCGCCATCTGGCCCGGCTCCACGCAGGAGGTGTTTGTGCTGGAGCGGCTGCGCATGGAAGGCATGTCGGTCCGCGACATCACACCCGTCCGCGTGTCGTTCAGCGAGATGCATGCGGCCCTGGCCCGTGGAGACGTGGATGCCTACGTGGGCGCGGAACCCGGCCCCGGCCTGTCGCTGTCGTCGGGTATTGGCAAGGTCGTGGAGTACCCGTACGGCACCGCCATGGGCAGCCTCAACATGATCCTGGGCGCCCGGCGCGACACGCTGGAAAAGCGCCCGGAGCTGGCCAAGCTGATGGTGAACCTGCAACGCCAGGCAAGTGCCTATGCCATGGGCAACCCGGACGCCATGGTCGCCATGACCGTAAGCAAGCTCGGCATGAGCAAGGCTGCTGTCGAGGTTGCCGCGCCCAACGTGGAACTGAACTGGCAGATGACGCCCTTGATGATGCAGCAGGCTCGCACCTATGCGGAGCAGATGCTGGCGTTGAAGCAGATTCGTGCCCTGCCGGACTTCGCGACGTTCTTCGACCCACGCTTCTCCGACCAGGTCAGCGGCGCGGCGTGAGCGCGGCGCCCGCGTCCGCCACGCCGCTGCATGTTGGCGTCGCCGGCGCCCGGCGCTTCCTTGGCGCGCTGGTGCCAGCGGCGCTGCTGGCGGCGTGGTGGTCTGCTACCCGCGGTCAGGACTACTCCCTGATCCCCTCGCCGGCTGACGTGCTCGCTGCCCTGGCAGACCTGGCCGTCGGGTCGGAGGGCGACGCTTTCAGCGGGACGCTACTGGCGCACATGGGCGCGTCTGCCGGGCGGGTTTACGGGGCATTCCTGCTGGCGGGCCTGGCCGCGCTGCCGCTCGGCCTGCTGATCGGGCGCCTGCCGCTGGCGCGGGAGCTGCTGGACCCGCTGCTACAGCTGCTGCGGCCCATCCCGGTCACGGCCTGGCTGCCGCTGTCCATGATCCTGTTCGGGCTGGGCGCACGCTCCGCGTTCTTTCTGGTGGCGCTGGGCGCGTTCTTCCCGATCCTGGTCAACACCACCTTCGCGGTCCGCTCCGTCGAGCCGCGGGTGTTCGAGGCAGCGGCCATGCTGGGCGTATCGGCTGCCCGTATGTTCCCGGTCGTGGTGCTGCCGGCCGCGCTGCCGGGCATCTTCACCGGGTTGCGGCTAGGGCTTGGGTTTGCTTGGGTAGTGATCGTGGTGGGCGAGATGACCGGCGTGCAGGTTGGGCTAGGCGCCATGATCATGGATGCGCGGCAACTGTCCCGGACCGAGATCGTGGTGTCCGGCATGGCGGTGATCGGCCTGTTAGGCTTCCTGTCGGACTATGCAGTGCTGTCGCTGGGCCGCAGGCTGCTGCGCTGGAGCCCGGCCCATGGCTGAGCCGTTGCTGCGGGTGGAGGGCCTGGGCAAGCAGTATGGCGCCACGGAGGCGCTGCGCGGCGCGGACCTGCGGATCATGCGGGGCGAGTTCGTGTGCCTGCTGGGCGCGTCCGGCTGCGGCAAATCCACGCTGCTGCGCCTTGTGGCCGGGTTCGAGCTGCCGAGTGCTGGGCGCGTCGTGGTCGCCGGCCGTCCCGTGACGGGGCCGGGGCCGGACCGCGGCATGGTGTTCCAGGATTACGGGCTTTTCCCTTGGCTGTCGGTGCGCGACAACGTTGGCTTCGGCCCGAAGGCGCGTGGCCTGCCACGGGCGGAGGTGGCACGCATCGCCGACCGGTTCGTGGCCACCGTCGGCC
>CAXTCN010000057.1:0-27910 GCA_964242575.1 uncultured Acetobacteraceae bacterium | reverse complement strand
AGGCAGCCAGTCCATCATGTCGGCCGGAAGCAGGAGGGCCTGACGTCGTTCCGGCTTCCGAAAGTGGTGCGCCATCGCTCGATCCGTGTCGTGGAAGAACGATGATCGAATCGTGCTTCGTCAGAGCCGTCAACACCGAAACGCACCAGAACACGCCATCCCGACGTTCCCGAAGGCGATTGTGCAACAGGCTCTTAGTAGACGCGGTTTAGCGATCCCGGCGGCGTCGGATCAGGACCATCCCGGCCAACCCGCCGGCCAGCATAGCCATGCTGGCCGGCTCCGGCACGGAAACAGGCACGACTGTCGCGAATAGGCCGTCGGCAAAGGCAGCCTGGACTTTGGCAGTCGGGTGGATGGCGTCCCAATATTGGTAGCGGTCAATGTTGACCGCTTGGTTGGTGGCCGGGTTGATCGGGCCGCAGGCGGCGGTGGGGGTGGCAGGCGGTGCCGGGTTGGCGAGCTGGGCATTCACGTTGACGTAACAAGGATCGGTCGTGTTGGTGATGCCGACGGAGGCTGCGTTGGCGATGACCGCGTTGTTTGCCGAGTACAGGTCAAACAGGCGGAAGGTGTCTTCGGGGTTGGCCGCCGCAAGGTTGGCGATGCCTGAGGCGAGTAGGCTGTTGTACTGCAAGCTGGCCTGGCTCGCGAGCGCCGCGCGATCGGGGTTCTGCTGCGTGAACTCCGGGATCAGCCCCACGTCGGTCACGTTGACGATCAAAAAGTCCCGTGCGCCCGCAGCGAGCAGCCGGCCGATGTTGGCGACCTCACTCGCGACGCCATTGGTCGTGAAGCGCGTGTCGTTATTCAGGGCGGCGTTGCGGACATCGTTGCCGCCAATGAACACGGTGTAGAGCGCACTGGCGGGAGCGACGCCGCCGGACCTCGCCAGAAAGGCCGAGACCTGGAACGGCAGGTCGATCGCGGCGGTGTTGCCTGCCTTGGCTCCGGCGACGGCATAGTTGGTGCCTGCGGACCCTGCGCCCTCGGCACTGGTCCAGCGCGCAGCGTCGGCACGGAGGCCAAGGCGGTTGGCCAACAGCTCGACGGCAACTGGCCCGTTGGTGAACGCGTTGTTGGCGAACGGCGGGTCGGCGAACCTGGTGCCGAAAGCCGCTGCCAGGTTGCCGTTATCGGAAAGGCTGTCGCCGAACACATACTGGGCAGTGTAGGGCGCGGCGCCGGCGGCTGCGGGCAGCGCAAAAGCTGCAGTGAGGCCGAGGAGGATGAGATGGCGACGTGACACGGGTGGGTTCTCCAAGGCTGAAGTTGAAGCCGTGAGAGGCGTCGTTTCGCAAAGCTACTCTGGCGGAAGGTGGGGTGATAGGGGAAAACACGGGCTGGCAAGGGTTGAGTGGTGCGCGGAACAAGGTGCCGGCACGACGCCGATGACCGGCGTCAACTCCCTGGTACGTGAGCGCCAACATCCCCGGCAAGGCACGCCCCTTCCTAACCCACCTAGGACCGGAGGGTGTCGGCGGGTAGCCGAAGCTGCTTTCGCCGCCGTAGCCGAAGCGCCATTGGGAAGCCACGTGCCGCCCGCCTTGCCGTTTCGGCTAGGAGCCGATCCTGGCCAGGACTGGAAAGCTGACCTGCGGCGGAGCCAAGCATCCGGCTCGGCTTCAGCAAGGTGGCCAAAGGCCACATTGTGGGCGGCTGCCGCTACAGTTTCAGGGGGTTTGCGCCGGAACCGCGCCGGTGATCTCGCGCCCGAGGGCGGGTGATTGTGGGCCGGTACAGCTACCGGAAATCACGGATGGGCACCCGGATACTGGGGCCGGGCTGGGAGGACGGGTTGGATGCGTTCATGCTCGTGCCGGCGTCCAACCCAAGCGTGGGTTTCCATCCCGGGTCCGAACCAACCGGACATGCGGTTGCATCTCGCCCGCTCACGCTGCGCAGCAGGTCGGACAGGTCCTCCAGCCGGTCAGTGATCACATGCACCACCTCGCCCTCGCGCTGCACCCGACCATGGCAGGCCAGGGTGGTGGCCGACAGCACCAGCCGGCGCTGCGCGGCGTAGCGGTCCGGCCAAAGGATCAGGTTGGCCACGCCCGTCTCGTCCTCGACCGTGATGAACATGACGCCCTTGGCCGAGCCGGGCTTCTGCCGCACCAGCACGATCCCAGGCACCACGATCCTGCGCCCGTCGGGGGTGTGGGCAAGATCGGCACAGGTCACCATCCCCCCGCGTTCGCAGCTCCGTCCGCAGGAACGCGACCGGGTGCGACCTGAGGCTCAGCCCGGTGCTGCGGTAGTCCTCGACCACCTCCCCACCATCCCGCATGGGGGCAAGCGGGGCAGGGGGCTCGATGATCTCCGGCTCCGGCCACCCACGGGCATCGGCGGCAGCGAACAGCGGCAGGACCGTGCCGGCCAGCGCTCTCACTTGCCAAAGCGCTTGGCGGCGGTCGAGGCCCATGGACCGGAACGCATCCGCCTCCGCCAGCCGCTCCAGCGCTGCTGCGGGAGTGGCAGCCCGGCAGCTGATCTCCTCGATGCTGGCGTAAGGCTGGCTCCCGCGGTGTGCGACCACCTGCGCCGCGGGGTGGTTGCCTAGCCCGGCCACCATCCGGAAGCCCAGCCGCACCGCAGCGCCAGGCTTGCCATCCGACCTTGGCTCCAGCATGCAGTCCCAACGCGATGCGTTGACGCACACGGGCCGGATAGCGACGCCATGCTCCTGTGCGTCGCGCACCACCTGGGCCGGAGCGTAGAAGCCCATAGGCTGGCTGTTCAGCAGCGCCGTGCAGAACACGTCCGGGTGGTGGCACTTTACCCAGGCGCTGGCATAGGCGATCAGCGCGAAGCTCGCCGCGTGGCTTTCGGGGAAGCCGTAGGAGCCGAAGCCTTCCAGCTGCGCAAACGTCCGCTCGGCGAACGCCTGCTCGTAGCCGTGCCCGACCATGCCCTCGATCAATTTGTCCCGGAAGTGGCTCACGCCGCCCGTCAGCTTGAACGTGCTCATGGAACGCCGGAGCTGGTCTGCCTCGCCCGGCGTGAACCCGGCGCAGTGGATCGCCACCTGCATCGCTTGCTCCTGGAACAACGGCACGCCCAAGGTCTTGCCCAGCACGCGCTCCAGCTCGGGCTTGGGGTAGTGCGGCAGCTCCTTGCCCTCGCGCCGTCGCAGGTAGGGGTGCACCATGTCGCCCTGGATGGGGCCGGGCCGCACGATCGCGACCTGCACCACGAGGTCGTAGAACGTCGTGGGCTTGAGCCGCGGCAGCATGGCCATCTGCGCCCGGCTCTCGATCTGGAACGTGCCCAGCGTGTCGGCGCGACGGATCATGGCGTAGGTCGCCGGGTCCTCGGCCGGAATGCTGGCGATGTCCATCGCGGCTCCGCCCTGCTGCTGCTCGATCATCTCGAAGCTGCGGCGCAGACAGCCGAGCATGCCCAAGCCGAGCACATCCACCTTCATCCACTTCAGGGCGTCGATGTCGTCCTTGTCCCACTCGATCACCTGGCGGTTGGCCATCGCCGCCGGCTCGATCGGCACCAGGTCGGACAAGCTGTCCTGCGTCAGCACGAAGCCGCCCGGGTGCGTGCCGAGCTGGCGGGGGAAGCCGACCAGCTCCTGGGCCAGCTCCAGCGTCAGGCGCAGCCGGCGGTCGGCGAGGTTGAGGCCCAGCGCGGCTGCGTGCTCCTCCTGCACGCCGTCCTCCGACCCACCTCCGCCCCACACCTGGGAGGCCAGCGCGGCAGTCACGTCCTCAGTCAGCCCGAGCACCTTGCCCACGTCGCGGATGGCGCCCCGGGGCCGGAAGCGCATCACGGTGCAGCACAGGGCGGCGCGGTCCCGCCCGTAGTGCTCGTACACCCACTGGATCACCTCCTCGCGGCGCTCGGCCTCGAAGTCGACGTCAATGTCCGGCGGCTCGCGCCGCTCGGCCGAGACGAAGCGCTCGAACAAGAGGCCGCTGCGCACCGGGTCGATGCTGGTGATGCCCAGCACGAAGCACACAGCGGAGTTGGCGGCCGACCCGCGGCCCTGGCACAGGATGCCCCTGCTCCTGGCAAAGCGCACGATGCTGTGCACGGTCAGGAAGTAGGGGGCATACTCGAGCTCCCCGATCAGCCGCAGTTCGTGGGCGAGCTGCTGCTGCACGTCGGGTGGCAGACCTTCGGGGTAGCGACTAGGCACGGCCTCGTGCACCAGCCGCTCCAGCCCCTGCTGCGGCATCTCGCCCGGCAGCTCGGCCTCGTCCGGATACTGGTAGCGCAGCTCGGCCAGGCTGAAGCTGCACTGGTCCACGATCTCCCCCGTGCGGGCCAACGCCGCCGGGTGACGCGCGAACAGCCGTGCCACCTCCTCCGGTGCCTTCAGGTGCCGGTCGGCAAAGCGCTCGCGGCGGAAGCCGGCATTGTCGATCGTGCAGCCCTTGCGGATGCAGGTCACCACGTCCTGCAGGATGCGCCGCTCCGGCGCGTGGTAGAGCACGTCGCCGGTGACCACGCTCGGCACCCCAGCCGCCCCGGCCATCTCGGCAAGCCTGTGCAGCCGCACCGCGTCGCCGGGCCGTCGGCGGACGCTCAGCGACACGTAGCACCGACCCCGGAAGTCCAGCCGCAGCCGGGCCAGCGCTGCGGCCAGTGCATCGTCGGGGTGGCCGGGCAGCAGCACCAGCAGCAGGCCGTCGCCGCCCACGGCGAGGTCCGCCCAGGCCAGGTCACAGCCGCCCTTGCCCGTCCGCCCCTTGCCCAGGGTCAGCAGCCGGCACAGGCGCGAGTAGGCCGCGCGGTCTGTCGGATAGACCAGCACCGGCAGACTGTCGCGCAGGTCCAAGCGGCAGCCGACGACCAGGCGCATGCCGACCTCCGCGGCCCGGGCATGGGCGCGGGCGATGCCGGCTAGGGTGTTGTGGTCGGTCACGGCGAGGGCGGCCAGGCCGAGCGCCTTGGCCGTGACCAGCAGCTCCTCGACGTGGCTGGCGCCGCGCAGGAAGGAGTAGTTCGTTGTGACCTGTAGTTCGGCGTAGGCGGGCATGGCCCGAGGCTCAGCCGCGGTGCGGATGCTTGTGCCCGCTGGTGGACGGGACAGCCCCGGTGGTACGTCTCATCAGCACAAAGCCGGACCGCTCCAAATGGGCGACCAGCCGCTCGGCCGTGACCCGCGCCATCACATCGTCGGCCGTGTGCACGCGCCGCCTGCCGGCATAGCGCAGGCCGAAGGACAGGCTCTCCTCCACCTCGGCGGCGGTGGCGGGAACCAAGTCGCGCTTGTCGGCATCGGTCATGGTGCGGTTGCCGTCCTAGAAGAGGCCATGGAGGAACCAAGCCAGGCCGCCGGTTGCGGGATCGAGGCCGTCGCCTTGGCGGAACAGCCAGAAGCGACGCCCGCTCTCATCCTCGACGGCCCAGTAGTCGCGCACCGCAGCGCGCTCGCCGGCGCGGCGCCACCACTCGCCGGTGATGCGCTCCGGCCCGTCGGCGCGCGCCACGCGGTGCCGCACGCGGCGCCAGGTGAACACCCGCGGCGGGTGATCGGGCAACAGGCCTATTGCCTCCACCGGCTCCGGCCTCAACAGCAGCCGGGCAGGGCGGGGCCAGGGCGTGACCCATGACGGCCCGCCCAGCGGGGCCAGCGGCGGCAGGGCCGCCACAACCCGCTCCGGCACGTCGCTTTCCATCTGGGCAGCGCGATACACCCGGTTGGCGCCAAGCCGGTTGCTCAGCCGATCGATCAGCACCGCGATGTCGGTTTGGTCGCCTTGGTTGGCGTCCAGCGCGTCGCGGCACTGCACAGGACCGAGCGGCTCCACCAAAGGCAGCACCAGCCGCATCGCCTCGACACCGAAGCCGGGGTCCACCGTCTCGATACGCTCGTCGAGCAGGCGCGCGAGGTGCCCCACATCTCGTATAGGGCGAGCGGTGCCGACCCGCACCACCTGCACGCCTCCGTCCACCCGCTCGAACACCAGGTCGAGCCTGCGGGCGCCGAAACCGCGCCGCTCCAGCACGGCGCAGGCCTCGCCCACCAGGACCAGGATCGCCGTCGAGAAAGCCTCGGCTGTGGAGATCGGCTCCAAGAAGGCGCGGCGGACATGGACCGCTTCTGGCGGCAGCACCGGCTGGATCGGCTCTGCCGACCGCTCCAGCGCCTGGTCAAGTCGAAGCAGCACATGGCCGCCGAAGCGGCGCGCCAGCGGCCCGCGCGGCATGGCGGCCAGTTGGCCGATTTGCTCCACCCCGAGCCGGTGCAGGCCGTCCAGAACCGGACCGGAGATCCGCAAGGCGCGTAGCGGCATGGGCCACAGCGCGTCCGCGTGCCCGCCCGGCACGACGACGGCCACCCTGCTCCCACCATGCCGCGCCACCGCGTGCGCCGCCCCGGGCGTGTCGGCAAGGCCGGCACGGGCGGCAAGCCCGGCCGTGTTCAGTCGCGCCGCCAGGGCGTCCAGCATGGGCGCCTCGCCGCCATGCAGGTGCGCGCAGCCGGTGACGTCGATCCAGACCCCGTCCGGCGGGTCCGGCGCGGTCATCGGCGACAGGTGTAGGCACCAGGCAGCCAGGTCCCGCAGCGCCTGCAGGTCGCCGTCCGGGTCGGCGTCGGCCACGACGAGGCCGGGCACCATGGCCATCGCATGCGCCAGCGGCATGGGCGGCCGCAGGCCGTGCGTCCGGGCCGCGGCGTCCGCGGCGGCGATCACCATCCGCCGGCCGTCATGCGCCCGCGTGACCAAGGGCTGCCCCGCGGGCAGTCCGGCGCAGCCGTGCCGGCGCAAGCGGTCGGTCGGCCAAGTGGGAAAGTACAGCGAGACGACCCTGCGTATCCGGAGCCTCCACGATGATGCTGGCGGCTTGCGCGCCGCGGCAGCGCAGCAGGTCCAGGCGCCAGACCAGGCGGCCGAGGCCGGGCACGTCCGGCGCGTGCGGCAGGGGCGGGCGGGAAGGGAGGCCGGTGATCCGCCAGCGGGTCGGGGCGGTGGAGGGTGCGCTCAGCGCCGGGTCGTCGAAGCGGCGCGACCGGCGCAGGACGAAGCCGAGCACGTCGGTGGCCTCGGCCGCCAGCTGCAGCCGCCGCGAGGCGGTGAGGTCGAGCCGGCCCTCGTGCTCGCAGACCACGCCCGCAAGCCCGGGGTGGCGCAGGCTCTCCTCCATGGCCCGCAGGGCGCCATGCCGGGCCTCGACGAAGACGATGCGGCCGGGATCGAGGCCGGCGCGGGCCAGGGCCGGCGGGTAGAGGTCACGCTGGGCCACGATCCACACCACCGGGCCGGGCCGGCGGGCCAGCACACCAGCGACGAACAGCGCCGGGGCCGCACCGTGCTCGACCGCCGGACCGCCTGCGAACACCTCATGCACCGCGCCCAGGACGAGGCCCCCGCCGGGCAGGTGGCCGTCCAGCTCCGGAACGCCGAACGGCAAGCAAGGCAGCGATGGCGCGGCGCCCGGGCCGCGCTCCAGTGCCGCGATACGCGTGCGCAGGCTGGCGATGGTCGATGCCTGCATATGCTGCGCCCTCCCCGCCACCAGCCGCGAGCAAGAACATAGAGGGAACAAGCCAGTTCTGGATAGAGGGTTTCCGGCGGAAGATTGTCCTAATTTGTAGGATGAAGGGCGGTCAAGCAGATGCGGCGCGATCCGCATCCTCCAACCGAGCAGTGTCCTCCGCTCGTGACCTGACCCTTGAAGTCGAGGCTGGGCGCAGCCGTAGCGAGCCGGCCGGCTGCTATGACGACGCCCGGCACTGGCAAGCCTGGGAAGAACTTGCCCTTTGGCGAGGGTTGCAGCCTGCGGAGGCACCCAAGCCGATCAGAACAGACGTTTGCCTCGCAGATGACACAACCCAAAGGTTATGCTGCGCCGCAGCATGCACATCGAGTGGTCCGCAAGCTTCCCGCACAGGGCCATGGCGTCCGCACGCCGGGGCGGCGTGTGGCATTTGACCGTGCGGCCCCGGACGGAGTGGCCGATGTTCGAGTGGCACGTCGCGCACGACACCGACGGCCACCTCAGCAAGGCTGGCCGCGTCAGCACCGCCAACTTCGCCAAGGGCCAAGCGGAGCTGGCCCTCCGCGGCCTGGACGCCAAGGAGGGCTGACCTCCGGGCTAGAACCCAGGGCTGAACCCAGGTCTGCTGGCCTGCGCCGCCTTGGCCAGTTCCGCCTCGCGCTGCTGGTTCGCGGCGACGACCGCGGCCCTGACCTTTGCGCGCACGAGATCGGGAAAGGCGTTGACCGCTTCGGCCAGCTCACGGATGGCTGCCTCCCCCCGCTCCACGGCCGCGACCAGCGGCACGATGTGCTTGGCCAGCACCGCCCGCACCTCCGCGTCACGCTGCCGCTTTCGCAGCTCGCCGGCGTGGTCCCGTCCTGCCGCGCGCTGCGTGAACACCCGGTGCTCGGTGCGGGTGAAGCGGTCCACCTCCACCTCCCGGTTGCGCCCGATGGCCTCCAGGAGGTCAAGCGCAAGCGATTTGTAGGGCTTCTCGCTCATGTCCTCGGCCACCCGCTCCCACAGGTGGGCGGTCGTGATCGGCTCCTTGTCGCCCAGTGCCCGGCTGCGCCTGACCGTCTCGAACGCGGCGGCCTCGGAGATGACGGTGTAGACCTGGGACACGTGCCGGCTTTCGGCCACGTAGCTCTTGAAGGCGGTGATGCCCGCCGTGCCCCGTGGCAGGGCGTTGATGTGCTCGCCAGACGTGATGCCCTGGGCGCTGTCGATGGTCAGGGCATGGCCGAAGCCCAGCAGCAGCCGGTCTGACCGGCTGTCCTTCAGGGCACGCCATTGCACGGCTCCGACGCGCCCCTCGGCGTCGCGGAGCCGCAAGCCGTCCACGGACTGCCCTACCACCTCCACCACGTCGCCATTCGCCCCGATGAACCCGGGCTTGCCCTCGATCAGGGCATAGGTCTTGCGGAACAGGCGCACCTTGTCCCCGGTGGCGATGGGCATGTCGTAGGTTTCGCCGCGCTGGTCTATGGCCGGGTGGACCACCTCCTCCCGGCCAAGCTCGCCGCGTGCCTTGAGGCGCTCCCGCACCGCGCGGCTGATGTCGGCGGCATCCTGGTTGGTCAGCGCGGAGATAGTCACGCCACTGGACGATCCAGCCGCGCGCAGGGCGTCGCGCCGCTGGATGTAAAGGTCGGCGATGTGGGCCACCACCTCGTCCTGGTCGCCCCCGACCATCCGCACGGTGCCGTCCTCGCGCTTCATGTTCAGCGCCGTTTCTGCATCGGCGTTCCGGAACAGGCCGGCGATCTCGCGCGCCCGTGGGGTTGCCTGGCGCACGGTGGTCAGCAGTTCGGGCATGGCCTCCACCGGCAAGGCCCGCCGCATGACCTCGATGGTGTCGCCCGCTTCGATGGCCTGCACCTGCTCCCGGTCGCCCAAGCCTTTGATGGTCAGGCCGTGCTTGGCCTGCGCCTCCAGCAGCTTGAGGAACGGGCGCGGCGCAATTTGGCTCACCTCGTCGATCACCAGGACAGTGTTGCGGGACAGGGCGATGCTGCCGTCCTCCACCCCGCGTAGGAAAGGATCGAGTGCGAAGGTGCGCTTGATGCCGGTGTCCTGCAGCGCGTCGGCCTGCCGCCAGGCGGTGGCGACGCCGATCACTTCCCGCCCTTCTGGATCGAGGCTCCTGTCGGCCTGCCAGGCGGCGACAAGCGGCTTCAACAGCGTCGTCTTGCCTGACCCGGCCACCCCGGTGACGAAGCTGAGCCGACCCCCCGTGCCCAGGCTGTAGATGGCCGCTTTCTGCGCCGCGCCGTGTTCCGGCTCGCGCTCGAAGTCCAGGCCGGAGCTGTCGATGGCAGCCTTCAGGGCGGCCACGGACAGCGCATCCTTCCTGTCCCGCGCAGCCGCCTTGGCGCGGGCGGCGAGATTGGTCTCAATCCTCACCTGGGCGGAGTTGGTGACGCGCACCTTGTCGTTGATCTCGCCGGCCACAAGACCGACCCGTTCGCCGCGCAGGGTAATGCCGCGGCTCTCGATCAGCTGCGTCACCCGGTCTATGTCCTCGGGGGTGGACACGCCGGTCTGGATCAGGCCCCGGGCGGCGTAGGTCCGCAGCTTGGAGTGGTCGATGACGGCCGCGGTGTGGAACTCCGTGGCCAGGTGGCGAGCCGCGAACTCGTAAGCCTGGTTGAAGCGCTCGGCGTCGGTCAGGGCGGGTATCTCCGCCCCTTCCAGGGCTGTCGTGTGGCTCCAGCCGATGGCCTCGGCTTGGTCGCGCCAGGTTTCCCGTTCCGTCCGCCCGTCCCCCTTGGACCGGCGCTCGGCGACGGCCGCGGCGGACAGGATGCCGAACTTGCGCTCCACCGGCAGCACTTCCCAGTCCAGGCCCTGGCGCTCGGCGTACGCCTTGGCGTTGCGCTCCGTTTGGCGCCGTCCTTTGGAGAACAGGTCCACCGCCGCTTGCGGGATGGCTGGCAGCACGAACGCTTCTTCCTTGGCGTCGTAGGCCGTGCGCATGCCCAGCTCGCGCAGCCGTGCCGCCAGCCTGCCCTGGAAGTAAGCGCCGAACTCGTGAACCCGCTCCTGCAGCCGCTGGGTGTCGAGCGAGCCGACACGGCCATTCTCCGTCGCCACCATGTTGAACATGGCATGGTGGACATGGGCGTGTGGGTCGCCGGACATCGGCACCTCCGCCAGGTATGTCACCCCGGTCACGCCGTCCTTGACCTGCAACGTCGGCCGGGCGGTGTGGTGCCGGAAGGACACCCAGCCCACCTCGCCTGGGTCGGCCCCATCCTTCCCGCCGGCCCCCTTGCGCGCCCAGCCGATCTCCCGCGCGACGAAGCGCATCGTGTCGTCGCTGGCTCCGTCGATGGCCGCCCAGATCGCCGCGGCCTCCGCCGGCGAGGCGGCGAACTCGGCCGCGAGCGACACCGACTTGTGCGGCGCCAGGGTGAGGTCGTAGGCGCTGATCTCGCGCGGCCGGGTTGTCGGCCACTTCTCGCCCGTGTCCGCCCGCCTGGCCTCGAACAGCCGGTCCAGCTCGGCATCCGTGGGCGCACGGGTCGGGTCTATGCCCAAGGCGTCGGCGGCTTCCGGCGCCATGTCCGTGCGCCAGGCCGCCCGGCTGTCCCGACCGGTGTAGTAGGCGGTGAGCCGGCCGCCTGCGTCCGGCCGTGCTCCTGGCTCCAGGTTGGCGCCTGGCTCCGGTTCCGGCGTGTGCTCCGTCAGGTAGGCGCGGATCAGCTTGCCGTCCGAGTTGGCGGCCAGCTTGCGGAAGGTCATCACGGCTTGGCATCCCGCGTGGGATCGAGGCCGAAGTTGTCGGCGATGGCTCGGACCACATCGAGCGGCATGTCCTGTGTGATCTTTGCCAGCCCAACCGTGATGTCCTTCAGGTAGGCGGACTGGTTGTCGAGGCGGACCAGCAGCGCGCCGATCAGCTCCTCCAGAGAGGGGCCGTCACCTCCCGAGCCTGGCTCCGGCGTGACCAGCCGGATGATGGTTTCCAAGCTCTCGCCGTGCTGGCGCTGGATGCCGGCAATCAGGGCGATGCCGCCGTTTGCCCCCCGGATGCCCTTGCTGATCTGAACCAGTGTGTCGTCGGCCTCGATGTCCATTGCGTGCGCTCCCGTGCTCTCCGGGAGCATGGCAAGTCTGGATGCGAATGGCCTGGCCGATGCCGCTGACCTTGGGAGGTGGTTGTGCAGGCAACGCGACAGTTGAATAGTCCACGCTATCGGTCGATGGCGTGGCTACGTCCAGCATCTGTCCCCAATTTCATCCACAGTTCACTGTATGTCTCTGCCCGGTAGCATCTCGGTTTAAAGTTACGGTGGGCAGCCAACCGCTTGTTCGCGTGCGGCGTGCATCAAACAAAGCCGAGGCGTTGCATCTCGTGTATTCGTCGTTTGGCAGAATGATACGCGCGTCACATTCACCAGATGGCCCAATTTGTAATCGCAAACTGGCTAAGCGCCGTTGTACGTTCCGTTACCGCGATCTTGTCAAAGGCTGCCCCACTGACACTAAATTCTTGAGCAAGTATTCTTGGTCCTGCAAAGCGTGATGAGAGATACAAGTCGGGTTGAGACATCTTAAGTTCAGCTGACTTGTTTCCACAGCGTGAGTTTTCGCCACCCGTGAGGAGAGAGAGATTTCCCATTTTATCGAGGAACTCGTCAAATCCGACTTGGTCCTTAAACCCTCTTGCGATAAAGTCGAAGCTTGGTTCTTGAGAAAGAATATGCTCCTGCGTCGGCCCATGTTTCATTAGTTCAACCAGCTTCGGAATGTTATAAACCTGCTTCACGGCCGATTGCTCGAAAGCCAAAAGTATTGGAACAACGGCGCCGCTTTTGTACATTCTGCCGCCTAGGTGGGTCTGCATCAAACTATCAGGCATAAAGTTGGTAACAAAGTCCCGAAGGGAATTCGCGATCTCCACCTCTGAAAGACTTTTGGATGCATGAGAAAGGTATCCAACGTCTCTCGCGGGATCGGTTCCTCTGATCTTATATACTCGTAGATCCACGACTTCTATACATTGGAGAACATCAATTTTGCATCCAACCCGGATGGGTGTCGTCAGCATTTTACGCTGATGTAGCCGTATGGTCGTTGGATAAAGCCGAGCGGCTAGGCCATGCACCACGAGCAACGTAAAAATCCGTGTGTCAAATCGAGTTGAGTCCACAAGTTGCGCGAAAGCACCCGCAAACTCTTCCAAGTCATTCACGTATTTAGAGATAAAATCATGAAGAGATTCAGTATTGTCTTGCCGTGATTTTAAAGATGGCTTGAGAAATCTTTCTAATATAGTCTGACTATATCCATAATAATCATCGGCCTCCACAGCATCATAGGCAAGGTAGTGATATCTTAAAAGATCGTCTTCCGAAAAATTAGCACGGTTGATTGACTCAATCTTGTAGCCGTCTTGCCCGGCAAGTTCACGGATTCTATCATATGCGGAAAAGCATGTCCCAAACGCTTCGCTTATCCTAGTGTCTAGAGCACCCTTGAGGAAACGGTTGGAGTAAAGCACTAGCAAGGCTTTTGCCTTATCCATGTCGGTCAGTTTCTTGCCGCGATCGTTGACTGATTGGAAGATGCTGATCGCACGCCCGGGATCGAGCTCAATAAACGGGATTATTTCTAGTCTCTTGATTGTATCGAGCCATCTATGAATGTTGTCTGCTTTTGCCGATCTTATGGCAACGACTCTTTCACAACAATATTCATACACCTCTTTTAGGCACCTTTGACCACGAGTTGTCGGTATTGGTGTGTCTCGGCCGAACATGGCGACGACAAAATCGTGATTGACGCCAAAGTTAAGTTTTAGGCTCGAACCTTGCCGCAATAGATAAATGTCATCCGCTATTCGGACAGGATCGGCGGCATCTAATTGGGTCAGTAATGCATGGATCATCAAAACCAGCGTAGAAAGCCGCTGCTGGCCGTCCACTATTTCGAAGACGGTTTGCGCTTGAGCTAGAACGATGGTGCCGAGATAATGAGAGGTGTTGGTGTCTAACGCTTCCTGTACGTCGGAAAATAGTTCACCAGTCTCCTCTATAGTCCAGGCGTAATCACGTTGAAACCTAGGTATGACAAACGACTTACCGGCTAGAAAAGCCTGAATCGGCGAAGTGGTCGACACTAAGCTACTCCCTTGTGGTACAATTTGGCCTCGTCACTGTCCTTGCGCGTGATGTTGCGCCGTCTCCATTGTCATTTTGGCCATTGCAGCGCGCAGTTCGTTCGGCGCTACGATCGTGACCGCAGTTCCCCACGTGAACAGGTGCCAGGACATCTCCCGCATGCCGCCGGCTCGAAAATGCACAGTCAGCATACCGTTCGACTCTTCCTGAACTCTCTGAGACGGGTGGAACAGCCATTGGGCAGCGTCATCAGCCGCCTCAGGTGCAAACCGTAGCACTACATCGAATGGCTCTTCTTGGAACGTACCGAACGACTGCGCGGCGTAGCTTTGCAATGAAAAGTCTTCCCGCCTCGAAAAACTACGGTCGAGCAGATCGACAGAGACAATCCGATCCAAACGCCACAAACGCATCTCCGGTAGTTCATCAACGTGCGCGACCAGCCAACCACGCCCGCCATAGAGAAGCCCATAGGGGCATAGGATGCGGGCTGTCGGTTCCGTTGAATCGGGATTGACGTAGTGCACAACCACGAGCTGCATGCCAAGTATCGCGCGGCGCAAACTGGACAAAACACCGGCTGCAATCGTCGGTCTTGGTCCCGGCCGCATTGCAATGCCCTCCGCTTCCATGAGCGCGGCAATGTCAGGCTCCGCTTGACGCAGCGCGTCAGGCCGCATGACGGCACGCAATGTCGTCGAGGCCTCACGTAGCAGGGCCGCGCGATTTTCCTCTCCCCTCCCGTGACATTCACGCGCTGCCGTTTCTATGGCCGCCACTGCTTCTGCCCGAAGCTCGATCACCCCGACCAGCGCGGTGCCCGGCAGGCGCCAGCGCCGAACCCGCTCCTCGTCGTCCCACCAATCCATCTGCGGGAACATAGCTACCAAGGAGTCGCGCAGCCGCTCGACCGTCCGGCGTCCAACGCCAAGCTCCGTGGCCATCTCTTCGAGGGTGAGTCCTGTACGGGTCCCGGCGAGGTGGCGGGCAAGGCGCAGTAGCCGTTCCGCCGGGGCATATCGCATGCTGCCATGCTGCCCCGGCCCGTCCTTGCAAGCAATCGTTAGGCGGCAACCGGCTGGCCGAACCCAACCGGGAGCCGGGCACTGACCCGTCCTTGGCATTCGTCCTTCAGAAGACGCAGCAACGCCGCCGGGTCCGGTTCTGCGCCACGCACCTCCGCCCGCCGCCGCACCAGCGCGAAATCCGCCGGCGTCAGTGTCCGCAGATCGTCCAGGCCCGCAGGGGCGGCCGAGCCGAAGAACTGGCGGAACGCAAGCCTAGCCTGGACCACGGTCAGCCAATCGAACCGCAGTTTGACCAAGAACCGGCGCAGGCTGGCGCGATCCAGCCGCTCGGCCAGGTTGGTGGTGCAGGCAAAAGGCAGCTCATGGCCCTCCATCCAGGTCAGCATCTCGTTGACTTGGCTGATTTCCCAGCTTCGCACCGCATCCGCGCGTTCCAGCAACAGGCTGTCCGCCTCGTCGAACACCAGGAAGGCCTGCGCCTCCCGCGCCTCGGCGAAGGCGCCAGCGATGTTCTGTTCTGTGCCGCCGACAAACGGGTTGAGGAGGTCGGAGGCACGCTTGTGCAGTACCGGCATGCCCATCCGGTCGGCCAAAAAGCGCACCCAAGCGCTCTTCCCTGCGCCAGGTGGCCCGGACAGCAGGAACGACACCGCGCGCGTTGCGCCGGGCCGTAGCAGATCGGCAGCCAGCGCCGCGAGATCGCAGTCGGCGTTCACCAGCGCCGGATCGTACATGGCATCCGGGGCCTTTTCGGGCACCGGCAGTTCGCCGCCGCGCACGGCCCGTGCCACACCCTCCACAATTAGGCGCGCGGTCTCCGCACCACCGCCTGCCAGCCGTGTCGCCCGCATGGCGCCGGAGGCGACGGCCGGGGCCGCCGGTATCAGGCGGGCCAAGCGTGCCGCATCCGTGTCTTGCAGGACCACGCCCTCCGCCTCGCCCATGCGGCGCCACAGTTTCGTGCGTGTCGCCAGGTTCGGCACCTTCAGCTCAAGACACATCGTCATGCGGCGCAGCACCGCCGGACCGAGCACGCTGATGTCGTTGGCCGTCCAGATGACTGGAACCGTTAACTCTTCCAGCAGGCGGTGGATGAAGACCCGCGAGCTGGTCACCGGCTCGTCGTCATGGATGCCGCGGTGCACGAACAGATCCTCCGCCTCGTCGAACAGCAGCACGGTGCCGCCAGACGGGGCAAGACGCTGGGCAAGGCGCAGCCCGGCGAGCCGGTGATGACGCTGCGGCTCGTCGCCGTCCTCGTCCGCCTCGGCCACAGGACGCAGCCCGGCACCAACGCGTGCGGCGAGCGTCGCCGCGAACGACGTCTTGCCGGTCCCAGGCGGCCCATAGAGCAGGATGCTGACGCCGGTTTCCCTGCCCGCCAGGGCGGCGCGCAACACGGAAGCTGCAATCTCCGCCTCGCGGCCCAAATGCGCGAAGGCCTTCCAGGGCAGCGAGGGACGCCGGCACGGACCGAGCAGCTGGTCATAGAAATCAGGGGCAGGCCGTATGTCCTGGCGAATCAGCGCCGCAAGCCGGTCCTGCACCTCCAGGCAGCCAAACCGGTCGAGTTGCAGCAAGCCGCCCGCCAGCAGTTTTGCCGCTACCGTCAGGCATTTTGCGACATCCGCCGAGGGCGCGTCGAGCAGAAGCGCCAGCAGTCCTGCATCCCGGCTTAACCTTCTACAACCGCCGCGGCACTCGCTCATGATGTCGAGCAGTCCTTCCACCCGCTTATCGAATTTGTAGTGGAGTGCCAGCGACAGGATGCGCGAGGACACCTCGTCCAGTTGCAGCACGCGGCTCAACTCTTCCGTCCAGCAGGCGATCGGCGTTTCGGCAACCCTCGAAGGCGCCATCATTGCCGTGTCGAGCGCAGCCTTGATGTTGAGCCAGTCCTCGGCGGTGACGCCGCCGCGTCGTGACCGCCCGAGCCCATCCCATGCGTCGAGCATGGGGGTATCGTCCAGGCCGAATGCCGTGACGTTCTCAGCCAGCCATCCTGCCAGCCCGCGCGCCTCGGGCATACGCCGATCGATCGCTGCAAAAACATTCTGCGCATAGACCAGGGCCAGCAGTGGGTCGCTGACGCCGCCCATGGGCTTCAGGCGGAACTGCCGAAAGGGAGCGCTCATGTCGGGGTTCTCCAATGTCGAACGTGTCAGAAGTTGGATGGGCGCCGGAATCGGACGTGCTGACTGCTGCCGCATCGCTGTTCCGTCCATTGATCAAGGTGGACGGACGGAGCAGGGACACTGCCCCGCCCGCCGGCCTACCGGCGCGGCGGTTGGCCACGACGCGATTGCGCGCGGGCCTCCGCCTGGCGGAGTTGGGCGGCGGGGATCACCCGCCCGGCCTGCCGGGGATCACCGAGACCAAGCCCGATCTCGATGAAGCCGTTGCTGCGAACGTGCGAGCACACCGCCAAGGTCACGCCCGTATGGACGATCTGGAAATGCGCCATTTCGATGCCCTGGCCGCGGCGCGCGATCTCGCGCCAGGCTGCCAGGGCAGCGGGGCGAAGCTGGACGCCGAGTGCAGCGCGGGCCTCGGTGGACGGAACAATGACGACGGGAGCCTGAACCTGAAACATCGCGATCTCCTCAAAGAACAGCATGGGTCAGACCGTCTGGACGGATTCCGGGTGAGGGCTGAATCATGTCTGTCGAAGGAGGCGGTCAGGTGTTCATGTAGAGCCTCAGGTAACTGTCCGGCGCCGTCTTGTCACGCGCCGGAACCGATAGAAGCGCCTGCTGTACGACAGAATGGGACGTGGCCAGTTCGCCGGCTGCAGAAGTCGTGTTGCGGTCGCTGCGGAGCGGGGACATGGTGGTGCTCCCGAGAGGAACCGTTATGGCCGGACACCTCACCAAATCGCGCTATATGGCCGGGCTACAATGCCTCCGGCGGCTATGGCTGCTGGTCCACGAGCCGCCTCCCTATGACGAGCCGGCGCCTGGATCCCCGATCGACGTGGGATACGAGATCGGCCGCAAGGCACATCTGTTGTTTCCGGGCGGCATCCTGGTCACGGAGGAGCCCTGGCAGCATGAAGCCGCAGTTCTCCGTACTGCCGCCCTGATGGCGGACCCGAGCGTGCCTGCGGTGTTTGAGGCGGCCTTCGAACATGACGACATCCGCATCCGCGTGGACATTATCGAGCGCCTGGGTGACGGCTGGGGCCTGCGCGAGGTCAAGAGCAGCACCAGAATGAAGGATCACCACGTCGAAGACCTGGCACTTCAGGCTTTCGTGCTGGCCGGCGCCGGCGTTCCGGTCTCCTCGACCGAACTCGTTCACGTCAACAATGCCTACATCCGCGGGCGTGCCGGCATCTGTTGGCAGGATTTCTTCAGCCACACCGACGCCCGCGAGACGGTCGCTGCCAATCTCGGACTCTTGCCAGGAAGATTGCCCGCCATGCGGGACTGCCTGGCCATGCCAGCGCCGCCGACGGCCGAAACGGGCGGGCACTGCGGATCGCCATACGGCTGCGAGTTCTGGGACCAGTGCACGGCCGACAAGCCAGCCGACTGGATCGACTACCTGCCACGACTATCCGCAGCCCGTAGTGACAAACTCAAGGCGCTCGGCATCGAGGCCATCTCGGCCATACCCACCGATTTCCCGCTGACGTGGAAACAGGTCATCATCCGTGATGCGATAGTGACTGGCCGTCCCTATGTCGCACCCAATCTCGGTCGTCTGTTGCACGGCTTTCAGCCGCCCGCCTGTTACCTCGACTTTGAAGCAATGATGCCGCCTTGTTCCCCTCTACGCAGGCACGCGGCCGTACCAGACCATTCCCTTTCAATGGTCATTGCACGCTATCGATGGGGACGGCACGCTGCACCATCGGGAATTCCTGGCCGCCGGGGATGATGACCCGCGGCTCAGCTTTGTGGAAGCACTGATTGTCGCTGTGGCTGAATTCACCGGCCCGATCCTGGTTTATTCAGGATACGAGCAGACCCGGCTACGAGAACTTGCCAGCCAGTTTCCCGATTTGCAACCCGCAATCGACCAGATCATCGGGCGGCTTCTGGACCTGCTATCCATCGTTCGGGGCGCGGTGTACTTGCCCGCGTTCTCGTTCAGCAACTCGATCAAGTCTGTTGCTCCGGCGCTGGCTCCGGGGTTCGGTTATGCCGATCTCGACGGTGTTGCCGACGGAATGGCGGCGTCGGCAGCCTTCATCCAGCTCGCTTCTGGCACCGTCTCGGATAGAGGCCAGGTCCTTCAGCTCCGAACGGCGCTGCTGGCCTACTGCAAGCGGGATACGCTGGCCATGGTTGAGGTGCATCGCGCGCTAATTCGTCTGGCCAGCGGGCTTCAAGCTAGCTCCGAACCGAGCGCGACCGCATCTGACGCATTGATGGCGCCAGATGGGGTGCCTTCGTGGGAGCCGACCCTTGCAATCCAGCTTTCCGATCCCTGTCACACTCGATGAGCTGACCGCCGGAACCACTCTGTTTGCTCGTGCAGCCAACCGAATACTCATTTGACCGGGCCTCCTCAATCGGCGTGGCGCACGGCGCTGCCCTGGCCGCTGGCCGTCATCGATTTCGAGGCAAGCTCGCTCGATCAGGACGGTTATCCCATTGAGGTCGGGCTTGCGTTCTGGCCCAGCCCTGATGAAGCCATTTACGGTTGGTCAACGCTCATCCAGCCTGCGTGGGAGTGGACGCGAAACGGTCACTGGAGCCCGAAGTCAGCGAAGGTGCACGGGATATCCGGGAGGAAACTCCTTGCGGATGGCACGCCGGTTGATCGCGTTGCTGCGAGCCTCAACGAGATGCTCGGCTCCGAGAGGATCGCGTGGTGCGACGGAGATGCATACGACATTCATTGGACAGGCGCATTGTTCAAGGCAGCAAAGGCCACACCCCTTTTCCACCTGGGCGCGTGGCACCGCCTGCTCGCCATGGTAGGCCCTACAATGCGGGAACGCGGGTTGGAATGGCTTGACCAGGCGCCGGCACGGCACCGGGCGCGGGACGATGCAGAGCAATTGCTGCGTGCGTTGGCCTATGCGATCGGGATCGAGTCCATCACCGTTCAGGATTTTGTCCGGTGATCGAGTCATCGCCTTCTCGATGAAACCGAAACCGCGAGCGGAAGAAGGAGTGCGCATTGAACACCCAGCCTGCGGTCAACCTGCACTCCGGCACATTTCCCGCGCAGTTGGCATTGTCTGGGGCGTGCGCGACGGCAGCGGGCCGCGGCAGCTGCTCATCGACAGCACACCTTTCGCCGAGGCTGAACCATATGGCGACTTCCTTACCCATCCCCGAGGACATTACGAGGTGTGGGAGGGCTGGCGCCAGCTTGGCCTCGCAGGCCTGGCCCTCCGCCGCCTGCCAACCGTGATCGCTTGGCACGAATACGAGCATTTCCCACGTGGGCGGGTGGTGTTCGACACGCGATCGCGACGCTTTACCCTATATGCTGACCGAAAGCTCCAGAACCCAGCCATGCTGGTCCGGATGCTGAGCTTATTCGGCCTCGACCCGGTACTATGCGACGTGCGTTCCGACCCGCACTACCTTACTGGTGCGAGTTTATGAGCGGCTCCCACATGTGGGTGGGTGCAGTATCGATGCTAAACGAAATCACAGACAAAGCACTAAGCTTCTGATGTCCCGCCACGATTTTGGTCGCTCGCCACGACCTTGGAGCAAGCTCAAGTCGCGGGTCGAAGCCTTGTTCTCGCCCGGCTTGTCGCTCGCGATACATTGTAACGTATTCGCAAAGGTGACGAAGGAGTTTACTTTCGATGAACCCCGTCATTGGATTGTTCTGGGTCGCGGTCGTGCCGGGCGGATCATATGGGATTTTCCCGGCCCGTTTCTCCGGCCCGGTCCTGGTGAGCCGCCCCGGTCGTCCCGGGGACCGCCACTCGACTACTGGGAGTCCGGCTACGGATCGAGCGGCAGACACCCCAGTGAGCCCTCCGCAACGATGCGCGAGTATCTAGACCGGCCTCGCGAGCAGCTGATGCAGCCGTGCGAAGATCCATGGGAATTGGCAGCCATCCTGCGCGCCGCAGACCGTCGGTTAGGGCGGGCTTGTCTTTTAACTTGGGCAGCGGAGCTGGACCAGGACCATCCGGCCTTGACCGTGTTGACGGCACGCTTCGGGCCGGAAACACGCCATCTGCTGGAGGGACGATCATCCACTGATTGACTGGGCAGGCACTCTCACCCGACTTCCCCAACCCCGTCACAGATAAGCAAGAGATCTGCCGAGCCCACTTTTCCATCTAGCCGGTCCGTGTTGGTGAAGACCGTGTTGCCTTCCGGCCGCAGGAACAGTTCGCGGCATCGCGTCGAAAAGCGGTCGATCTCGATCAGCGGCTTGCCTTGCGCGCAGGGATCGAGATGGAACCCGATATTGAGTGCGCGCGCGCTGCCACCCACTTTGGACAGCGGCAGCCCGCACATAGCAAGCTCGGCGTAATCGCAGGCGAAGGGGACCACGTGCAAGTGGGCAATCCTGCCCGGCCGCCACGTGTGCAGGTAGTCGGCAAGGTCTACGCAAATTAGCTGGCCTTGGCGAGGAATCACCGCCGCCCGTAACGGGAAGTGATGCAGGTGGTCGCCGCTGACTGACGGTGCATCCGGATCGGCGCGCACCACGAAGGCGCCGCAGTCGAGCAGCCGCCGCACAAATGAGGCAGATACGGGATCGGGGTCGGCCTCGATTGTTGCGACCACGGTGAGCTTGCGTCCAAATGGATCGCTTCGCTCCCGCAAGGCGCCGACTAGCCCGACCGTGGCCGACCGTTCTTCCGGCGCCGTGCGGCGCGTGACGGCGACCGCAGCATACCACGCGCTCGGCAGTGGTGCGGACGTAAAGAACGCCTTGGCCGCTGTGACCATGTGGCCTTCTTCCCTAGAGGCCCCGCCGGCCGGTATGGCCCAACCCCCACTGGAAAGACCGCCTGCAGCAGCAAGGTCATCCGCGTGCGGCTCCAGTCCTGCAAACCATCCCGAGCTGGCGAGGCGTTCGAGCCAGCCAACGCCATCCCTCCCGACCCCGAACAGCAGGCATCCGACGCCTCGCAACTCTTCTCTGCCGGGCGGCGGCGGCCAATACTCCGGCCTGGCTGCAAGCCACGCGATGTCGGACGCCTTGTCGGTGATACGTTGTAGTCGCGCTTGTGGTCGCAGCTTCAAACGAACCTGGCCGAGATTTGGTGACCCCTTTCATCGTAGGTCAACAATTGCGAACCGTTTTGAATACTCACAGTAGAACCTGTGTAGCCTTTTAAGCCATCGCCAAGCTTATGTCCCTTAAACTTCGCGAATAGCTGACGATTATGCACATCGTAAGCTATGATTTGTGAGCCTTTCTCCATTACGCTTCCTATGGCCATTTCGCTGTAGCTCCCACTCGTGATCCATGCCCGTGACAGCATCTTGCAATCAGCATGCCACGAGCTGCATGGATGATACTCCAAGCAATATGTCAGAACTGGACGCCAGCTAAGGCAAAGGTCGCCCGTTAGGCACCGCCACAATTGAGCGCCACCCCTCACAACCGCGTGGGGAAATTGTCCGTCAAACGAACCCCAGGCGGTCACCTTGCAATGATGGTCCGCTCTCGACCCCAAACGGTCCTTTGTTAATCTGAACGCTAAGATTAATTAAGGTTGCGCGAACGCCCGACTTTCCCTGAGGGCAGAAAGTTGTTTAAAGTATGCGTAACGAATGGCCTCCTCCACTTCCTCACGCTTGGGCGAAGTGATGCCTGAAGGATGGGCTTCAGCCCACGCCTGCATCGCAAAGGCTATTGGATCACTATATTCCACTATAGCTGAAAGGGGGTCCCACGTAATATTATTTGGCCGTTTATGTACTTCCATCTCTCCAAGCTTCGCCCTTGTAAAACTTACAGCTTCTTCAGCGTATATTTCTTGCGATGTCATATTGGACATATTGTTAACTCCAGAGTCCTCATTCTGAGGGGATTGATCGTCGCTTATTGAGCCTTCGCGAGATGCCTATCGAAGAACTCTGTTATCAGTTCCCACTCCTGGTTCCGGGCCGCGGCGCGAAAGATGTGGCCTTCGCCTTCGAAGAAGTGCGACTCAGGCGGACACCTGTTCCCAGCCATGTGAACGACCAGCATGCGCGCCATGTCGGCATCCCACGTCTTGTCTTCGGTGCCCTGAGTGATGAGCACAGGAACCGGGATCGATCTTGGGCAGAGTGGTGTTCCCGGCCGGGTCCGCTCGTGCATGCCGCGCCAAGACCAGGTAGGCCGCGCCTGGTTGCCTGCCCAGGGCTGCCCGGTCCAGAAGTCGGACACGATGAAGGCGGGCCAAGCGGCATCCGGCGGAGAATGAACCGCGACGGCGCCGGGCACCTCGGCGCATCCGTCCTCGACCAGCAACTGAGCGAGCAGCAAGGCATGCTCCGCCCCGCGTGAGATGCCGAACAGGCCCACGCCGCAGCCGGAGGGCGCCATCTCCGCTCGCATCGCCGCCAGCGCTATCTGCGTGCCCTCCAATGGTTATCACCGGAGGCTCAGCCATCTGCTCCGGCTCCTCATTCTCCGTCGTTGGGCTGGTCTGTTCAGGTTCCGAGCTTCCCGGCTTTCGGCCAAGGCCGATCCTCTTGGCGAGGGCGTGGAAAACACCGGCTCCGCCATGACCCGCTGCCCATCATCACTGCCTCCATCGCACCATGGAGGCCAATGAATCACAGCCGCTCGCGCCGCCCTAACACTGGCTACAGCGCCTTTTTCAACAGCATCAAGAGTTTGCCGTCACCCAGCACACCGCACACCACGGCGCCAAACGCCGCAAACCTCGCCCGATCAGGCGCCAGCGCCGGGCCAATCCAGCTTTGTCCCTTATGCGTACCAGAACGCCCGTTCGTTGAGTCTGGCCTGAATACAGAGGCTTGTCAGCGCGCGGCCAGCCCTGCCAGCTCGTCTGTTGCAAGCGCCAGTTCCCGCGCCAGCGGACCCGGCAGGCGTCGGGCGAACACCTCGGCCAGCGCCTGATAATACCAGGCCGTCCCGCCCGGTGGCGCACTGAAGCGTTGCAGCATTGCCGGGCCGTGCGTGCGCAGGTCCATGGCGATCGCACGCGCGTTGTGCAGCTTGTCGGCGCAGCTCACCAGCAGGGTGCGGAACGTGTCAACGACTTTGATACAGCCGGGTTTGGAATTTAGGCTTCGATAGTCGGGTCGGTTGTGCGGCATTAAGTGGAGCGAGGCGGCCGGCCGTTTGGTGTGATCCCGGCAGGCAAGGATCGGAAGACCGGCCTACGGGTTCTTTGCGTTACGTAACGGATTGCAGTGGGAGTAAGCCGGCGAGACGCGACGTAGAGACGGTGGCTGGTGACAAGCATGAGGGCAGCCGGGAGAGGCATGCAGCGCTTTGACGGTTGCGTTGGTGCCAGGGCCGGCATTCAGGCACGGCTGTTTGGTGTTGGCGGGTTGATCCAGGCGGCGGTCGGTTTGTCGGGCGGCGTGGGCGGCTTGTTGACGAAGCGCTCCGGGGTGGCCTGGAACGCCAGTGCGAGGGTTTGCTGGCGGGCGGCGTGAACGGCATCGGCCTGGCCGTAATGCACTTGGTCGGGGGTCATCAGCCCGATCCCGGCGTGGTGGTGGTCCTGGTTATACCAATCGAAGAACCGTCGGCAGAGGCTCCTGGCGTCCTCGATGCAGCCGAAGCGCTGCGGAAACCGCGGCTGATACTTCAGCGTCTTGAAGTGGCTTTCGGAGAAAGGATTGTCGTTGGACGTGTGCGGGCGGTTGTGCGAGCGCGTCACCCCGAGGTCGGCGAGCAGCAGGGCGGTGGCACGGGCCTTCATCGGCCCGCCCCGATCGGCATGCAGCGTGAGCTGACCGGGCTGCACGTCGTGCTTATTGATCGCGTCATCGAACAGCGGCCGGAACAGCGCAGCGCTTTCGGCGTCGGCCACGCACCAGCCGACGACCCGGCGGCTGAAGATGTCGAGGATCACGTAAAGGTAGAAGTAGCTCCACTTGGCGGGTCCCATCAGCTTGGTGATGTCCCAGGACCAGACTTCGTTCGGACGTTCCGCCAGGAGTTCGGGCTTCTGGTAGACGGGATGGCGAAGCTGCTTGCGGCGCTCGCGGATTTCGCCGTTCTGGCCCAGCAGCCGATACATGGTGCGTATCGAGCAGTGGTAGACGCCCTCGTCGAGCAGGCTGGCGTAGATCTCGGCCGGCGCCTGGTCGGCGAAGCGCGGCGCGTGCAGCAGGTCCAGCACCGCTTGCTGTTGCGGGCTGGTCAAAGCCCGTGCCGGACGTGGCCGCGGGCGAAAGGCCGCCGGCGGCGCGGCCAGGCGGGTGCGCCGGCGTTGCACGCTGGCGCGCGAGACCCCGAGCGCCGCACAGGCTGCAGCCATGATGCCGCTGTCTGGCGCCAGTGCTGCCACCGCGTCGGTCAAGGCTCGCCGTCGCTGGGCGCCAGCGGGATGCCCAGCAGCTCCGCAACTTTTTTTTGTACTTCCATGACAGCCTCGGCGCGCTTCAGCCGAAGCGCGAGGCGGGCATTTTCCTTCTGGAGAAAGGCCACTTCGGCCGCGAGCGGGTTGGGTTCGGCCATCTTTGGGCCGCGCTTGACCGGCGTCAGGGCGCCGAGAGCGCCTGCGTCACGTTGCCGGCGCCAATCGGTCAGCGCCGAAGAGTAAAGGCCCTCGCGGCGCAGAATGGCGGCGATACCGCCAGTGTCAGCCGCGCGATCCGTGTCGGCGAGAATGCGCAGCTTGTCCTGGGCAGTGAAAATGCGGCGGTGCGGGCGAACGGTGAGCTCAGGCGATGCCGAGGCGGGCGCCGCAACCGTCGGCCTCCGGCCTTCATTCGTGGCGGCGCCCGCCTCGGCATCGATCGGGGTCTGTGTCATGGGCATGAGAAAGATCATCCTTCAGCACCCTCAAGGCTAAACTCCCGGGGGGACGATGTCTCATTGTCATTGGCACGGAGGGCGCCGCGCCGCAGTCCTCGATGGTGTCGTGCAGCATGGCGGCGCAGGCCAGGTCCTCGTCCCCGCCATGCTCCTGCACGATGGCGCACACGGCGAGCAGGTGGCTGGCATACGGGATTGCCGTTCCCTTGCGGACCTGCCCGGCATGAGCAGCGAGTGCATAGGAGATGGCACCTTGCAGCCGTGGCAGTGAAGCGTCTTGGATGTTCAAGGCAGATCCTTTGTTGTCTTTCTCAGCGGTAGCCTGCTTCGGTCATTGCGCGAAGCCTCCGCCAGTCTGCAAAGCCCTTATCCCACCCACGGCCACGTCATCCCACATGCGGCACAGTCAGCGTGCCACCTCCATCCGCCCCGCGAGCTTGCGGACGTTCTCTGCTGTCCAGCGGCCACCCCGAATGGTCCGCACGCCGCGTCCGTTCAGCAGGCCGGCGATGGCCTGCCACCGCCCGTTCCCATCCGGCACCTCGGCCAGCGCCGCTTGCAGGCCCTGGTGCGCGTCCAGGCGCAACCGGGCCATGGCGCTGCCGTCCTCCGTCCGCCATGCGGCAAAGTGCCGGGCCGGGTCGAACACCTGGCCGCCAATGTTGAGCGGATCGGGCGACAGGCCGATCACCTCCAGCCTAAGCTCGTGCGCCGCCTCGTGCAGGAACGGGTTGTGCCGCCAATGATGGACCTCGTGGAACTGCACCGCCAGCAGCGTCGCACCCTTGCCGGCATAAGCGGGCACGGCCCGGCGCAGCACGTTTCGAACCGCATCGGTCGCCCGGTCGGTGCGGGTGTCCATGAACGCGACCTCGCCCAGCAACGTGCCGCCATGTTGGCGCACCCAGCCCCGCACCCGCTCGCGCTGGTAGCAGATGGTGCGGCTGGCCGCTGCCGCCGCGTCCACGTCCGGCGGCAGGTCCCGGAAACCGGCCCAGTTCACCGGCAACGTCCAGTATACGCCGACATAGCTTCCGCTCACCCGCTGCCCCGTTCCCGCGCCTGTGCCAGCCCGGACAATTCCGACGGCTGCTCCCGCCCAGGCTAGGACTGGGTAGTGTGCGCCATCAACCAACGCACGAGGACCCGATGGCCCGCACACCCCCGACCAGCACCAGCAACCCCCTCCGCATCGCCGAGCTGCCCGTAAGCGCAGCCGGCGGCCGGATCGGCATCACCTTCGCACCCGGCAAGCACCAGCCGAACGGCCTGACCGGCGCGCACCGGCGCGACCTCAGCGCCGACCTCGACGTCATCGCCGCCTGGAACGCGGCCGTGGTCGTCACCCTGGTCGAGCAGCACGAGCTGGACAGCCTAGGCATCGCTGCCCTGGGCACGGAGGTCCAGCGCCGGCACATGCAGTGGCACCACTGGCCCATCGGGGACTACAGCGTGCCAGACACGGCGTTCGAGGCGGCCTGGCCTGCCCGCTCCGCCGCTTTGCGCTCCTTGCTGGCTTGTGGTGGCCGGGTGCTGGTTCATTGCAAGGGCGGGCTGGGCCGGGCCGGCACGATCACGGCCCGGCTGCTGGTCGAGGGCGGCATGACACCGCGCGACGCGATCCAGGCCGTCCGCGCCGTGCGCCCTGGTGCCATCGAGACCGGGCCGCAGGAGAACTGGGTCAGGGCCGGATGTGCTGTCCCTCCTGCCCCGCCCGCTCGTGACCGGAACGCCGTGCGCGACCGGGCTGTGGGTGCGCTGCTCGGCCTCGCGGTGGGCGACGCCCTGGGTGCCGCCATCGAGTTCTCTCCCAAGCCGCACTTCGCCGTCCTGGACGACATGACCCAGGGCGGGCCGCACCACCTGGCGCGCGGGCAATGGACGGACGACACTGCCATGGCGCTGGCCTTGGCCGACAGCCTGGCCCGGGCGCCGGGTCTGGACCCGGCCGACCTGATGCGGCGCTTTCTCGACTGGCGCGACACCGGCGCATACTCCTGCACCGGCACCTGCTTCGACATCGGCAACGCCACCCGCACCGCCCTGGAGCGGTTCCGGCACACGGGCACCCCGCTGGCCGGCTCGGCCGATCCGGCTGCGTCCGGTAACGGCGCGCTGATGCGGCTGGCGCCCGTGGCCATTCGGCACTGGCGGGACCGCGACGCGCTGCAAGCGGCCGCTGCCGTGCAAACCCGCACCACCCACGGCGCGCCGGCAACGCTGGCCGCGTCAGCCGTATTCGCGGACCTGCTGGCTGCCGCCATTGCCGGCGCGTCCTTGCCCGAGGTCCTGGCCAGCCCGGCTGCCGGGCGCATCGAGGGCGGCTGGCGCGGGCTGCACCGGGACGCGGTTGAGGGATCAGGCTGGGTGGTGCAATGGATAACGTTCTTTACGCCATCCCTGGCGCGGCAGCTGCCTTCTGCG
>CAXTCN010000056.1:0-28015 GCA_964242575.1 uncultured Acetobacteraceae bacterium | reverse complement strand
ACCCTGGCCGCCGCCGAAGCCGCCCGCCGCGCCGCCGCCGCCCTGGCCGCCGCCGAAGCCGCCACCCTGGCCGCCTGCACCGCCCATGAACGACATGCCACCCTGGCCGCCGCCCGCGTTGTTCTGGTTAAAGGCCGAGAAATCATAGACGTAGTTCGGGTTCGACTGCCCGTCGCCGCCATTGTCCTGCATGGTGAGTTTCCTTACGAGTTGGTGAAACTATCGTGTAGTGGCTCTAGCCCGGCTGCGGACCCACCAATGCCCGATGCAGCCGCGTCCCACCACGGCAGAAGCGCCAATTGCTGCGCCAGCCGTGATGCACGAGATATTATGACATGCCGAATGGATTCTACTCACGTTTGCTTGATTGAATGTATTAACCCATTCAGCTTGCATGTTTTACTAGAATGCTTCGAACATTGCTTTGCCTGTTTTCACACTAAACGTACTAGCGCGCGCTGCCTGTTGCCTTTCGTGCCCACGCGGCGGTTGCGGAACCGGGCGTGGCGTCGCAACGACGCCGGATCAGGCGTGCGACGCATCGCACAGCGACCTCGAACATCCTGGGACGCACGCCGCTAACCCTCGACTATCAGGGTCTAAGGGACTATTCTTGTTCGCACCTTCTAAGCCAAGCAGGCCAGACCGCAGTGGACACGCCCATGACAGCCCTGCCGACCACCCAGCGGGAGGCGGTTCGCCGTTTGCTGAACCAGGTGCTCGTTGGCACGGATGTCGCCGTGCCCAACGAGGGCGATGGCGGACGGGCGTTGCTGGACACGGCGGCCGAGGCCCTTAGGGACCTGCGCAGCCGGGCCTTGCGGGTCGGGGCATCGTCGTCCGGCAGCATCAGCCTTTCGAACCTGATGGCGCAGATCACCGGGCAACCCGACCTGGCCGCCCATGACGACCAGGTGCTGGAACAAGGCTTTCAGGCGCTCACGGTCCTCGACAGCTCGTGCGACCGTGTCGTGCTGCTGATCAGCGACGCGCACCGGCTGCAACGGGCGGCGCTCCGTTATGTCCAGTTCGCCTGCCGCGCGGGGGCCAAGCTGCAGCTTGTCGTTGCCGGCAACCACGAGTTCTTTGACATGCTGGCCGCGGACGAGTTCGCGCCGCTCCGCGCGCGCCTGGCGGTCGCTCCCGGTTCGGACCCGGCGGCCCTGCCGGTTCCGAAGCCGCCGGCGCCCATGCACTCGCCACCGGCGCACGATGTCCCGGCGCTGCCAACGCCGGGGCTGCACGCCTCGGCCGACGCCAGGCTGCTGCCGGGGCCTGCGCTTCCCGCCGGCGCGCGGCGTCAAAGCCAGCGCGTGGCCTGGGTCGCGGCCGGGTTGGGCATGACGGCCTTGGTCGCGCTCGGCCTCTGGACCGGCCAGCGAGGCTGGCGCGCGCCGCAGCAGCACGCGCCGTCCATCATGGAGCTTGCCACGCCTGCCACGCCGCCGCCGACCGCGACAGCCAATGCCCAGCAACCCGGCAACGGCGCGCCCGCTGCCATGCCAGGCGTTGCGCCGCCCGAAGCGGAGCCGCCAAGCGTGACGCCCTCCGCCAACCAGGCCGAGCTAGGGCCGAAGCCGCCGGAGCCGGAGCCGCCCCTCGCAGCGGCGCCGGGAACGCCCCAGCCCCCGTCCCAGGACGTTGGCCGCCGGGCCACCGCCGCGCCGCGGGTCGCCACCGTGGCTCGGCCGCCGGGGCTGCGCCCGCGCAACCCGCAGGACTGGGAGGCTCCCTCGCCACCGCCGCAGGCTTGGCAGCCATCCCCGGCCGCATCCAGCGCGCCAGAGCAGCCGGCCATCCGGCCGCCGCAATACATCGGCACCTACACGACCGACGCCAACGGCGTGCGGAAGTTCCGCCTCAACCCCTAGTGGCCCGACCGTGATAGGCCCCAAAAGGAACAGTCTTTGAAAGCGTTCGCAGCCCTTGCATTGACGCTGCTGGCCGGGCCGGCGGCAGCCCAGCCGTTCGTGATCCCGCTTCAGCCGCAGCGCCCGGCTGAACCGTCGCCGCCGGCACCCTCGCCGGTCCCGGTTGCCCCGCCGCAGGCCGAGCCGTCATCTTCGTCCCCGGAAGCCAGCGCCCAGGCTCCCGCTCCGGCTAGTTCCAGCGACGCGACCGGGGACGCCGCGGCGCCTGCACCGGCCCGCTAAGCCGCAGCCGACCTACGCCGGCGGGTTAAATCCAATGCGCCGGCACCCACACCGAGTTCCGGCCGTCCTGCTGCCAATAGCCGTCCTGCCATAGGGTGCCGTGGCCGGCGCGCTCCACCCACTCGCCCGGCACCCAGGTGTAGCTGGCGCCGTTCCAGTCGAAGTGCCCGGGCCGCCAGATCAGCGTGACCGACGACGGCGGCGGCGCCGGGACCCGCTCGGCCAGCGTGGGCGGCACCGGCGGGTGGCTCGGGGGCAGGATGGCGCACCCCGCTACGGCAAGCGAGCACAGCACGGCACCAACGGCACGCCTCATCGCCACCCTCCATTCAACCAGGCCATGCAGCACTTGGCCGGCCTACGCCGCGAACGCCTTGCGCAGCGCCGCCACCGACGCGGCGCTCGCCCAATCCGCCGCGCCCTCTAGCCGCCCACGGTCCATGCCTTGCCGGTCGAGCACCACCGTGGTCGGGATGCCGCGCACACCGAACGCCCGCGCTGCGTCGCCGCGCGGGTCCAGCAACACGGGCAGGGTCCGGATGCCCTTCTCCTTATAGAACTTCGCCACCGCCGCCGCCCCGCCCCGGTCCGAGGACAGCGCCAATACCGCGACCCGTTCCTCCGCCATCTGCCGGGCCAGCTCGTCCAGCGCCGGCATCTCCGCGATGCACGGCACGCACCACGTCGCCCAGAAGTTCAGCACGACGCCCTGCCCGGCCACGTCCGCCAAGCCGCGCTCGGCGCCATCCGCGGTCAGCCACTTGAACGCGGGCGCGGGCTTGGCCTCGGTGGGCGTCCAGCGCGACAGGTCCGGCAGCCCGGCCGCAGCCAGCGGTTTGCGCGCCGCCGCCGCCGCCATTAGGGTCGTGCCTGCCGCCAAAAAGGTGCGGCGCCTTACACAGTGCATGGTGCCTCCTTGAGCAGTCCGCCTCCTATAAACGACATCCGGCGCAATGCCGAGACGAACGTGCAGTGGGGCGGACGGTTCGCCCAGGGGCCGTCCGTCATCATGCAGGAGATCAACGCCAGCATCGGCTTCGACCGCCGCATGTGGCGGCAGGACATCCGCGGCAGCCTGGCCCACGCCGCCATGCTGCGGGACGCCGGCGTGATAATGCCCGAGGACGAGGCGGCGATCCGCGAGGGGCTGGACGGCATCGCCGCGGACATCCACGCCGGCCGGTTCGAGTTCACCGACGACCTGGAAGACATCCACATGAACATCGAGGCCCGCCTGGTGGAACGCGTCGGCGAGGCCGGCAAGCGCCTGCACACCGGGCGCAGCCGCAACGACCAGGTGGCGACCGACTTCCGCCTGTGGGTGCGCGACGCCATCGACGGCCTGGATGCGCAGGCCAAGGACGTGATGCGGGCGCTGGCGGACCGCGCCGCCGAGCACGCGGACGCCCCGATGCCGGGCTTCACCCACCTGCAGACCGCGCAGCCCGTGACGTTCGGGCACCACCTGCTGGCCTACGTCGAGATGCTGGCGCGCGACCGCAGCCGGTTCGCCGACGCGCGCCGCCGGTTGAACGAGTGCCCGTTGGGCTCGGCGGCGCTGGCGGGCACCAGCTTCCCAATCGACCGCGACAGCACCGCGGCGGCGCTCGGCTTCAACCGGCCGACCGCCAACTCGCTTGACGCGGTGTCCGACCGGGACTTCGCCATCGAGTTCCTGGCCGCCGCCGCCACCTGCGCCATGCACCTGTCCCGCCTGGCGGAGGAGCTGGTGATCTGGTGCAGCGCGCCGTACGGCTTCGTGCGCCTGTCGGACGCGTTCACCACCGGCAGCAGCATCATGCCGCAGAAGCGCAACCCGGACGCGGCGGAACTCGCCCGCGCCAAGACCGGGCGCATCACCGGGGCGCTGGTGGCGCTGCTGACGGTGATGAAGGGCCTGCCGCTCGCCTACGCCAAGGACATGCAGGAGGACAAGGAGCCGGTGTTCGACGCCGCCGACGCGCTGGCGCTGTCGCTCGCGGCCATCGGCGGCATGGTGCGCGACATGACGCCGGACCTCGCGCGGATGCGGGCCACCGCCGGGTCGGGGTTCGCCACCGCAACCGACCTCGCGGACTGGCTGGTGCGCGTGCTGCGCCTGCCGTTCCGCACCGCGCACCACGTGACCGGGCGGCTGGTGGCGCGGGCGGAGGCGCAGGGCGTGGGCCTCGCGGACCTGAAGCTCGCGGACATGCAGGCGGAGCACCCTGGCATCACCGCCGACGTGTTCGGCGTATTGACGGTGGACGCCTCGGTCGCGAGCCGCACCAGCTACGGCGGCACCGCGCCCGCCAACGTCATGGCCCAGGCGGCGCGCTGGCAGGAGATGTTGGGATGAGGGTTTTGCTGGTTGTGACCCTGGTGCTGCTGGCCGCCTGCGGCAAGAAAGGCTCCCCCAGCCCGCCCGGCCCGGCCGCCGAGGTGCTGTACCCCCGCTCCTATCCGTCCCGATGACCCGTACTGGCGGCTGCAACTGCGGCGCGGTCCGCATCGCCATCGAGGGCGAGCCGGTCCGCGCCGGCCTGTGCCACTGCCAAACCTGCCGGCGCGAGACCGGGGCAACGTTCAACGCCTTCGCCATCTGGCGCCCGAACCAAGTCAGCGTGACCGGCGAGACCCGGCACTGGACCGCCGGAACCGACCGCCGCCACTTCTGCCCCACCTGCGGCTCCGCCCTGTTCGCCACCAGCGACGCGCCTGAAATCGAAATCCGGCTCGGCTGCCTCGACGCCGCGCCCAGCGGCCTGGCGCCCAGCTACGAGCTGTGGATTGGCCGGCGCGAGACCTGGCAGCACCCGGTGCCCGGCGCGGCGCAGCACGCCCATAACCGCCCAAACCCCGGCTGATCCGGTTCACCTGGAACCCGGCCGCCCGGTTGCCTTATAACACCGCATGTCCCATCCCGCGCTGCTGCCCGCCGACCCCGACCCGACCAACGCCGAGCTGATCGCCGCCCGGCCGCACCTGTCCATGCATGCCATGGACGGCTTGCTGATGGAGGCCGTGCCGCTCAACGCCGTCGCGGACGCCATCGGCACGCCCACCTGGGCGCTGTCCGCCGGCGCAATCCGCGGCCGGGTCATGGCGTTGCAGGGCGCGTTCCGTGACGCGGGCCTGCCCGCCAGCATCCACTACGCGGTGAAGGCGAACGACCACCTGGCCGTGCTGCGCCTCATGCGGCAGGCCGGCGTCGGCGCCGACGTGGTGAGCGGGGGCGAGCTGCGCCGCGCCGTGCTGGCCGGGATCGCTGGGCAGGACGTGGTGTTCGCGGGCGTCGGCAAGGCGGAGTGGGAGCTGCGGCTGGCGTTGCAGCACGGCGTCGGCCAAATCAACGTCGAGAGCGCCGAGGAGCTGGCGATGCTGTCAGGCGTCGCCGCCGGCATGGGGCGGGTGGCGCGGGTGGCGCTGCGCATCAACCCGGACGTGGACGCCGGCACGCACGCGAAAATCACCACCGGCCGGGCGGACAACAAGTTCGGCATCGGCTTCAATGACGCCGTGGGGCTGTACGCCCATGCGGCCGGGCTGCCGGGGATCGAGCCGGTCGGCCTCGCGCTGCATATCGGCAGCCAAATCCTTGCCATGGCGCCGTACCGCGCCGCCTATGCCCGCACCGCCGAGTTGGTGCGCGCCTTGCGGGCGGCCGGGCACGCCGTCGGCACGGTGGACTGCGGCGGCGGCCTCGGCGTCAATTACCGGAACGAGCCTGCGCCCACCCCGGCCGCCTTCGCGGGCGCGATCCGGGCGGCGTTCGGCGGCATGGGCCTGCGGCTCGCCATCGAACCCGGCCGTTGGCTGGTGGCGCAGGCCGGCCTGCTGCTGGCGTCCGTCGTGCTGGTGAAATCCACCGGCGGCCGGCGCTTCGTGGTGCTCGATGCCGCCATGAACGATTTGGTAAGGCCTTCGATGTACGATGCCTGGCATGGTATTGTGCCAATCTCGGCTATTGACGCGGTCCGCCCGGGCGCCCCCGCCGACATCGTGGGGCCGGTATGCGAGAGCGGTGACACGTTCGCGCGTGCGCGCACGGTTCCGCCTCTGGCGCCGAATGCGCGTTTGGCGATCCTGGATGCAGGAGCATATGGTTCAGTCATGAGCTCCACCTACAACGCCCGGCCCTTGGCCGCGCAGGCGCTGGTTGACGGGGACCGCTGGTCGGTGATCCGTCCCCGGCAACCGCTGGAGGCGCTATGGGCCGGGGAAAGCGTTCCGGAGTGGCTCGGATGAGCCCGCCCGCCCAGCAGGCGCGGGTGCTCGCCCGCAAACGCGCCGTCGCGCGGGTGACGCTGTGGTTCGAACAGCTTTGGCCCGCCCTATGGCCCGCGCTCGGCGTGCTTGGGCTGTACATGATCGTGTCGCTGCTCGACCTGCCCGCGCTGTTGCCAGCTTGGGCAAGGTTCGTTCTTCTCGCGGCGGCGGCGGCGGCCTTCGGGACCGGGCTGTGGCGCGGCCTGCGCCGGGTAGTCCGGCCCGACGCCAACCGGGTGGACCGGCGGCTGGAACGCGCGTCCGGGCTGCGGCACCGTCCGCTGGCGACGCTGGCCGACCAAGTGGCCGCGCCGACGCCGGAGGCCCGGGTGCTATGGCAGGAACATCTTCGGCGGCTGACCGCGCAGATCGGGCGCCTGCGGGTGGGGCCGCCGCGTCCGGGGCTTGCGGCGCAGGACAGCATGGCGCTGCGCGGTGCGCTGCTGGTGGCGCTGGCGGCGGCGTTCGTGGTCGCCGGGCCGGAGACGCTGCCCCGGCTGTTGCGCGGCTTCAAGCCTACGCTGCCGCCCGCTGTCGCCGGCCCCGCCACTGCGGTGCAGGCCTGGATCACGCCGCCCGCCTACACCGCCCAGCCGCCGCAGTTCCTGCGCGCGGACGCGCCGGCGGTCACCGTGCCGTCCGGGTCGCACCTGACCGTCAGCGTGACCGGCGGCAGCGGCCAGCCCAGCCTTGCCTTGGACGGCGCGGTGGAGCCGTTCCGCGCGCTCGACGCCCATAGCTGGCAGGCGGACCGCGACCTGTCCAACGGCGGCCAGCTCGCCGTGCAGCGCCGCGGCGCAGTGGTCGCGGCCTGGACGCTGACGGTCGTGCCAGACCAGCCGCCCAGCGCTGCCTTCACCGAGCCGCCCGGCCCCGCTACGGCCGGCGGCCGTCCGACCCAACAAACCCGGCTGCCATGGAGCGCCGCGGACGACTACGGCCTGGCCGGATTGCAGGCGGAGCTGCGCCTGCGCGACCGTGCGGACGCGCCCGCCCTGATCGTGCCCATCCCGCTGCCCGGCGGCGCGCCACGGTCCACGCGCGGCGTGGCGACCCCGGACCTCTCGGCGCATCCCTGGGCCGGGCTGGCGGTGCGGGGCCGGCTGGTGGCGCGCGATGCGCCCGGCCATAACGGCGCCAGCGCCGACGCCGTATTCGACCTGCCGGAGCGCGTGTTCGAGAACCCGGTCGCCCAAGCCGTGATCGCGGTGCGCCGGCAACTTAGCCTGACCCCTGGCGCGCGGCGCGAGGCGCGGCTGGCGCTGGACGGGCTGGCAGACCGTCCGGAGGCGTTCGACAACGCCGACGGCATCCTGCTGAACCTCCGCGCCATCGGCTCCTTGCTGGCCCGTGGCCGAGGCCCGGCCGCGGTCGATGAGGCGCAGGCCCGGATGTGGGAGCTGGCGCTGGCGCTAGAGGACGGCGCGGCCGACCGCACGGCCAAGGCGCTCGAGGCCGCGCGGCAGGAGCTGCGCGACGCGATGGAGGCCAACAAGGAAACCCCCGAGGCCCGCGCCGAGCTTGAACAGAAAATGCAGGAGCTGCGCGAGGCCATCCAGCGCCACCTGCAAACCCTGGCGGAACAGGCGCGCAAAGAAGGCACCGAGCTGCCGTACGACGACACCGCGCCGCAAATGAACAGCCGCGACCTGGACCGCATGGCCGAACGCATGCAGGACGCCGCCCGGGCCGGCAAGATGGACGACGCCAAGCAGCAGATGGCCGAGCTGGAGCGCCTGCTGGAGCAGTTGCAGAATGCCCGGCCGGAAACCGGCGAGGCGCGCGAGAAGCAGAACGCCGAGCGCCGGCAACGCGGCAAGCAGCAGATGGACGCGGTGCAGGACATGGTGCGCCGGGAGGGCGGCCTGGTGGACCGCTCGCAGGCTCGCGCCGAGCCTCAGCCAGGAACGCCCCAATCCGGCGCGCCCCAGCCCGGAGCGCGCCGCCCTGCGCCAGACCAGGCCGAACCCGGACAGCGCGAGGCCGACGCCCGCAGCCAGCGCGCGTTGCGCCGGGCGCTCGGCGAGTTGATGCAGCAGCAGGGTGACCTGACCGGCCAGGTTCCCGCGGCGCTGGGCGAGGCCGACACTGCCATGCGCGAAGCCGGGCAGGCCTTGGCCGAGGGCCGGGATACCGCCGCCGGCGCAGCCCAGTCCCGCGCCATCGAGGCGCTGCAAAAAGGCGGGCGCGAGATGGGCCAGCAAATGGCCCGGCAATTCGGCCCCGGCACCCAGCCCGGTGAGGGCGAGGGGGAAGGCGAGGGCGAAAACGACGAGCCTGGCGCGAATGGCCAGGGCACCGGACCCGGCCAGGACCGCGGCAACCGTCCTGGCCAGACCGCCGGGCCGCGTCCAGGGGACGGCCAGAACCCGGGCCGCCGGCGCACCGTCCGGCGTGACCCTCTTGGCCGGCCCGCGCAACAGGGCACCTCCGGCGCGGAAGAAAGCGGCGACATCCGGGTGCCGGACGGCATGGAGCAGGCCCGCACCCGCGCGCTGCAAGATGAGCTTCGCCGCCGCGGCGCGGAACGCACCCGGCCCCAGCCGGAGCTGGACTACATCGACCGGTTGCTGAAACCGTTCTGACCCGGACCGGCCTTGCGCAAGGACGCGCGCTGGCTCAAGGCTACGGCAATAGCCCCAAAGCCGCGTAGGCTCGCTCGCTCGGCGGCCAGGCCTCCATGATCGCTTCTCGCCAAACATAGGCGCCCCACGCCAGGCCAGCCAGCAACGCCACGCTCAGCACCCAACCCACTCCAACCGCAAAGCTCAACGCCTTGCTGCGTGGGGCCGGAGGGTAAGACTGCGGGGCCATCGTAAGGAATGCCCCTGCACCCGGCTCCGCTGCGGGCGGCGTTGGCTCGTACGGCGCTGGTTCGGGCAGCGGTTCCGGCTCGTCCGGCAACGCCGCAAGTGGCGCCCACCCCGCCCCGCACCGCGCGCATTTCACCACCCGCCCAGGCGCCAGCCTGCTGTCCGGGACATCATATGTCGCTTCGCAGGATGGGCAGACGATCCTCATTCAACTTTGATACTGCGCACCACGCTCGAACGCCACAGCCGAGCATTACGAAAGCCAGCCATTCCGGGCCGCCCGCGAACGTGCCAAAACACCGCGGATGCAGGAGGGCCGGATCTGGACATGGTGCGGCTGGAGGGGGTCGGGCTGAGCTATGGTGCTGCCAGCGACGGCCGCGTGCTGCACGACATCTCGTTCAACGTGCCCGAAGGTGGGTTCCGCTGGCTGCTTGGCCCCTCCGGCGCGGGCAAGACCAGCCTGCTGCGCCTGCTGCACCTCACGGTCCGCCCGACCGAGGGCGAGCTCAGCCTCATGGGCCAGAGCATCGGCCAGACCGGCCGCCCGCAGTTGCCGCACCTGCGCCGGCGCATCGGCATGGTGTTCCAGGACTTCCGCCTGCTGCCGCACCTGTCCGCGTTCGACAACGTGGCCCTGCCGCTCCGCCTCGCCGGACGGCCGGAGGGGCAAGTCCGGGTGGACGCGGTCGAGCTGCTGAGCTGGGTTGGCCTGTCCCGCAAGCTGCAATCGCGTCCCGCCGCGCTCTCGGGCGGCGAGCAGCAGCGCGTCGCCATCGCCCGCGCCGTCGTGGCCCGGCCGTTGCTCCTGTTAGCGGACGAGCCCACCGGCAACCTCGACGAGGCGCAGGCCGAACGCCTGATGCAGTTGCTGCACGAGATGAACCGGCTCGGCACCACGGTCGTGGTCGCGACCCACAACGCTGGCCTGGTGCATCGCCACCCGGCGCACACCCTCCGTTTGCAGGACGGGCGCCTGGTGCGGGATGACTAGCGCATAATGGCCCGGCCGCTGCTCCGGCCGGCGCGGTTCGACGACCTCGGGCTGCGCCGCGCCATGTCCGACCGGCTGCTGCCGTCGCTGGTCGCGGCCATGGCGTTCCTGGCGGCGCTCGCCCTGGCCGGCGCCATCGCTGCCGCCAGCCTGGCGCAGCATTGGCAAGGCGGTGCCGGGGCGGTGCTGACGGTCCAGGTGCCGCGGCCCGCGGACGCCGCCGTGGGCGCGCCGGGGTCCCGGCTGGACCAGGTGCTGTCCCTCCTGCGCGGCACGCCCGGCGTGGCCTCGGCCCGTGCGCTGGACGACACCGAGCTGGCCGCGTTGCTGGCGCCCTGGCTCGGCACCGGCGCCGGGCGGATCGCGCTGTCGTTGCCGGCGGTGATCGAGGTGCGGCTGGTGGACCCTGTGCTGGACACCGCCGCGCTGGCCGCGCGCGTCGCCGGCCCTGCGCCGGGCACGCTGCTGGAAAGCCAGGATGTGTGGGTGCGGCAACTCACCGTGCTGGCCCGCAGCCTACAGGCCTGTGCGGCGCTGGCGCTCGGCGTGGTGGCGTTCGTGGCGGTGGCGGTCATTGCGGTCGCCACGCGCGCCGGGCTGTCCACCCGGCGCGACGCGATCGAGATCGTGCACGGCCTCGGCGCGACCGACAGCTACATCGCCGGGCGGTTCGCACGCCGCGCCACGCTGCTGGCCGGGGTGGGCGCGCTGATCGGGGCGCTGGCGGCGCTGCCGGTGCTGCTGGGCCTGGCGACGCTCGCGGCCCCCTTCAGCGGCCAAGCGGACACGGCGTCGCCTTCGTTGCCCATCGTCCTGTGGGCCACGCTGCCCGCCTTGCCGGCGCTCGCCGCCGCAATCGGCTGGGTCACGGCGCAGGCTACGGTCCGCCGTTGGCTGCGGCGGCTGCCATGAGGCCGCTGGTGCGCGGCCTGGGCACGGCGCTCGTCGCGGCTGGGGTCCTATGGAGCGCGGGCCTGGTTTGGTTCAACGGCGTCGCCCGGCAGGCCAGCGCGCCGCCGCCGGTTGCAGACGGGATCGTGGCGCTCACCGGCGGGGCCGCGCGGATCGAGACGGCGCTGCGGCTGCTGGCCGACAACGTGGCGCCGCTGCTGCTCGTGTCCGGCGTCGCCCACGGCGTGGAGCTGGCGGACCTGGCGTCGCGTGCGCCGGACGGCGCCATGCCGGAGCACCGCATCACCTTGGGCCACGCCGCGACATCGACCCTGGGCAACGCGGCCGAGGTCGCGGCCTGGGCGCACGCCCACGCCATGCGCAGCCTCGTGGTCGTGACCGCCGGCTACCACATGCCGCGCGCGCTGCTGGAAATCGGGCGCGCATTGCCCGGCGTGGTGCTGTATCCAGTCCCGGTCCAGCCGCCGGCGTTGCGCGGCGCGGCCGACCCGGCCACCCTTCGCGTGCTGGCGCTTGAGTACAACAAGTGGCTCGCGGTGCGCCTCCGGCTCGCGCATTGGCTGCGGACGGAGGATGGATCGTGACCCTGCTGCGCTCGGCGTTGTTCAACGTCTGGTTTTTTGGCGTGACCGCCTTTATGGGCCTGGCAGGGTTCGCCCTGCGCTGGGTCGGGCGGCGGCACGCGCTGTGGCTGGCACAGAGCTGGGCCGGCCTGGTGCTCGCCGGCGCACGCGGCATCTGCGGCCTCCAGCTCGTGGTGATCGGGCGGGAGCACCTGCCGTCCGGCGGCGCGGCGCTGATCGCGTCCGAGCACCAATCCGCGTTCGACACCCTGGTTTGGCTCCGCCTCGTGCCGCGCGTCGCCTACGTGTTTAAGGCCGAGCTAGCGCGCGTGCCGCTGTTCGGCCCGCTGCTGGTGCCCTCCGGCCAAATCCCGGTCGAGCGCGGCAGCGCCGGCGCATCCATCCGCAGCCTGCTGCGCGGGGCGAAGCGCGCCTGCGCCGACCACCGGCAGATCGTGATTTTCCCCGAGGGCACCCGCGTCGATTTCGGCGCGGTTGCGCCGCTGCGTCCCGGCATCGCCGCGCTGTCGCGCCACGTTGGCCTGCCAGTCATTCCGGTCGCGACCGACTCCGGGCGACGCTGGGGACGTCGCTCGTTCCGCAAGCGTCCGGGTCCCATCCACGTCGCCATCGGCGCGCCCATTCCCGCCGGGCTGCCGCCGGACGCGCTGCTGACGCTGTTGCGCGCGCGTTGGGCGGAGGGCCACGCGCAAATCGCGGCTGTGGACAACTCTGTGCATGAAAACGCTTGACGTTTCGCTGCACAGGGGAGCTTGACCCCTCAAGATGCTCTATTCTTTCAGTTTCATTGCGCACCAATCATGCGTCTAATTCGATTCCCGACTGGTTTCCGGCCGGGATGGATTCGCTAACCCATTGTAAAAAAATAGTTTCGTGTGTCGCGCGAAGGAACGTTGCCCGCTCCGCCGGACATCACCGTCCAGCGCGCGCCTGCCTGCCATCCACAGCCGTGGGGCCTGTGGATAGGTGGCGCAAGTGTGGACAAATTATTTGATGGTCTTTGCGTTAGTGCCGGCACAGCGCCATGGCAGGGCCATTCCGGGCCGAGCCTCACGGGCGGTTGGCTCCTGCAGCGCCGGTTGGCCTGGCGTGGTTCAGGCGTCCACCGCCGACTGTGCCGCAAGCGCGCGAGCCATCTGGCTTAGCGCTTCCTGGTGCTTGGTGTTGTCGATCGCGGCGAAGTTGCGCGCCAGCTCAAGCCCCATGCGCTGCCGCGACGACAGCTCGACGATGGGAGTCTCCGCGTCCAGGCCCTCGAAGAACCAGCTCACGGGCACGCTCAACACCAGCGCGATCTCATAGAGGCGTCCGGCCGAGATGCGGTTCAACCCACGCTCATACTTGTGCGCCTGTTGATACGTCACGCCAATCAACTGCGCCAACTGTTGCTGCGACAGTCCCAGCATGACCCGGCGTTCCCGGATTCGCGTTCCCACGTGCCGGTCCGCCACGCCCGCACGGGACTGCGGCGACGGCTCGGCTGCAATTTCGTCCTCAACTGGATTCGTCACCGGAGTCTCCCCGCCGTCACTGGCCATCCTCTACATCCTAATACACGATAAACGTTGGCCGTTATCGCGCGTCACGTCAACAAAAAGTGTCCAAATTGTGACCTGGCGCCCGAATCCAGTGACACCGGCACGTCAGGCCGGCGTGGAACGGGACCGATTCGCTCCCGCACGGCGGCTGCTACGGAGCACCGGCCTCTCAGCACTGGGCGTCCCAGTGCCAGGCGCAGCGTCGGGCAGGGCACTGGCAGCAGGCCTCGCGCCTTCGGCCTCAGCGTTATCCTCCTGCGACGCCTCACGCGGGCCATGCGCCGCGGCGCCCTCCGCCTGCGCCGCCGCAAGCTGGCGCCGAAGGTTTTCCACTTCCTCGCGCAGCCGCGCCAGTTCGTCGGCGTCCGGCACAGCCGGCGCGCCCTGCGGCACGGCGTCGGCTGCCGGCTCCGGCGGCAACGGCGCGCTGCCGCGGTGGAACGGGTTCATCAGGCTCATCGTGCGCTCGATGACCGCCATGTTCTGCCGGCTCATCTCCTCGACGCCAGCCGGCAGGAACGGGCTGAACGTTTGCTGCACCACTTGGCGGAGCTGCTGCTGTTGCCGGGCAAAGCTCGACATGGCGGTCTCGACGTAACGCGGCATCACGCCCTGCAGGCTGTCCCCATAGAAGCCGACCAACTGCCGCAGGAACGCGGTCGGCAGCGTGGACGTGCCCTTGCTTTCCTCCTCGACGATGATTTGCGTCAGCACGCCGCGGGTGATGTCCTCGCTGGACTTCGCGTCATAGACCACGAAGTCGCGCCCGTGCCGGATCATCTCCGCCAGGTTGTCCAGCGTGATGTAGCTGGACGTTTCGGTGTTGTACAGGCGCCGATTCGCATACTTCTTCACCACGACGGGCGGCTGCTGCGCGGCAGGCTCGGCAGGAGGCGTAGCGGGCTCGGCCATGGCATCCTCGGTGGGTTCGGTGCATTCATAGCACGCAGTTGCAGCAAAATCGACATTGACCATGCCGCGCCGCACGGTCGCCATCTAAAACAATGGACCCAGGCCGGCCAATTTCCACCGGTCAACAAAGGATCGACAGGCCAAGTGCATGACCGACAAGCCACCCGACCCCTCCGGCTTCGCCGCGGACTGGGCCACCATCTGGCGCAGCGAGTGGGCCGCCATGGCGGTGGACCGCGAGTTGCAGGAACACATGCAGCGCCTGGCCGTCCAAGCAGCCACCGCGCCCGCCCCGCAAGCGCCTGATGCGCCCGGACGCGCCCGCCCCGAACCGCCGCCGCGGCCCGCGCCCGCTGCTGATGCACCTGACGCCGCGCGGGACGGACGGGACACCGTTGCCGCCCTCCAGCAGCGCGTGCATGAGCTTGAACGGCAGCTTGCTGAGCGGAACCAACCTTGACCCGGACCTGATCGCCGGCATCGCCGCCTACCGCCGGCACCCCTGGCAGCGCGACCTTCCGGACCCGCCGACGGTTTGGCAAGTCGGCGACGCGCGGCTGCTGGATTTCGGCGTCGCCCCCGGCCCGCCCGTGCTGTTCGTGCCGAGCCTCGTGAACCGCGCCTACGTGCTGGACCTGGCGCCGGGCCGGTCCATGATGCGCTGGCTCGCGGCCCACGGCGTGCGTCCGTTGCTGCTGGACTGGGGCTGGCCCGGCGCCACTGAGCGCGCCTTCACCCTCAGCCACTACGTCACCCAGCGGCTTGAGTCCGCGATGGCGTCCGTGGGCGCGCCCGTCGTGCTGGCGGGCTACTGCATGGGCGGGCTGCTGGCGCTCGCGGCGGCGCTGCGCCGGCCGGGCCTGGTGCGGGGCCTCGCGCTGCTGGCGACGCCGTGGGACTTCCATGCCGAACACCAGGCCGACGCCGCCCGCCTCGGCGCGACGCTGCCGCTGTTCGAGCCGCTGTTGGACACGGCCGGCGCCCTGCCAATCGACGCCCTGCAGGCACTGTTCACGACGCTCGACCCTAGCTCCATCGCCGCCAAGTACGCGGCGTTCGGCCGCTTGGACCAGCACAGCGAGGCCGCGCGCGGCTTTGTCGCCATCGAGGATTGGCTGAACGACGGCGTGCCGCTCGCCGCCCCGGTCGCGCGGGAGGCGCTGGGCGGCTGGTACGGCGCCAACGCCCCGGCCCGCGGCCAATGGCAAGTGGCGGGCGCTCCGGTTGACCCGGCCGCGTTGCGAGTGCCGTCCTGGGTCGCCGCGCCAGCGCGGGACCGCATCGTGCCGCCGGGCAGCGCGCTGCCGCTGGCGCGGCTGGTCCCGGGCGCGGTGCTGCACCGTCCGGCGGCCGGGCACATCGGCATGGCGGCGGGTCCGCGGGCAGAAGCCGTGCTGTGGCAGCCGCTGCTGGGCTGGTTGCGCGGCCTGTGAGCGCCTATTGTCTAGCACCCCAAGGGAGAACAATAATGGAAGACGTCGTCATCGTATCCGCGGTCCGCACGCCGGTCGGCAGCTTCAACGGGGCGTTCGCCACGACCTCCGCGCACGCGCTCGGCACCGTCGCCATCCAGGCCGCGCTGGAGCGCATCAAGCTGGAGCCTGCCGAGGTGCAGGAGGTCATCCTGGGCCAGGTGCTGACGGCCGCGCAGGGCCAGAACCCGGCCCGCCAGGCCGCCCGCAACGCCGGCATCCCAGACGGCGCGACTGCGTTCGGCGTGAACCAAGTGTGCGGCTCCGGCCTGCGCACCGTGGCGCTGGCAGCGCAGCAAATCCGCACCGGCGAGAGCCAGATCGTGGTGGCCGGCGGCCAGGAAAGCATGAGCCAGTCCGCCCACGCGGCCTATTTGCGCGCCGGAACCAAGATGGGCGAGCTCGGCCTGATCGACACCATGCTGAAGGACGGGCTGTGGGACGCCTTCAACGGCTACCACATGGGCACCACGGCGGAGAACGTGGCGACGGCGTTCCAGATCACCCGCGCGCAACAGGACGAGCTGGCGGTCGGCTCCCAGAACAAGGCCAGCGCCGCGCAAAAGGCCGGCCGCTTCAAGGACGAGATCGCGCCCGTGACCGTGAAGGGCCGCAAGGGCGACACGGTGGTGTCCGACGACGAGTATATCCGCCATGACAGCAACGTCGAAACCATGGCCAAGCTGCGCCCCGCGTTCTCCAAGGACGGCACCGTGACCGCCGGCAACGCCAGCGGCATCAACGACGGCGCCGCAGCCCTGGTGGTGATGTCCGCGTCCGAGGCCGAGCGCCGCGGCCTCACGCCGCTCGCCCGCATCGCGAGCTTCGCCACCGCCGGCGTGGACCCGGCCGTCATGGGCACCGGCCCCATCCCCAGCAGCCGCCGCGCCCTGGAACGCGCCGGCTGGCAAGTGGGCGACCTCGACCTCGTTGAGGCCAACGAGGCGTTCGCCGCCCAGGCCTGCGCGGTGAACAAGGACATGGGCTGGGACCCCGCGCGCGTGAACGTGAACGGCGGCGCAATCGCCATCGGCCACCCCATCGGCGCGTCCGGCGCACGGGTTTTGGTGACGTTGCTGCACGAGATGCAGCGGCGCGACGCCAAAAAGGGCCTGGCGACCCTGTGCATCGGCGGCGGCATGGGCGTCGCCATGTGCCTGGAGCGGTAAGGCTTACTTCCCCTTCCCTGGCAAAGCGGCTTCAATGCCGCCGCTTTGCCAGGGAGGAACAACAATATGCCAAGAGTAGCCCTCGTGACCGGTGGCACCCGCGGGATCGGCGCGGCCGTCAGCACGGCCCTTAGGGACGCCGGACGCACGGTCGTTGCCAGCTATGCCGGCAATGACGCCGCCGCCGCCGCCTTCACCCAGGAAACCAGCATCCCGCACATCAAGTTCGACGCCGGCGACTATGCCGCGTGCGAGGCGGCGGTCGCCAAGATCCACTCCGACCACGGCCCCATTGAAATCCTGGTGAACAACGCCGGCATTACCCGGGACGGCACCATGGCCCGCATGACGCGGGACATGTGGGACAGCGTGATCGACACCAACCTCGGCAGTTGCTTCAACCTGTGCAAGCTGACGTTCGACGCGATGCGGCAGGCGAAGTTCGGCCGGGTCGTGAACATCGGCAGCATCAATGGGCAGGCCGGGCAGTATGGCCAGGTGAACTACGCCGCCGCCAAGTCCGGCATCCACGGCTTCACCAAGGCCTTGGCGCAGGAGGGCGCGCGGTTCGGCATCACCGTGAACGCCATCGCGCCGGGCTACGTGGACACTGAGATGGTGCGCGCGGTGCCGGCGGACGTGCTGCAAAAAATCGTGGCGCGCATCCCGATGGGCCGGCTGGGCCAGGCCGAGGACATCGCGCGCGGCGTCGTGTTCCTCACCAGCGACGACGGGGACTTCATCACCGGGTCCACGCTGTCGATCAACGGCGGCCAGCATATGTATTGACGCCAATGCTTTGACGCGGGCCAACCTCGCCGGCTGCGGGGCCATCGGGCTGTGGGCGTTCTTGGCCCTGCTGTCCCGCGCCGCGGCCGGGTTGCCGCCGTTGCAGCTTACGGCGATGGCGTTCGCGGTGTCGGCGGCGCTGGGGCTTGGATGGCTTGCCGCGCGCGGCGCACTGTCCGAGCTTCGGCAGCCTGTCCTGGTTTGGCTGCACGGCGTGGGCGGCCTGTTCGGCTACCACGCGCTGTACTTCGCGGCACTCGGCCAGGCGCCCGCCGCGGCGGCGAACCTCATCAACTACACCTGGCCGCTGCTGATCGTGCTGTTGTCCGCGGGCGTGCTCGGGTTGCGCCTGACTTGGCGGCACTGGACTGGCACGGCATTGGCGCTGGCCGGATGCGCGGCGTTGCTGGGCAACGACGCGGCGTTCCCGCCCGGCGCCATGGCCGGCTACGCCTTGGCGGCGGCGGCGTCGCTGACCTGGGCGTCGTACTCTGTCCTCGCGCGCCGGTTCCAGGCGGTGCCGGTGGGCGCGGTGGCCGGGTTCTACGCCGGGGCGGCGGTGCTGGCCGGCGTCATGCACGGCCTGGGCGGAACCTGGGTCGTGCCCAGCCCAACCGACTGCGTCGTGGTGCTGGCGATGGGCCTGGGCCCGGTCGGCGTGGCTTTCGCGCTGTGGGACGTCGGCATGAAACGCGGCGACCCGCGCCTGCTGGGCACGCTCGCCTTCGCGACGCCGGTGCTGTCCACGCTGTTGCTGGCCGCCGCCGGACAGGCGCCGTTCACGCCGGTGACGGTGCTGGCGGCCGTGCTGGTGGCCGCGGGCGGCGTTGTCGCCACCCGTTCCTAACGTTCAAGCGGGCGGAGCGGTGTCCTTGATCTCCGGCCGTTGCTCCATCGCCGCGTACCACTTCGTCAAGCCCGGCCGGCCCTCCCGCCATGCATCGTCGGCAAACCGGAAGTCGAGGTAGCCCAGCGCGCACGCCACCGACACGGTGCCGATGTCCAGGTGGTTCGCCAGCGTGTCGGCCTCCAGCACGTCCAGCGCCCGCGATACCGCCTTGGCCTGCCGCTCCATGAATTGGGTGCGCGCCTCCTCGGCCGGGCGGGCTTGGTCCATGCGGCGCGCCACGGCGGCGTCCATGATCCCGTCGCCGATGGCCTGCAGCTTCAGCGCCCGCCACCGCGCCGGGCCGGACGGCGGGAACAGGGTGGCGTCGCCGATGCTGTCCAGGTACTCGCAGATCACCGGGCTGTCGAACAGCGCGAGGCCGTCCCCCGTCACCAGGCACGGCACCTTGGACAGCGGGTTGTCCCGCAGCAGCTCCGGCGGCGAGGCGTGCGGGTTGGTGTCGATCCGGGTGATCCGCCCTTCCACGCCGCCGGCGATGGCGCAGGCCAGCACCTTGCGCACATACGGGCTGGTGGCGGAGTAGTAGAGCTTCATCGGAATTGGTCCTTCTGCGACCGCAGGCTGCCGAGCGCGGCCGCATCGGGCGCGCGCAGGAACGGGTTTGCCGCCAACTCGTCCGCCAGGCGGCTCGGCACCGTCGGCTGGCCAGCCGCGCGCAGCCGGTCCACCTCCGCCGACCGCTCCCGCAGCGCGGCGTTCGACGGGTCCACGTGCAACGCGAACCGCGCGTTGGACTGGGTGTACTCGTGCCCGCAGCACACGAGCGTCGCGGGGTCCAACGCGGCCAGCTTGCGCAGGCTGCCGAACATGTCCGCCGCCGTGCCCTCCATCAGCCGCCCGCAGCCCAGGCTGAACAGCGTGTCCCCGCTCAGCACCAGCCCGGCGCCCGCATAGGCGATGTGCCCCACCGTATGGCCCGGCGTGTCGATCACCCGCAGCCGCGCGTCACCCAGCGCCACCTCGTCCCCTTCATTGACCGCGCGGTCCAGCCGCGGCAGCCGGCGCGCGTCGGCGCCGGCGCCCACCACCGGGCAGCCATACCGCGCCCGCACTGCGTCCACCCCCGCGATATGGTCGCCGTGGTGGTGCGTGATCAGCATCAGGTCGAGCCGCCCGCCTGCCTTTTCGATTGCGCTGATGCACGCCTCCGCATCGGCTGGGTCAACGATTGCGGTCACGCCGGAGCCGTCGCGCAGCAGCCAGGCGTAGTTGTCCGACAGGATGGGCACGGCTTCGGCGGACAGCGTCATAGGCAAACCCCAGCTTACGCGGCGCACCGTGTCGCACCCGGGTGCCGAGTGCAAGACAGGTCGTGCTATACCCCGGCCCCATGACGGCAGACGCGCACATCGCGGCGCATTTCTACACGACGGCCCAGGGCGCGGTCGCGGCCCGGCTGTTGCGGGAGCGGCTGGTCCTGGCGTGGCCTGACCTCACGGGGATGGCGGTGCTCGGCCTGGGCTACGCCGCGCCCTACCTGCGCTGCTGGCGGGACACCGCCGGGCGCTGCATCGCCGCCATCCCGCCGCAGACCGGCGTGGCCCGCTGGCCCGCCGGCCAACCGAACCTGTCCTGCGCCGCGGACGAGGACGCGCTGCCGTTCCCCGACCTCTGTTTCGACCGCGTGCTGCTGGTGCACGGGCTGGAGGCCGCGGAAAACTCCCGCCGTATGCTGCGGGAGGTCTGGCGCGTGCTGAAGGATGACGGCCGGCTGCTGGTCGTGGCGCCGAACCGCGTGGGCCTGTGGGCGCATGTCGAGAGCACGCCGTTCGGGCACGGCCAACCCTACTCGCCGGGCCAAGTCGGCCGGCTGCTGGCCGACAGCCTGTTCCGGGTAGAGCGCCAGGACAGCGCACTCTATCTGCCGCCTGTCCGGCTGCGCATGGTGCTGCGCAGCGCGCGCCTTTGGGAAACCAGCGGCCGCCGGATTGTGCCGCGCCTCGCCGGCGTGACCATCACGGAGGCAGTGAAGGACGCCTTTGCCGGCCTCCCCGTCCACGCGGTCCGCCGGCGCCTGGTGCTCAGCCAAGCCCGCTGACCTAACCTTGCGCCAAGCAAACGCGGTCCCGCCCGCCGGCCTTTGCCGCATAAAGCGCCGCGTCCGCCGCCGCCACCAGCGCGGCCGGCCCCAAGTGTCCCGGCCCAGGTTGCAGCACCGCGACGCCCACGCTGATGGTCGCGACGCCGGCCTCCGACATCGCATGTGGGATCGCGAGGCCACGCACGGCCAGCCGCATCCGCTCCGCCGTGGCCAGCGCCCCGGCCACGTCCGTTTCGGCCATCAGGACTGCGAACTCCTCCCCGCCATACCGCGCCGCCAGGTCCCCGGGCCGCCGCAGCACGGCGCCGAACACGCCCGCGAGCGCGCGCAGGCACCTGTCGCCGGCGGGGTGGCCGTACGCGTCGTTGAACGCCTTGAACCGGTCCACGTCGAGCATGAACAGCGTCAGCGGATGCCCTCCCCTGACCGCGCGGCGGTACTCGTCGCTCAGCACCTCATCGAACCGGCGCCGGTTCGCCAGGCCGGTCAGCCCGTCCTCCCGCGCCAGGATGCGCAATTGCTGATTCGCCTTCTCAAGCCGCGCCTCCAGGGCTTTGCGCTCCGACACGTCCCGCGCGACCACCACGAAGCCGCTGCCATCCGGCAGCCGCCGCCCGCTGCTTTCAAGCCACACGTACTGGCCATCCTTGCGGCGAGCGCGATAGACCGCCCGCGCCGTCGCCTGCCCCGCCAGCAGCGGCTGGTTCAGCGTCGCCAGCACGCCCTCCTGGTCGTCCGGATGCACGATCCAGCCGGACTTGTGGCCGACCAGCTCCTCCGGCGCATATCCCAGCACGTCCCGGCACGCCTGCGAGACGTAAACGCGCTGGAAATCCCGGTCGAACCGGGTGATGATGTCCCCGGCCGCGTCCGCCAACAGGCGGTGATGCTCCTCGCTGGCCGCCAGCCGCGCCTGCATCGAAGCAAGCTCCGCCGCCCGGTCCCGCAGCCGCCGGCCCATGCGGGCGAACGTCGCGCCGAGGTTGCGCAGCTCCTGCGCCGCCCCTCGGCCGATCATGGCCTGCGCGGACAGGTTCCCAGCACCCATCGCCGCCGCAGTCGCCGCAAGCGCCCGGATCGGCCGCAGCAGCGCCCGTTGCGCGGCCAGCCAGGCCACCAGCACCGCGGCGCCCGTCGTGCTGAGCGCAACGCTGGCCGCCAGCAACATGCGCCGGTCCGCCTTCGCCCGCACCTCCGCCTCCGCAAACCCAACCACCAGGAACAACTCCGTCTCGCGCCCCGGCAGCGGCGCGAACCCGAACACCCGCGGCGTCCCGTCCAGGTCCACCGCCAGGACCGACCCGCCCGCCGGCGAGGCCCGCAACGCGAGCGCCAGCGGATGCTGCGGAAACCGTTGTCCCGTCCACGCCCCCATGTCCGGGGACCGGGCCAGCAGCGCACCGTCCCGGCTGTCGAGCACCTGGAGCAATGGGTTCGCCACTCCCGGCGCGTAATCCTTCAACCGGGCGAACCACTCGATGCTGACCACCGCGATAACCACTCCGGCATAGCCCTCGCCAGCCGCCAGCGGCGGCATCGGCACCAACAGGAACAGCGTGGGCTTGCCCGAGACCCGGCTCATCGTCAGCCCGCTCAGCACGTACCGGCTACCGGCACGCAACTGCATGGCCTCCTTGAAATAGCCGCGGTCCGCCACGCTAAGCCCCAGGCTTCCCGTCCGGCTGCTGCAACTGATGATGCCGTCGGGACCGGCGACGGCCACCGCCTCGATGCGCGGATGGTCCATGACCACGCCATGCAGCAGGTCATTGCACCCGGCGCCCGCGAGGCTGCGCACGCTGCCGACCCGCGCCAGGACGTGCAACAGGCTGGTCGCCTCCTGCAGCACGTCATCCTGCTGTTCCGCGCCGAGCCGCGCCAGTTGCAGCACCTGGTCCCGCGCGCCGCCGAGCACTTGCCGCCCATCCTCCACCGCGCCAGCCAGCAGCAACCCCAGCAACGGCCCCGTCGCCGCCAGCAGCAGCAGCAACAGCCGGGGCCAGAGCGTCCGGGGCCACGCGAAGCGGGACCGCATGTCACGCAGCGCCCGGACAACCCAAAATTTCGATAGGCGAACCCGCAACTCACTCTCCGGCGCGCGCCGGGCACTTTGACCGGCTGCGCACCAGGATGCGCGCGGAACGCTAAGGCAACGTTAACGTACGCTACGGTCCACGGCCGTTAGACCAAGCTGCGGACCACGCCGACCAGGGTGTGCTCGTCGCACGGCTTGGACACGAACCGCATCGGCGGCCCCACATGGTCCGCCTGCCGCTCGGTTTCCGGACGGCCCGACACGAACACCACCGGCAGTCCCGGATGCACCTCCCGCGCGTGCTCCGCCAGGCCGATGCCGTCGATGTCGCCGGGCATGTTGATGTCGGTCAGCAGCAGGTCGAACCGGTCCTGGTCCGCCATCAGGATCGCCGCCTCGTCGCCGGTGCACGTCGCGGTCACGTCGAACCCGGCGTTGCACAGCGCCTCAACGATCACCTCACGGGTATCAGGCTCGTCTTCGACCAACAGGATATGGGACATCGGCACGCGCACCTCGGGGCTGCACGCCTGGTATATGCGCCCACTCCGGTGGGCTGCGCCAGGTGCATCGGTATGGCATGTTGGAATTGTGCCCGTTCCATCCCAAGCCGCTTGACCCGCCGTGCTGTTCAACTCCCAGATTTTTGTTGTCGCGTTCCTGCCCGCGGTGCTGGCGCTGTATTATGGCGCGCGCGGCCGGGCCGGGCGGCAGGCGGTGCTGGTCGCGGCGTCGCTCGCGTTCTACGGATATTGGGACCTGCGGTTCGTGCCCGCGCTGGCGGGGCTGACGCTGCTGAACTGGCTGGTGGTGCAGTGGTGGGCGCGCGCCCAGCGTTCCGGCATCCTGGCGCTCGGCGTCGCCATGAACCTGCTGGCGCTCGGCGCATGCAAGTACGCGGACTTCCTGGGCGCCAACGTCGCCATGGCGCTCGGCCTGCCGTTCGCCTCGTTCGGCATTATCCTGCCGCTCGGCGTCAGCTTCTTTACGTTCCAGAAAATCTCCTACCTGATCGACCTGCGCCGCGGCGACCGGCACGTCTATGGGCTGCTGGAGTTCTTTGCCTTCGTGACCTTCTTCCCGCAACTGATCGCCGGCCCGCTGGTGCGCCACAACGAACTGATCCCGCAGTTCGCCAGGGACCCGCACGGCCCGGCGCTATGGGAGAACCTGTCCCGCGGCCTCGTGCTGTTCACTATCGGCTTCGCCAAAAAAGCCGGCCTCGCCGACACCGCTGGCCTGGTGTGCGACCCGCTGTTCGCCCGCGCCGCCTTGGGACCGCTCACGGCGGCCGAGGCCTGGCTCGCGGCCGGGTCCTATGGCCTGCAAATCCTGTTCGACTTCTCTGGCTACTCCGACATGGCGATCGGCCTTGGCCTGATGTTCGGCCTGCGCCTGCCGTTCAACTTCGCCGCCCCGTACCGCGCCGCCAGCATCCGCGAGTTCTGGCGCCGCTGGCACATGACGCTGTCCCGCTTCCTGCGCGACTACGTGTATATCCCCCTGGGCGGCAGCCGGGCCGGGCCGTGGATGCAGGCGCGCAACGTCGTGCTGACCATGCTGCTGGGCGGCCTGTGGCATGGCGCGGCCTGGACCTTCGTGGCCTGGGGCGGGCTGCATGGCCTGGCGCTGGCGGTGAACGCCGCCTGGGCGCGCACCGGACGCACGCTGCCGCGCGGCGTGGGCTGGGCGGTGACGCTGCTGTTCGTGTTGGTGGCGTGGGTGCCGTTCCGCAGCCCAGACTTCGCCACCGCTGGCCGGGTGCTGGCGGGCATGGCCGGGCTGGAGGGCCTGGGCCAAGTACAAACCGAACACGCGCCCGTCCTGCTGTTGGCCGCGGCCGTGGCGATGGTTGGCCCCACCAGCCAGGACGCGGCGCTCCGCCTGTTGCGGCCGACGCCCTGGGTGGCCGTGCCGGTCGGCGCGGCGCTGGTCGGCCTGCTGCTGCTCACCGGCGGACGGGTGCCGAATGAGTTCATCTACTTCCAATTCTAGCGCCGGGCCGGAACGCTGGCACCGGTTCGCGCGCACGTTCCTGTTGACCACGGGGACGCTGCTCGCCGTCCTGTACGGCTTCGTGGCCGTCGTGGATCCCTGGGACGCCCTGCCGCTGTCCCCGCCGCTGCCGCGCGTGCCCATCAGCAGCAACGCCCGATTCTCGTTCCCTGCCCTCGCCCGCAGCCCGCAATTCGACGCCATCCTGCTCGGCACCTCCACCGCGCGCCTGCTGCAACCCGCGCACCTCAACCCGCTGTTCGGCGCACGGTTCGCCAACCTCGCCATGAACAGCGCCACCGCCTGGGAACAGACCCGGCTGCTCGAAGTGTTCCTTCGCGCCCACCCTGCGCCCCGCGCGGTGCTGATTGGCCTCGACGCCGAGTGGTGCGGCCCCACCGCGCCCCGCGTCACCGCCCGCCCGTTCCCGGAGTGGATGTACGCGCCGAACCCCTGGCCCGGCTACCGCGAGATCCTGACCCCCTACGCCGTCCAGGAGGCCGCCAACCAGTTCGCCGTCATGGCCGGCTGGAAACGCCGGCGCTACGGCCTGGACGGCTACACCAGCTTTGTCCCGGACGACGCCGCCTATGACACGGCGCGGGTGGACGCCGCCTTTGCCCGCTGGGACCCCACCGACCCAACGCCCGCCCAGCACAGCGACCAGTTCAACTTCCCCGCCCACGCCCTGTTGCGCCAGGCGCTCGCTGCCATTCCATCCAGCGCCCGCACGGTGCTGTTCTTCGCGCCGTACCACGTCAGCCGGCACGGCGCCCCAGGCTCCCGCGATGCCGCGCGCTGGGCCGCCTGCAAGGCGTCCGCCGCCGCCCTCGCCCGCGCCGCCGGGGCCGAGCTGCTGGACTTCCTGGTGCCCAGCCCCCTCACCACCAACCGCGACAACTACTGGGACCCGCTGCACTACCGGGTCGCGATGGCCGGAACCCTGGCCCGCGCCCTGGCGCTGGGCGAAGGCGCGGATTTCCGGCGGCTCGTGCCCTGACGTGACATTCCTGGCGTTCGCCGCCGCCGTCCTCCATCCTGCACCGATGCAGCCCACGGCCTCCCCCACCGTCGAATGGCGTCGCAGCGCCCGAGCGCGGCGCATTAGCCTGCGGATCGACCCGCGCTCCGGCCGGGTCATCGTCACGCTCCCGTCCCGCGCCGCCCAGGCCGCCGGGATGGCGCTGCTGGCCGACCACTCCGGCTGGATCAATGACCGCTTGGCCCGCCTGCCCGCGCCGGCGCCGTTTGCGGACGGCGTCACGGTCCCGCTCGACGGCGTGCCGCATCGTATCCGCCACCAGCCGGGCCAGCGCGGCGACGCTGTCCAGGGCACCGAGCTGCGCATCGGCGGCGCGCCGGAGTTCCTGGCCCGGCGCGTCACGGACCTGCTGCGCACCGAGGCCCGCCGCCGCCTGGCGCCCCTGGCCGCCGAAAAGGCCCGCGCCGCCGGCTTGCAGCCGCGCCGGGTGGTGGTGAAGGACACGCGCTCCCGCTGGGGAAGCTGCACCGCGGACGGCACGCTGATGTTCTGCTGGCGCCTGGCGATGGCCCCGCTTTTGGTGCAGGACTACGTGGTGGCGCACGAGGTCGCGCACCTGCGGCACATGGACCACGGCCGCGGTTTCTGGGCGCTGGTCGCCACCCTCACCCCGCACCGCTGCGCGGCGACGGCATGGCTGGACGCCCACGGCGCCGGGCTGCAACGGGTAGGGTTGCCGGGCGGCTAAGCCCCCGGCTCGTCAATCCAGCTCACGTGCGCCGCCACCACGCGCCAGCCGTCCGGCATCCGCACCCAGGTCTGCATCTGCCGCCCCACCCGGCCCGGCGCGCTGGCGCGGTGGAACAGCGTGCTCGCCGTCGCCGCGTCCCGGCCGAACGTCGTGATCACCGTGCGGGACACCACCCGCTCCAGCCCGACCGGCGAGCGCCCGCTGCGGAAGGCGCGAATTTCCTCGATCCCGTACAGGATTTCCGCCGCGCCATAGCGGATGGTGTGCGGGCTGTCCCAAAACAGCTCGTCCAGCACCGCCGTGTCGTTCGCCTCCAGCGCCGCCTCGTAACGGTCAAACGCCGCCTGCACCTCGGCCAGCGCATCCAGCCGGTTGATCATCATTGTCATGGACGCCAGCCTGGCAGTGTAGCGTCCGGCATACAATGACACATCCGTGTGTCCGCGCGTCCGGCAATTCGGCCTTCTATCCGACATCCGATGTCGCCGTGGTTTAGCATCCCGTGGCGCAAGCCATTAGCCATCTGGCATCGCATAACAAGCTGATTACCCACCTGACGTTGTGGATGACTTTCGTCGAAACCACCTGCCCGGAGAAATCAGAACGGGCACGCGATGCCTGCCCGCCTTATGCTACAGCATCCTCCAAGGCTGCCTGCTCCGGCATACCCTCGCAAACGTCGATGTATCTGCTTTTAACGCCACCTTCCAGAACCGCCAGCGAACGCCTCGCCATTCCGCGAGCTACGGCAATATTTGAAAACAGCGATTCTTGTGATTTGTCCGGCGTTGATCGAGAACGAGCTGTATAGCGCATGCTTACGTGATGTATGCCTGGCATGCATCCGTATAAATCGACAACTTCAGAGGCCATATCGTAAGGAAGCACCCAGTTTCCTTTAAGCGTGCGTACGGCATTCGCCAACGCCTTGTGCTCCGCCCCATTGAAGTAGTGCCGATATAGCCGGTCGGCTTTGTTCCAAAAGGGTGGGTCCAGGTACCAGAGCAGTCCTCGCGTTGATGTCAATTCGCTACCGGCCAAAGTAGTTCGCCAATCCTGGCATCTCACGTACGTGACGTGCGGAGACAGCTTTGCCAGAACCAACAACCGTTTAGCCAACCGTTCACGAGGGAAGCGGCACCCGATGTCGTACGCGCCGGACTGTGCCCGTCCTCCAATGGGACCAGCCGCGCGGTTTAAAATCCCTGAGAAGTTGGTGCGGTTTAGATACAAGCATTTGAAGGCTCGTCCGAGTATGGTGCGTGGCTCGGCGTTCCGGATACGGCGCCACTCATCCAGTGTCAGCCTTGCTTCCGCAGTCATCTCCGCGAGCAGCGGTGCGAGCTTGGGATTGAAGACTGCCATCCAGAACGAGGCGACCAGGGGGTCGGCGTCGGCAAGCGCGATTCGGCACACGAACCCGTGTTCAAGAAGGCCGACGGATACCGAGGCCCCGCCTGCGAACGGTTCGACGAGCAGGCGGGGCCGGCGGGGCAGGGCTACAGCGGCGCGTGCGATATAGGGAAGAAGGCGACGCTTCCCTCCGGGGTAGCGCAAAGGGGACAGAAGCGAGGCGTTGTCAAAGGCGGCACTATCCAGCCGTGCGAGAGCCTGCTCCGTTTCAAGTCCGCCCCCACAAACCTTCCTCCCGGTTTCTTGCGTGCGCTAGTACCTCTGCACAGAGGTTTTGACTGTTTGAGCGTATCCAGGATTGAGC